>CAXSGV010000075.1:0-8407 GCA_964236615.1 uncultured Polyangiaceae bacterium
GCTTGGCGCAAGCCAAGCCGGCCCCGAGTGCGCAAGGCCCCAGATCCGCAGCGCGCCATCCTCGACGTGCGCGCCGATGAGCGACGTCTCGAAATGCGCCGCCGGTGCCAACCGCCGGAGCTCGTCGGCGAGAAACGGACGACTGTGCTCGAACTTCAAACGGAGGACACCCTCGTTTGGAATGCCACCCGCGGGCAGGAGGTCCGCTCGCGTGAGCAAGAGCCGAAAGCGTGTCGGTCGCCCCTCCTCGGAAGTGAGCGACGCTTGAAACGCCGCCGCGATCGCTTCTCCGAGGAGCTGTCCCGAGAGGGTCAACGCCGTCGCTGGCGGCCAATGCGCTTCGATGTAGCGCGCGAGGTCCGGCGGATAGGCGTGTCCCGGCATCGGCGCATTATGTCAGCTCGGCCGCGAGCGCGCGGCGCTCGAACGCGACTGTCAGTAGACCGGGGCGAGCGTCTTCAGTGTGAGCGGCGTTTTCGCTTGCGAGAAGGCGTTGTCGAGCTCGCCGTCGACGACGCGCATCGGATCGTAGCCGCGCTCGCCCCAGGGCATGTCCATCCGCATGCCCTCGAGGAGATCGACGTACGGCTTCTGCTTGCCGTCGAGGAGGCCGGTGACGAAGCGGGCCGTCGCCTCGCCGCCACCGTAGACGTACGAAGGAAGGCCATTGAGAACCATGTCGAGGTTCTTCGACCCGCCGGGCTTCATGTTCAAAAAATCCTGGTGGTAGTAGTTGAACGAGATGCAGCTGTTCACCATCACCACCTGGTAGCGGTCGTTGAAGTTCTGCGCGTTGTAGAGCGCCGGCTCGAGCGGGCCGTGACCGAAGTGCGAGTGGCCGTTGTAGACGAAGACGTCGCCGTGCCAGAACGCTTCGAGGTAACGCCATTGCGCGTGCTGCCGCGCCTCGGCACTGCCGTCCTCGAGCCCGAAGAAGGATCGCACCACGACGTTCATCTGCTTCGGCGCGCCGCCGGGGGCAGCGACCTCGATCGGCAACGTCCACTCGATCCAGCGCTCGGTGAGCTTCGCGAGCGCCGCGCGCCGCAGGGCGTCGATCTTCGTCCGATCGCTACCGACCTCGGCCGGGTAGCCCGACTTGTCGAGGAGCCAGGAGAACATCTTCTCCCACGACACGTTCGCGATGCGCTTTCCGTCGACGTCGATGTCGAAGAGCTGCGCTGACGGCTCGGTCTTGGTGACGCGGAAGTTGGGCTGGGCGCGCAGCATCGCGCGGAAGAATCGCACGGCCTCCTGCGCGAGGTAGTCGTCGGGGTTGGTCTCGTCGACGTCGACGCCGAAGAACGCGTAAACGAGCACAGTCGACTTGTCGGTGCCGACCCCGAAGAGGCGGTCGTACTCGGGCGAAAACTTTTGATTCAGCAGCTTTGGCGGGTCGAGCTTGGCGGTGACCGGAAGAAACCAGCGACCAGCCTCGACAGGACCGACTTTGGTGTCGCCCTCGCCAAGCGCGGACCTCTCGGCCGCAATCGCGGCAAGCTCGGCGCGCACCTTCGTCTGGCAGGCCGCGTTGCCGGGTGCGTAGTGGTACCAGAGCGAGTCCGTGTCGGTGGTGCTGTCGTCGGTGCAAGCGGTCTTCAGCGGGTCGGCGTGCGCGCCGTAGTCGTCGGCGAGCATCGTGAAGTCGATCGCGCTGCGCGCGGCGAGCGTGTTGGTCACGACGGCGCGGTCGTCGTAGCGGTAGGTCACGCGAAGCGTCTCGCCCGGCGGCGCGGCGGGGTTCTTCGGGTCGACCACCGAGAGCGAGCGCTTGGTCCACTTCGCCGTGTCGAGGGCGTTCGACGCGCCGCGATCGTTGATCGACACCTTGGGATCGCGAAGCGCGCCGATCGCCGTCTTGACCTCGCGCGCGATCGACGTGCGGATGTCGTCGTCGCTCGCGGACGTCGCAACGTAGACCTGCCCCTCGAAGTGGATTCCGCGCTCGGCGCTGGTCGTACCCGTCAGCGGGCTGTCGGCCACCTCGTCGTCACTCGCGGCGCCGCTACAGCCCGCGCCGAGAAAGAGCGAAGCGACGCGCGACAGGGCAAATACGCGCGAAATCATCACCGATGGCCTCCCAGGTCTGCCTACATCAGGCGACGGAGTGGGAGTAACTCAGGAGGGAGTGACGCGCAAGTCGAACCAGCGGATCAGTGGCGGGCGAGAATCTCTTCGACCGAATGGTGCATCGTGGGCTGCTGGGTTCGGTAGTGAAGCCACCGGCCGCCGCTGCAGATCCAGGCGTCGCGCCAGCGACCATCGGGTGACTCGACGCGGACGAGCGCATCGCCGCCGCCGAAGCTCCAGTGACGGCCGTCGTTGTAGACGTGATCGATCTTTGCGCCAGAGCGCGTGCGGACGTGGAACGCGTCGCTGTCGACAGGCCACGAGTTGTCGGTGATGAACTCGTAGACCTGCCACACGTTGCCTGACGGCAGCGTGCCGAAGTCGTGGTTGATGCCCGAGTCGTTGGGCAGACCGAACACCATGTGGTTGGGAAAGCGGTACGCGGCCTCTGCGAGCTCGCCGTTGCGGCTGGGATCGTGGTGCAACGTGACCATCGTGTTGCGGACGAGACCAATGCCCTTGCCGTCGAACTCGTCCCACGTTCGGCGATGCAGCGACTCACACAGCTGGTCGGCGCCGGCCGAAAAGCCGACCGTCAGCAGCCCGCGCTCGCGGCGCTCGTGGAGGATGCGACCGAACTTGCCCCACTCTCCGTCGTAGGCCCAGCCGAGCTCCTTGTAGCGACGGATACCCGTGAGGCTGTGGCCGCCGCCGAGGATGACGACGTCCGACGACCAGAGCATCTCCCAGAAAACGTCGAGGTCGCTACGCGAGAGGGAGGACGACCAGAAGAACGGAACGGCGTCGAGCCCGTACTGGCGGAACTGATCGAAGTACCAGCGAAAGGTGCCCCACGAAAATTCCTGGCGGTCGTACTCGCTGCCGTTCTGCACCGTCTCCGACATCGGCAAGAAGAGCACTCGCTTGTTCCACCCCTGGAGCGCGCGCTCCACGATGTACCGACCGTGCAAGTAGGGGCTGCGGTCGTGCGAGCTGTAAACCAAGGCTGTCCCACGCATGGGCGCCTCGTTACCACAAAGCGATTCAGCGTGCGCGGCCGCTGTTCGTCGCGAGGCTCATGACGGTCGCCACGAGCTCGCGCGGCTCGATGGGCTTCGAGACGTGGACCTGGTAGCCCGCGAGCATCGCTCTCGTACGATCTTCGGAGCGCGCAAACGCGGTGAGCGCGATGGCTGGCGTCATCCCGCCGTCGCTCGCGTGAAGAGCCCGCACGTCGCGCATGAACTGGTAGCCGTCGTTCTCCGGCATGCCGATGTCGCTGACGATCACGTCCGGACGCTCGGCCTTGAGGAGCGCGAAGCCTTCGGCCGCAGAGCCCGCCGCGATCACCTCGGCGTCGGCACTGAGCAGCACGTACTGCACGAGCTCCCGCGCATCGAGCTCGTCATCGATGACCAGCACCTTGAGGCCGCCGAGCGAGATCTCGGGGGCGCGCATGACCGGCGCACGCTGCGCTGTCGGATGCTCTCGCGGCGTGGAAGATTCGCGCACCGCGCGGAGCGGCAGCGACACGGTCAGCGTTGCCCCCAGCCCTTCGCCCGGGCTGTCCGCCTTGACGGTACCGCCATGGAGCTCGACGAGCTGCTTGACGATCGACAGCCCGAGGCCAAGGCCGCCGAACTTGCGTGTGGTCGAAGAGTCGGCCTGCCGGAAGCGCTCGAAGAGGTGCGGAAGGAACTCGGTGGCGATGCCCATGCCCGAGTCATGGACCGCTATCTCGACGTGCGAGTTCACGCGCTGGACGATGACGTCGATCTTGCCGCCGCGCGGCGTGAACTTCACCGCGTTGGTGAGGAGGTTCCAAACGACCTGCTGGAGCCGGTTCGGATCGCCGAACACCGGACCCGAGTTGGGGTCGAGTGTGCGGCGGATGACGATGCCTTTGCCGTCCGCCGACGGGCGAACGGAGTCGAGTGCGGCCTCGACCACGGGTGCCAAATCGAGGCGTTGGACGTCGAGCCGGATCTTGCCGGAGACGATGCGGTTCATGTCGAGGAGATCCTCGATCAGCTGCGCTTGCGCGCGGGCGTTGCGGACGATCGTCTCGAGCCCGCGCCGCGTCTCGGAGCCGGCTTCGGCGCGGGACAGCAGCATCTCGGACCAGCCGAGCACCGCGTTCAGCGGCGTACGAAGCTCGTGGGACAGCGTCGCGAGGAACTCGTCCTTCACCAGGCTGACGCGCTCGACCTCGGCGCGCGCGGCACGTTCGCCATCGAGCAGGCGCGCCCGTTCTGCAGCCGATCGCTTGGCCTCCTCGTAGAGACCCGCGTTGTCGATGGCAATGGCCGCCTGCGCCGCGACACCGACGATCAGACGCTCGGAACGCTCGGTGAAGACACCGCGCTCGGCGTGACCGAAGAAGAGGCCGCCGATGACCTTGCCCGACCGCGCGATGACGGGCACCGCCAGGTAACTGACGACGGGAAGGTGGTTCTTCGGCATGCCGTGGTGGGGAGCCCACTGCCCGTACCGCGGGTCGTCGCGCACGTCGTCGAGCCGGATGACACCGCCGCCTTGGAAGGTCGGCGCGAAGATCGGCGTCGCGCGCGGATGGCCGAATTTTTCGAACGCCTCACGCGGCGCGCCCGACAGCGTGTAGAGCGAGAACACGTCGCCGTCGTCGTTGGTGGCCGTGTAGAAGAACGCGCCGAATTGCGCGCCACTCAGCTGCGTCGCCGCGTCGGTGACGGCTTGAACGACCGCGTGCAGCTCGAGGTTCGACGTGAGCTTCGCGCCAGTCTCGTTCAGGAGCTCGAGAACGCGCGTCTCGTCGAGGAGCGCCTCCTTGGTCTCGAGCAGCTCTTTTTCGGCCCGCTGGCGCGCGCGGAGAATCGTCTCGATGTTCTGCAACGCCACCGAGCGAAGGAGTTTCTCCTCTTCGTCGTCGTGCTCCATCAACCTGCTCCGAGAACCTCGGAGGCAAGTGCCGTCCCGCGTACGCGCGCCGTGATTTTGGCGAATGCGGTGTCGCGCGACATCGTCGTGTCGTCGCTGAAGGGCGAGTAGCCGCAGTCGTCGGTCGTTCCCAGCTGGTCGAGAGGAATGAACTCGGCGGCTTCGAGCACCCGGTCGCGAACCTCTTCGGCCGTGTCGATGTGGGAATCGATCGGCGAGACGACACCGGCAAAGATGCGTTGCCCGGGACGGAGATGCTTCTTGATGATCGCCAGCACGCGCCGGCGATCTTTCTCACCCGTGAGCGCGACGTAGAAATTCGTGACGTTGAGCTGCAGCAAGCTCGGAAGAAGCTCGGCGTAGTCGACGTCGGCGCTGTGCGTGGAGGCGAGATCGCCGCCGGGGCACGTGTGCACGCCGATGCGCTTGCGTTCCTCGGCCGTGAACCGCGCGAGCGCAAGGTTGTTGAGATCGATGAAGCTCGCGAGCAGAGCGCCCGTGGGATCGATCTTCACCGCGAAGCGCCCTTCCGTGAAATCGATCTGGACCGCGTGCGCGCCCTTCTCGAGGCAGCGGCGGACCTCGCCGACGTGCTCCTTGAGAACGTCCTCGATGAACTCGGCGCGGGTGTAGCCGGCGATTCCGTCGGGGGGGTAGAGCAGGCTCAAGGCCGAGGGCGAGATGACCGCCTGCTTCACCGGCTTCTTCGCGTAACGAAGCGCGACCTCGAGGTAGTGGTCGGCGTGCTCCTTGTAACGAAACGGTGCTTCGGCGAGACGCGGCATGCGGCGGACGTGGCCGGCCGCGAACGGGATCTTGAATCCGTCGGGCCGCATGTTGGGGAGCCCGTGAACGCAGTAGTCGAAGAAGTTGTGGTACTTGCGCTGCTCGCCGTCGCTGATGACGGGGGACCCCGTGGCTTCGAAGCGCTCGAGGGTGTCGCGGATCGCGGCTGCGAAGAGAGGCTCGAGCGCTGGGTCGTCGGTGTTGCCCCCGTTCTTGGCAACGGCGTCGATCAACGCAGGCGGTCGAGGGATGCTGCCGATCGGCTCGGTCGGGATCGTCATCGGAGGGGCACTTGACTAAATATCATGATGGCAGAGCCGCCGGGCAGCTCGCAACGCCTTGAATGCCGCAAAGCACCCGTGGGTGAGATGCCGCCGAACCCAATGGGTTCTGCCACGTTCGGCTGCTGCGTTCTCTATACATACCGCTATGTACGTCCGGTTTCGTAGGGCTGGTGACGGGAAACTACGTCGCGGCACACGCGCGAGCGAACGTGTTGTGCTCTTCGGCGATCAGCACGCGATTCGGCGCCGGATTCGCTATCACGAGCCCGCGCCCGACGACCTCGCCCCAAGACATCTTCGACGTGTAATGGACCTTCTCGCCTACGTCGTAGCGCTCTTGCGGTGAGAACTTGCGCGCACCTTCGTCGCCCGCGCTCCACGCATCGAACCAAAGCCGAAAGACCTTCTGACCGCTGACGAGGACGTCGAGCGTGTCGATCAGATCCCACAGGTGCTTGCGGTTCGCGGCTTCGACCGTCGCGAGAAGATCGGGCGGTACCGGAATGTCGTTGGCTGCGAGCACGCCGGCGATGCGCGCGTCGATCGCCGCGCACGGCGAAGCGAGCACGACAGGACCAGGCAGCCCCGTCTCTTCCCGTTGCCTGGCTTGCGCGACCCGGTCGGCGTCGAGCAGGGTGAGCTCGGTGCGCCAATAGCCCATCGCGTCCTTCAGACTCCAGCCGTCGCGATCGAAGTAGGCCAAGAGCCCGAGGAGCTCGCGAAGATCGTGGGCCGCGACCTCGACGTTTCCCTCCGATCCGAAATAGACGATGGGCCGTGCGCCGCCAGGGGCGCTCCACTCGGCGAAGACGCCGCCGCCGTTGTCGCCGCCGATAGCCACGAGGCTCGTGCCGAAGGCTTTGCGAATGTCTTTCTTCGCTGGCGCGGCGGCCTCGCCGAAGCCGTCGACCTTCGCTTCGAAGTTGGCGGCGCTCGTCTTCTTCAGATCGATTTTCGGAGCAGGGAGCTTGATGAGCTGACCCAGCACGGCGAGGAGATCGTTCGCGGGCGGCATGCAGGCGAGGCTAACAACCGACCGCCTACCCGTCAGCGCGTCTGTCGCGCGTCAGCTCGAGGCGAGGGTCTGCTCCGTGATGGGCGCCATCGTACCGTCTGGCGAAGCGTGGAGTATCGTCTAATGAGCGAGCACGATTCTGCATCAACTCGTGCGAAGCACGATTCGCCGAAGGCGAGACGGGGAGGCTCGAAACCGCAGGTTTAGAGGGGCCGGCAGGCCCACCAGACACGTACTAAATCTAGGTTCGTGATCGAAGATCACGAACCGTGATTTAGGCTGCGGGCGCCGTGGGCCAGCCTCACCTTCTCGACCGCGTCTTCGCGCGAACATCGCGTGCCGCTCCGTCGTTCGTGTCTGGCTACGGCGACGAGGCGGTGATCGAGTCGTTTCGCGAGCGACGCTTCGACGCGCGCTTCGCTGAAATCTTGCGTGAAGGACCGCCGGAGCCTCGTTGGAGCGAAGCGCGCGCATCGCGGCTCTGGCCGGGCGTACGCGTTCGCGACGGGCAGCTCGCATCGCCCTTCCTTGGTCTCCCCTCCCCTGTCGACGAGGTCCACGTCCGCGAGCTCCACGCGCCGCGGCGCGCGCCAGTGGGCGCGTTCGTCGTGCTCGCCGCGTCACGCGAGGAGGGCTATTCGACGCGCGAGCTCGTGTGGGGACCGCTCGTGCGCGAGGGCTACCGCGTCTACTTGCTCGAGAATCCTTATTACGGAAAACGACGTGCGCGCGAGCAGACGAGCGCCTCGCTCGCCACGGTATCGGAGCAGCTCGTGATGAACGTGGCGTCGGTCTTCGAGGCCGGCGTGCTTCTCGAGTCGCTCACACGTGCTCACGGCCGCCACCCCGTTGGCGTCGTCGGCTACAGCCAGGGCGGGTACATGGCCGCGCTCACTGCGGCGCTCTACCCGCGCGACATCTTCACCTGCGTGCTCGCTTGCGGCGCCGCGGCAGCCCCGATCTTCATCGACGGATTGCTCGCACGCTCGGTCGACTTTCGATCGATCACTGCCGAGCGCTTGCGGCACGTGCTCGACGCCGTCGACCTGCTTCACTTTCCAGCACCGCGCCGAAGCGACGCCGCAGTGCTGGTCGCCGGGACGCGTGACGGCTTCGTGCAGCCGGCCCAGGTCGAGCGACTGCACGCGCACTGGCCGTCGAGTCGCCTCGTGTGGAAGGACGCAGGCCACGTCTCGCTCCTCGTGCGGCATCACCGCGCGCTTCGCAAGGCGGCGCGGGCCGCGGTTTCGGTTTGCACGATGTGCGGTTGCGCGCCCCAGCGGCGAAGCCGCTCGCCCAGCAGCGCCATGGCGCCGGGTTCCCCAATCAGCAGGAA
>CAXSGV010000075.1:8417-9452 GCA_964236615.1 uncultured Polyangiaceae bacterium
GCGCTTCGCAAGGCGGTGCGCGAGGCCGCCGCCGTGCTGCGCTGAGCCCGCTCAGACCTTCATCAAGGGCAAGCTGCGAGCGGCTTCGAGGACCACGCGCCGCCAGTGCATGTCGCGTCGTCGTGGCGGACGTTGTGAGCCTCGACACAGCCCGTGCCCAGCGTGGATCCATCGGGCTGGGTAGGCCCCGCATCGGGGCAGCCGTGGGTCATGCAATCGAGCGCGTAGTGACACGCGGTGCCGTCGGCGGCGGTGCACGCGCTCCCGTTCGAAGGTTGCGTGCTCGGGCATCCGCGCTCGTTGACTTGGCCGGGCGCGGGACAGCTTCCACCAGCTGCGGCCCACACGCCCGACGCGCACGTGAGCTTGCGCTCGTCGAGCACGAGACCAATCGTTCCGGTGGGCGCGCACCAAGTGACGTCCGGGCACATGTCGCCCTCTTTCGACGACGTGCCTCCACAGGCGTTGCCGACCACGGGCCGCGGCGACGCGCAGCACGCCGAATCGCAGTTGGGCGCGCCGAGACCCTGCGGAGGATCGATCTGACCGTCGCTGGTCGCGGCGTCACCGGTACGGTCTTCGGCGGCGATGGAGGGGCCGCCCGTCGTGCCGCTGCTGCTGCATCCACCGACGAGAAGCGAGATCGCTGAAGCAAGACCGAGGGCGAGACCGAGATAGGAGCGCATAGGCCGCCCCTGAGCAACCTTCGCGCCGTCACGCAATTGGCTGAAAATCCGGGGTGATCGTGCGGCTGGCACGGACACTGGCACACCTCGGCATGTGCCGCGATCTCACGGCGCGCAGCAACGCACGCCAATCTCGCCTGCGACCATGTCGCGCTTCCACTTGAAGGCCGAAGTGCAACGGACGTCAATCGCATCGTTCGGCCAGCCGCCACCACGCGCGTTGCACTCGTCGAGGCGACCGGTGCTCCCGATGCACGAGTTTTCCCACTCTTGAACGTTGCCGCTCATGTCGAGGAGCTCCGGCGACGCGCCACCCTTGCAGTCGGCGAGTGAACCGACCGGCCTCGTG
>CAXSGV010000075.1:9462-18226 GCA_964236615.1 uncultured Polyangiaceae bacterium
GCCGTCCGCGTCGCTGTGGCCCAGGACCCAGACCGGCCTCGTGCGATCGAACGCTTGTTGAGAGCAGATCCCTTGCGACTCACAGCCGTTGCACGTGCTCGCATCGTACGCTGACCCGTACGGGTATGTCCTCGTGCCGGCAGCCGAGCAAGCGCGGTACCACTCGCTCACGGCCTGGTCCTTCACCGACGCGTTGGGGTACGCGCCGCCGTCGGCGACGGATCCGCACAGACGTTTGCCAACCCACGCGCAGTACGCGTAGGCGTCGCACCAATCGATGTTGTTGATCGGATCTTTGTCGCGCGATCCGTCGTTCGGAGGCGGCCACGAGTACCCGGGAACGGGATCACCGTTCCACTCGCAGCCGGGCGGTGTCGCGAGAGCGGCCGCGTCGCGTGACCACGCTGCGAGGAACTCGCGGTATTGCTCGCGCGTGACCTCGGTGACGTCGATGCAGTAGCTCTTCGTGCCCGCGTCGATGCGCACGCACCGCGTGTTCGCGTCCGCGTGCGCGTCGCGTGGAGCGGCGTCGAGCCTCGGCGCGTCGGGCGACTCGCCATCGCCGAGGCGTGCATCGCCGCCCGCGTCGACACCCATCGCGTCGGCCGCCGTGGCCGCCGTGCCGCCATCCACGGGTGCTGTGTGATCTTCGAGCGGCGAAAGCAACGTGCAGCCGTAGACCGCAAACGCCAGTGCAACTGCAACGTGGGGGAGACGGCGCACGCCTCAGCGTAGCCCAACCAAGGCGTCGGAGGCGACCGCCGCGCGGCGGCTGAGCGTGCCTCTGGGGTACGCCTCTGGGGTACGTCGCGCTAGAGCGTGGAGACGACTCCGGGGAAGCCCTGCGCGCGGTCCTTGAGACCGTTCACGAAATCCTCCGCACCGTCGCGCAGCTCTTCGTCGATGAACGACTGCGGGGCGGGGAGCTTCGGTACGAAAAGCGCGTCGACCTGCAGCAGCGTGTGGCGTGCGTCGATCGGGGTCGCGGTGATGATCGTATGCGCGTCGCGGAGATCGCCCTTCACGCCGCGCGCCTCGATGAGCTGCGCGCCGTTCTTGTTGGCGAGGGCGCCGAAGCGCAGCACTTCGTAGAGCTGGATGCTCGCGAGGCCGACCTTGATCGAATGCTGCATGTAAACGTCCGTCTCGTCGCCCGCCCGCATGATGACGCGCGCCGTGGCGAATTTCGGATGCAGCTCCTTGTAGTGACCGAAATCCGTCACGGTCTTCGTGACCTTGTCGATGGGCGCGGCGACGATCGCCTCGGAGTGGCCGTATCTATGCCCATTCAAGTTGACGTTCCACTTCATCGTTTTCTTCTCGGCCAGCAGGCGCGTGACCGTCGGGCTATTGGAGCTGAGCGCTGGCGTGTCGGCCACCGCATGGCCAGCCAACGTGAGGGCGGCGAGAGAGAACAGGAGATGAACGGGGCGAAAGCGCATGCGAATGGCTCCTCCAGAGGATGATCTGACACGAACGGCGGCGTCCTGCATGCACTTGAGGCCGCCTTGGCCGAACCGCCATTGAGGTCTTTTCCCCACCTCACCTTCTTCCCGTGGCGGCCGTGGCGACGTACGAAGTCCGCGCACATGTCGAAGCCCCGCGACCCCGGCATCACACTCATCGCGGTCGCAAAGCTGTGCAAGGTCGCCGTGCTCGTCACCCTGGGCGTGATGATGCTCTCGCTGGCGCAGCACGACGCAACTGCCGAGCTCCACCACTGGGCGATGCTCGTCGGCATCCACCCCACGAGCCGCCACCTTCACCGGCTGATCGCAAGAGTCGCCGGGACGAGCCACGGGAAGCTGCACGTCATGACGGTCGGCACCTTCGTCTACGCGGCCATTTTTGCGGTCGAGGGCATCGGCCTGTGGCTCCAGAAGCGGTGGGCCGAGTGGCTCTCGGTCGTCGTCACCACCTCGTTCATGCCCTTCGAGCTTTACGAGATTCTGCGCGAGCCGCACTGGCAGCGCGTCGTCGCGCTCGTGCTCAACGCGGCTGCCGTCGCGTACCTCGTCGCGCGTCTGCGCCAAAGGAACACCGGCGCGCGCTGACTCGATTCGGCGGTGGCCGCGTGCGAGGATGGGACGCATGCGATCGTCTGCCATCTGCTTCGAAGGAATCGACCACGTGCAGCTCGCCGCACCGAGCGGCTGCGAAGAAGCAGGGCGCCGCTTCTTCGGCGAGCTGCTTGGCCTCGTGGAGATCGCGAAGCCCGCGGACCTCGCCGCACGCGGCGGGCTCTGGTTCCAGTGCGGGCCGCAGCAGATCCACATCGGCGTCGATCCCGATTTTCGCGCAGCGAAGAAAGCGCACGCGGCGTTGCGGCTCTCGGACGGTACCGCGCTCGATGCGCTCCGCGACGTGCTGACCGACGCCGGCATCGCGGTGAAGGGGGACGACGCGAAGGTGCCCGGCGTCTCGCGCTTCTTTGTGGAGGACCCGTGGGGCAACCGGCTCGAGCTGGTCGCGCACTGAGATCACGCGACGCCGCGCGCGGCCTCGTGTCGTTGCGGGTCGGCTATTGCGGGTCGACGTTGATGGGAATGGTGAGCGTCGTCGGCTGCGACGCGCCGGGGTCGGCGCCCACGTCGATGGCGAGGAAGCCTTTGCGCAAGCAGTCCATGAGTGGCTTGGGCAACGCCGCCGGATCGGTGGGCTCCGCGCTCGTGACCTTACCGTCTGCTGCGACGACCACCTTGAAGATGGTCCTTCCCGACATCGCGGGATCGTTCTTTTTCCCCGCCGAATAGCAAGTCCGCAGGCGTGAGCCGAGCGCGGCGATCGCACGCTCGGGACGCGTTGGGTTGTGCGTCATCGTCACTGGCCCCGCGGGCGCCTCCGTGGCGGCAGCCGATGCCGACGCGCTCGCCGCGGGTGCGCTCGCCGTCGTCGACGGAGGCGGCGTCGGGAAGTGCATCGCCATCGCGTCGATGAGCCCTGCGTCGCTGTCCATCGATCCAAACGCCCCCGGCGGCGGCGCCTCCGAAGATGCGGCGGGTGCGGCCGGCGGCGGATCGCTGTGGCACGCGATTGCGAGGAGAGGGAGGGCAAAAAGCAACGCGCGCGTCGTCATCCGGCGAGCTTCCGACGTCGTGAGGAGCGCGTCCAGATGAACCTTGCTCACCGTCAGTCGTGCGACAAGGCGACGAGCGCATCGGGTGCGTTGGCGGGCGCGACGCGTCCGAGCTCGGTTGCGTAGTAATGCGCGATGGCACGTCGATCGGCCGCACTGACCGTCGCGCCCAAGGTTCGCGCGATTGCTTCCGACACACCGCACGAGCCCGTGCTCGTACGCATTCGCTTGCCGCGGTGGAGCCGTAGCGCTGCGAGCACCGCGGGCGACGCGCCCGCGTAGGCGGTGGCCTGACGGACGAGGAAATCGGCGAGCGCGATGGGAAGCTCGGCGGAGGCGCGTACGTCATCGAAGCCGTATGGAAAGATCGTTCGTTGCCGCCGCGCATCGAACGCGACCGTGTCGATCGTCTCGTCGCAGCCGAGAAAAATCTGCGTCGTCGGAAGAAGCACGCGCGCGCCCGGGCTCGGCTCCCAAACCGCGATCGTGTGGTTGCTCGTCGGCCAGAAGAGACCGACGTGCGCGACACCGAGCTTCGTCGCGAGGAAGGCCGTCAGCGCCGAGATCTCGTCGCACTCGGCCGTAGCGCTCGGCGCGACCGCGAAGGGCGTTTGCGCAAGGCTCGGAGCCGCGCGCAGCCACGCCTGCCAAATGAGCTTCGACGACGGCTCCTGGTTGGTGATCGCCCATCGAATGCGCCACCACCCCGCGTCGCGCGTCGCCTCGAAGACCATCGCGATCCGCACCCAGTCACGAAAAAGCGAAGCCGATGACGCGTCGAGGCCGTGCCGCTTGCACATGGCTTCGAACGACGGGCGCAACGGCACCGAGTCGGCGTTGTCGATCGTCGCCTGAAGATCGCGAAGCACGGCGGCGAACGTCCGAGTCCCGCCGCCGGCATCTGCCGCGGCCGCACGGGCGGTAGGCGCCCACGACGCGACAACGGCGAGCGCCACGCAGGCGAGGAGGTCACGCCGACGGCACATGGTCGCTTCGACACCGCCGTCCGCGCGCCCTTGGGTGAGCGTAGTAGAAGGGACCGATGTCGCGACGGACGCTCACTTGGATTGCAGCCGTAGGCGCGGTGCTCATCGGCGTGGCGCTCGTGCTGAAATTCGGGGTGACGACCACGCGCTCCGGCGAAAGCGCGTCGGCGACCGACGGCGCCAAGGGCGACTACGCGATCGAAGACGCGAACGATGGCGGTCGGGACGTCCGCTCGACCTCGGGTCGATTCAAGGCGTGGTTTCCCAATCATCCGTACCAACGCGACGAGAACGGCACGTCCCCCTATGGCTCGATCGCGTTCCACGCATTCTCCGACGACGGGCCGCGTATCAGCTGTACGGCGAGTTGGTCGGAACGTGGACTGACCGACACACGCACGGACGCGCAGGTCTTCGAAGAGACCGGGCGCGCGCTCGCGACGGCCGTCGACGGCAACGTGCTGGCGCAGCGAGACACCTCGCTCGGCGCGCACACAGGCAAGGGGCTGCAGCTCTCGAGCGTGAAGCCGCGCGTCGGAAGTTACCGTGTGCGCGCGTACGTCGTCGGGCGGCGGCTGTACACGATGACCGTCTTCATGATGCCGGGCGCCGAGCTCGATCCGGAGATCGACTCCTTCTTCGAGTCGCTCGTCGTCACGGACGACGACGCCGCCGTGCTCCGCGTCGCGCCCGCGCCGCCGGCCGTGCGGCCCGACATGCGCGACGTGTACGTGACGATGACGCAGGAGGCCCCGCTCGGCACGTACCGCACATTGCTCGTGCACGAGGACAGCACGTGCGAGCTCGTCGTGGGTCGCGACGGAACAATCGCGCGCCGCACTGCAAAGGGCGTCGCAAAGCTCGCAGCATTGAAGCGGGTCTTCGATGGCGCCGCGTGGCGTGCCCTGGCGGAAAATCCCGCCGGCGGGGCGCCATCGTCGACGTACGCGATCACGAGCGGTGGGCGCACCGTTCGCCGCTCCGATCCGCTCACGTCGGTCGAGCGCGCGTTCATCGACGCCCTCGGTGCATTGGGCGAGCTTTGGACGTACGCCGAGCGCGCGGAGCGGCCAGTTCCCTGATGGACGGTCCGCTCGGTGGGGCACTCCTGCGCCTGCAGCGCTAACGCCCCACGAGCGATGTCGCAGCACCTACGTCCACGGCGAGATTGTGGCTCGCTTGTGGTGGACCCGTTCGTGCACGGTGGGCGCCATGTCCTTCGGAATCTACATTGCTGGAATCGTGCTGGTCCTCGGCGGTCTCGTTTACGGAGCCGTCATCATGCACGCGCCTGTCCCGTGGATCATCGTCGGCGCGCTCGTCTTGTTGGGTCTCGGGGTGCTGACTGCGGTCAAGGCCACGCGCCAGCGAGATCCTGCGGGCTGATTACCGCCGAATCATGCTCTTGCGGCGGCGCGAAGCACCTCGACTCACTCTTCATCGCGAGCCGGCGCGCCGACGAAGTCGGTGTAGGCCAAAGATGAAGCACTCTTAATCCGTGCCGTCACCTGGGCGAAACGGCCCGGTAAAGCGCTTGCGAGCGCTGACGACGCGAGCGCCCGCACAACGCGCGCGGAAAGGGTCCCTTAGGTGGACTCACCGCGCAACCGTTCACGTAGCGATGGCAATTGATCCAACGGTGTTGGCGGGTAGACACGTGCTCGTGGCACGAGGCGTGAAGCCGTCGGTACCGGGCGCCGAGGCGGCGAAGAGCTTGCGACTCACGTTTCCATACGTCGTGGCGCTCGCGGCAGTGGCACTCGCCACGTCGCTGAAAGTTGCCGCCGGCCATTGGCTCGTGGACGACCCCCAGATTGTGTACCTCGCCGCGGTCTGCGTCGCCGCTTGGTACGGCGGCGCGCGTGCAGGCTTGCTTGCGACGGTCGCCGCTGCGGTCGCACAAACCTACTTCTTCATGGAGCCGGTCGGATCGTTCGCGCTCCGTACGCCAGAGCACTTTGTCGAAATCGGCGGCTGGCTCGCGGAGGGCACGCTGCTCTGTGGGCTCTGGGGAGCGCTCGACCGCGCCCGAAGGCGTGCACTCGCGAGTGCGTCCGCGGCTGCGCGGCTCGCCGCGATACAGACGCATCTCTTCGAGACGAGCCCTGCGCCGCTGCTGGTGTTCGACGCCGCGCTCGACCGGATCACGGCGGTGAACAACGAGGCCCTTCGGCTCTACGGCTACACGCGGGAGGAGCTCCTCGCGCTGCGGCGTGTGGACATCGAGGTAGCCGATGAGAGGGGGGCCGCGAGCGGCACGCATCGCAAGAAGGACGGCACGCTCATTCAGGTCGACACGAAGACCCGGACGAACGAGCGTAGCGATGGCGTGCGCGTAGTGACGATGCTCGTCGGCGACATTACCGAGAAGTACCGCCTCGAGCAGCAGCTGCGGCAGGCACAGAAGGTCGAGGCCATGGGCATGCTCGCAGGCGGCATTGCCCACGACTTCAACAATGTGCTGAACGTCATACTCGCCTACGCGGATCTCGCGATCGACTCGGTCACATCCGAGGACGCGGACAAGACGAGCTTGCCCGAAGACCTGAAGGCGATTCGCGAAGCGGGGAAGAGCGCGAGCGACCTGACGAAGCAGCTGCTCAACTTCAGTCGTCAGGACGCGCGTGAGGTGAAGGCGGTCGACGTGAGCGAAGTCGTTGCGGGCATGTCGAAGATGCTCAAGGTGATCGGGAGCCACATCCATCTCGCGTCCACGGCGCTCGCGCGCTGCAAAGTCAAAGCGGATCCGCGTCAGCTCGAGCAGGTCGTCATGAACCTCGTCGTCAACGCGCGCGACGCGATGCCGAACGGCGGCCACATCACCATCGCAACCTCCGACGTCGTGCTCGACGCGGCGTTCGCCGGCGCGCATCCCGGCGTCGACACGGGGCCCCATGTCCTGCTCGCCGTCACGGACGACGGCGCTGGAATGACGGCGGCTGTGAGGGCGAAGATTTTTGACCCGTTCTTCACCACGAAGCCAAAAGGTCAGGGGACGGGGCTCGGGCTCTAGACCGTCTTCGGAATCGTCCTCGAATGCGGTAGCGCGATCGACGTGAACAGCGTGCTCGGCAAGGGAACGTCGTTCAACATTTACCTGCCGGTGATGCTGGAAAGCTGACGGTAAGCGCTACTTGGGGTGACGCGGGCTGGCCGAGCCGCTCGCCACGGGCTGCGTTGGCCGCGGCAGCTCGCAGACATAGATCTCGTTGGCGCGCGCTTGCGACATGCCCATCGTCGGCTCCGTTGATTTCGCGGCCATGGTGCACCGCTGCGGAGGTGCACAGTCCTTGTCGAGCTTGCAGGCCTTGCCGCAGATCGGCTTGAACGATTCCATGTCGAAGGCCGCGACCTCGGGCGCCTTGCATGCGGTCGTGGTCGTCGGCGCCCCGCTGCCGCAATCGAACGGCGCTTCTTTCCCCGCGGCCTGGATGTCGGTGATCGCTTCGACGATGCGAGCGTCCTCCGGAATCGGGATCTTCACGAGCGACTTACGCGTGTCGCAGTCGTTGTTCGGGCAGTAACCGTCGGACCCTTCCACGCTCTCGATCTCGAGCATGCCGGGGCTCGGACGCCGAACCGCGAACGTGCTGGCGCCACCGATGTAGAAGGTGATCTTCGCGACCTCGCCCGCGACCTTTTTGTAGGCGATCTGCTTGTCGCCGCACACGCTCTGGTTCAACGGCAGGAGCGAGCCGCGGACGGACCCGAGCGGGAAGCGACGCGCGACCTCGCCGATACGTAGGACGAGCTCGAGCTTCCGCGTGGCACCTTCGCCCGCACCCACCGGCGGGTACGCAGCCCATGTCAGCTTGAGCTCTGGGCTCTTTGCTGCAGGCCACGCGGGACCGTCGATCGTCGCCGCCGAGCCAATCGGCTTCGTTGCCGACGTCGCGCCAGTAGTCGATGGAGTCGCGGTGGCGGAGACGCCCGCGTCGACCGCTCCTGCGTCCGCCTCAGGCTTCTTGCAGCCGACCACCGCAGTGAGGACGAGCACGGCACCGACGAGACCAATTCGCATGGGCCGACAACATACTCAAGGCGACAGGGTCACCACGATCTTCTTCTTGGCCACGCGGCCCCTTTCGTCGGTCATGACGAGGTTCGCGTCGCCGGTGCCCGGGCCTGCAGCCGCAGCAAGACGAAAGCTCAATGGCGTCGCCGAAAACGTCTGCGGCGAGAGCGGGACCTCGGTGCCGACGAGGCTCGCTGGGTCGGTGCTCGGAAAGTCGACGCGCGCGGAAGTGAAGTAGGCGCTGTCATGCGCTGTGACGCGGAGCGTGAGATCGTATTTGCCGTCCGCAGCCTTGGTTGCGCCGCTCGGCACGTCGACGGAGTCGATCACCGGGGCTTCGTCCGCGGTCGTCGTCGACGACGCACAGCCGAGCTGCGCAGAGAACACGGTGAACAGCGCAGCGACCAAGAACGAGGGGGCTTGCATGGCTTGCATGGCCGCTGACGGTACCATCGCCGATCCGTTCGGGTGCCCGCTACCTCGCATGAGCGTATCGTCGGAGCATGACGGGCACTTCTGCGGACGACGACAGTCGCGCGCCGCTTACGCGTCTCGTCGGCCTCGCGCGCGTCGAATGGCGCGGCCTCGCGCTCGGGTGTGTCTTCCTCGTGATCGGCAGCGCGACCACGCTGATCTATCCGCAGGCGCTCCGGTTCCTCCTCGACGACGCGCTGGCCCGCAAGGACC
>CAXSGV010000075.1:18236-18920 GCA_964236615.1 uncultured Polyangiaceae bacterium
GTCATCGATCGCGCGGTTCTCGTCATGATGGCGGTGCTGATGGTGCAAGCGATCGCCGTCGCCCTCCGCCACATCATTTTCACCGTCATCGGCGAGCGGGTGGTGGCGCGCCTGCGTGAGCAGGTGTACCGCGCGATCTTGAGGCAGGAGATTTCCTTCTTCGACTCCCGCAAAACGGGCGAGCTCACGAGCCGCCTCGCCTCCGACACCACGGTCATCCAGAACACGGTAAGCGTGAACGTATCGATGGCCCTTCGCAACGCGGCGACGGTCCTCGGCGGTATAGGCGCCCTCTTCTACACCGCGCCTCGCCTCACGCTGGTCATGCTCACGGTCGTTCCACCGGTGGCGATTGGCGCCGTGCTGTACGGCCGCCGCGTCAGAGCGCTGTCGCGTGAGGTGCAAGACGCGCTCGCCATCGCGAGCGACGTCGCTGAAGAGACGATCGGCGGCGTGCGCACCGTGCGCTCCTTCGCGGCCGAGAAGCTCGAGGCCGAGCGCTACGCGCGCGCGGTCGATCGCTCGTTCCAGCTCGCACGAACACGCGCGATCGTCGGCGGTATGTTCATCGGCGTCGCGTCGCTCGGCGCCTTCATCGCGGCAACCGCAGTGCTCTGGTACGGCGGCCGCATGGTGGTCGCAGGCACGCTGACGGTGGGCCAGCTCACGTCGTTCTTCGTCTAC
>CAXSGV010000076.1:0-10995 GCA_964236615.1 uncultured Polyangiaceae bacterium
GGCACGCTCAACGTTCCGAACTGCTGGTCGGGCAAGTTCGATCTCCACCCTGATTTTTTCGCGGGCGTCCCCTTCCGCGACAGTCTCACGCTGCGAATCCAGAACGGCGGCGACTTCCAGACCTTCAGCGACGGCTTCTCGATCCTCATCGACGACGTTCACGCAATCCGCGGCGACAATGGAAAGCCCGGTCTCCTCGGCCAGACGCTCAACGTCTCGCTCGCGCCCGAAGTGACGCCACCGGGCATACCGGTGAAAGCGATCGCCGACTCGGCGCCAGTCCACATCGCGCTCTATTTGCAGAAGTCTTGCCGCACCCAGAACGTGGCGCTCCATGCGCTCGACGCGGTCAGCCTCAACCCCGACGGAACTTGCGACGCCCTGACCGACGGCGACGTGGCACCGACGTGCGGAGGTGCCGCGGCCCCC
This sequence comes from uncultured Polyangiaceae bacterium, assembly GCA_964236615.1. Lineage (GTDB taxonomy): Bacteria > Myxococcota_A > Polyangia > Polyangiales > Polyangiaceae > CAXSGV01. Next base: position 430 of record CAXSGV010000076.1, read on the forward strand.
GTCGATGGCGGCGCGACCCCCACCGACGCGGGCGCCCCGATCGACGGCGGCGCAAGCGGGCGCGTCGGCAAGAGCACCATCGTATTTCACCACCTTTTCGACAATATCCCCGAGGAGTCCAACGCGGCCGAGCGCCTCAACGAGGGCTCGTTCGACGTCTACCTCGCCGATCCGCGCGAGGTGTGCCCAGGTGGGCTTGGCCCGCCGCCGCGCTGCCGGGGTCACGTCACTGGGACCTTCAAGTTCTATTTCGAGCGTGGTCGCCCTGGACAGCCGTTCCCCTGATGCGCCGCCGGGGCTGCGCGACCTTCGGGAGCGCGTGCCTCGTGAGTCACGAGGCCTGGTCGTCCGCTTGCACCATCGTGCCGCGACCGATAACCTGTCCGGAGAACGATCGTGCGAATTTTTCCGCCGTTTTTTGCCCTCGGGCTTTGCCTGACGACGACCGTCGTCCATGGGCAAATGCTCCCCGCCGCGTCGTCGAGCGGTGACGAGGCGCGGGGCGCGGCGTCGTTCGAGCGCGCGCAGGCGGCGTGGAACCGCGGCGAGTTCGATACGGCCGAGACCCTGTACCGTGAGGCTCTCGATCAGGGCGGACTTGCGAAGAAGGACGTCCTCGAAGCCTACGTCTTCATGGGCTCGGCCCGCGCGGTCCAAGGCAAGAAGGAGCCGGCGCTCGTCGCGTTTCGCCAGGCCGCGCTGCTCGATCCCAAATTCAAGCCCCCAGGTGAAGCCGGCAAGAAGGCCAACCAGCTCGCCGAGGTCGCGCGCAAGCAGCAGGCGAAGATCGGCCAGCTCGCGCTCAAGGCCGAGATGCCGCAGTCGGTCGGCGTGGCGCAGGCCTTCCCGATCGACGTGACGCTCGATCCGAGCCACGTGGCGATCCTCACGCGCGTCGGCGTCTCCGTGAACGATGGCCTCGGTCAGAAGCCGTTCGTGTTCGAGCAGCCCGCAGCCGCGCAGCTTCACTTCAACGTGCCCGCGAGCATTGCCGTCGCCGACGCCCGGCTCATCGTGAAGCTCGTCGGCCTCGACGCCCACGACAACGAGCTCGTGACCACCGAAGGCCACGTGCAGGTGGGCGGTGCGGGCACGAAGGGCGCTGTCGTCGCGGGCAAGACGGACGCGGCCGGCAACACCACGGCAAAAAAGGATGCGACGAGCAGCAGGAGCATCTGGTCGACGCCCTGGCCGTACTTGATCGGCGGCGTCGCGCTCGTGGGTGCTGGCGGCGCCGTGTATTTCGCGACGCGCCCTGGTGATTCGGTGACGGTCACGGCGGTTCACGTGCAGGCGGTGCGCTAGAAAATGGCTCACGATCGCGCACCCAACGCCCCCAACGCGCCGAACGCCCCGCACCATCGCGCGGCGGCTCCGGACACCACCGGCAGCCAGTCGAACGGCGGCGTCAACGGCAACCCTCACGACAAGGGCGTGGGTACCTATTTCCTCGGTCGGTACCGCGTCGTCGACGAGATCGGCATCGGCGGCATGGCGAGCGTGCACCTTGCACGCATGGATGGCCCTGGCGGCTTCCAGAAGTGGGTCGCCATCAAGCGAATCCACTCGCACCTCGTCGAGGACGAGTCGTTCATCCAGATGTTCCTCGACGAGGCGCGCGTCGCTGCGCGCATCTCGCATCCGAACGTCGCGACGGTCTTCGAGCTCGGCAAGCACGAGGACAGGTACTGGATCGCGATGGAGTACCTCCACGGCGAGCCGCTGCGCGAGGTCATGCGTCGCACCGAGGAGATCGGCGCGCCGATGCCGCCGGAGATCGCGTGCCGCGTGATTGCCGACGCCGCCGAAGGGCTCCACGCGGCGCACGAGCTGCTCGGCAAGAACGGCGAGAAGCTCGGCCTCGTCCACCGTGACGTCACGCCGCACAACTTGTTCGTCACCTACGACGGCACCACGAAGGTCGTCGACTTCGGCATCGCGAAGTTCTCGTCGCGCATGTCGCAGACGCGCGCCGGCACGCTCAAGGGCAAGCTCGCGTACATGAGCCCGGAGCAGGTGCACGGCGAGACCATCGATCGCCGCACCGACATCTTCGCGCTCGGCGTCGTCCTCTGGGAGCTCACCACCGGCCAGCGCTTGTTTCGGACGGAGAGCGATCTCGACACGCTCGCCAAGGTGCAGGAGTGCAACGTCCCGCGCCCGAGCACGCTTGTCCGCGGCTACCCGATCGACCTCGAGAAGATCGTCATGAAGGCGCTCGCGAAGAACCGCGGCGAGCGCTTCAAGACCGCACGTGAGTTCTCTCGCGCGCTGCAGTCGCTTCTCATGCGCCGCGGTCTCTTCATCGCGTCCGACGAGGTCGCGAGCTACGTGCAGTCGATCTTCGCCGAGCGCATCGTGAAGCGCGAAGCGCATCTTCGCTGGGCAGCCGAGGTCACGCAGACGATCAGCCTCGACAGCGTGCTCGGCAACGCGCAGTCGTCCGACGGCTCGCTCATCACCTTCAACTCCGAAGTGCAGCCGTCGCCGAACAGCAAAGGCGGTGGCGGCGCGCCCCGCGTCGTTCCGGCTGCGGGCATGCCCCCCGCGAACAACCGGGGCATGAGCCAGTCGCACCCGGGTGGCGCCTCGGCACCGCCCCGACCCGACACGGTCCGTCCGCCGAGCCGCGCTCAACAGCTCGCGAGCACGGCCGAGACGCCGCAGTTCGACGCGCCTCTCTACGAGGACGGTCCGACCATCCAGGGCCAGTCGCCGGTCGACCTCGACTACCCGCCGGACGACGACTTCGACGACAACGACGACACCATCGTCACGATGACGAAGGTCGAGCCCATCCCCGGTGGTCGCCCCGGGAACGCGGTGCTCCCGGCCGCGGGTCGCCCCGCAAGCCCGCTTCACGAGTCGGGCGAGACCCGCGCCGCGTCGCCCAACGCGCGTCAGCCGAGCATGAACGGCGATGGCGGCATGTTCGGCGGAATGCAGGGCAACGGCGGCGGAAACCAGAGCAATGATCCGTACCAGGTCGAGCCTGAGACGCTGATGCAGGGCGGCAGCGGCGGCATGCTCGCGGCCAACCCTTACGCGATGACGCAGCCGAGCGACATGTTCGCAGGTGCCAACCCCGCGCTCGGTCGTCAGCCGCTGTTCGCACCACCCGATCTCGGTGGGCTCGACAACCGCACCATGACGGCCGCCGCGCTTCGTCGTGGCCTTCCGATGTGGGCGGTCGCCGTCGCGTCGGGGCTCGTCGCGCTCCTCTTCGTCGGCATCATCTACGCGATCCTCGCAAGCACTTCGTCCCCGGCGAAGACGGTGAGCCCGACGCCCTCGGGATCCGCAGCTTCTCCTGCGACCTCGGGGCTCGCCGGCTCCATCGTTGCGCCGCCCGGCACCGGACCGTTCGGCGTCGCGCGCGCCGCGTTCTCGCAGACTCTCGTTCCGCCGCCGAAGCCGACCGCACAGCCCGCGCCCACACCGACGGCGCCGCCGACGAGCGCCGCGCCCGCGAGCAGCGCGAGCAGCGCGAGCAGCGCACCCACGCCAGCGACGACGACCCCTGCCCCGACCGCGCACGCGCCGACGACCGCGACCGCGACCACGGGCGCCGCCGCACAGCCCGGCCGCCCCACACCGCTCCCGGCCGCGGCGAAGGAGGCCACTGGCCTGCTCACGATCATCTGCAAGCCGGCGTGCGATCAGGTGTTCGACAACGGTCGACCGCTCGGCACCTCCCCGATTTTCCGCGCGCCGGTCCCGGTGGGCGAGCACCGACTTCAGTTGAAGACGAACAGCCCGTCGCTCAACAAAGTCATGACGGTCTACGTCGTCAGGGACGACCTGAAGACCGTCCAGGTGACGATGGCACCATGAGAAGGTTCGGCGCCGCGTGCGCCACTTCCATCAGCCTGGGAATTTTCATCGCCGGGCCCGCGTGCAACTCGAAGACCGAGGTCGGCTTCTCGCTGCGTGTGCCGGCCGGCGTTTCCGATCAAGCGACCTGGTACGAGATCGGCGCGTTCGCGAACGGCACCTGCCCGCCGGTCGCGCAGCTCGCGGGCGGCATTCCTGCGGGCACCACAGCGCGGCTCGCCTTCCGCAAGGAAGCGAAGACGACGCCTGCGCTTGGTGATCTTCCGCGCGCCAGCTACGCGTTCGCGGCGGTCGCAAAGGGCGCGAACTGCGAAGTCGTCGGTGGCGGATGCTCGGTCGTCGACGTTGACTCGTCGAGCGACATCACGATCACGCTGCGCGCGATGGAGACCCCCTCGGCCGGCTGCAAGAGCGGTACGGTCTGCCAGGCCGCGCAGTGCGTTCCGTCGAGCGACAACGGCGATCCCAGCGTCGGAGCGAACTGCTCTCTCGAGCTCGTCGGGGCGGGCCCGCTCGGCAACCCACTTGCGATCTCGAACACGCTCATGAGCTCGCCCGCGATCGTCGCCACGACCAACGGCTTCTTGATCGCGTACCGGGAGTTCGACGGCCTCGGCGGCGCAGCGCGCCTCACCTTCCTCAACGTCGACAACGGCGGTGGCGCGGCCGATCCTCACAGCGAGACGCTGCCGAACCGTTGCAGCGTCGGAACCGATCCCAACGACGGTGAGAGCGACGCCGTGGGCATGGCGTTCTCTAAGGGCGTCGGTCTCGCCGTTGTCGCGCGCGCGCCTTGTGACGCCAAGGCCGGCTTCGATTTTTACAACATCGACGAGAAGGGCACGGTCATCAAATCCGGCGCCGAGACGAGCGCGGCCCTCGGCGCGTCGAAGCTTCTGTTGTCGACGCAGCACGCGCTCGCGCCGCAGCCCTCGGGCTCGAACTTCTTCCTCGTGTTCACGAAGGACGGACAGGCGCTCGTCAACACGACGCTCGACGCGCACTTCGCGGGCGCGCCCGCCATCCCTTACGGCGGTGCGACGCCGCACGAGGGCTCGTGGATCGCCACGAGTGACAAGATGGTCGCGCTCCTCGCCGGCGCGAGCGGCGTGATCGGCACCCCGCCCGTCGACGCCGGCCCGTTCGACGCCGGCAAGGACGCAGGCAAGGACGCCGGTCCCACGCCCGTCGACGACGCCGGCGGTCCTGAGCCGATCCTTCGTCTCAACGTCGCGGCGGCGGGCGCGAACCTCGCCTCCCTCGAGGCGCCGCTCGAGTTTCCCGGCTCGTGGGGCTCGATGACAGCGCTCGGTCGAAGGCTCGTCGTCGCGAGCAGTGGCACGACGCCCGGTAAGCCGGTCGCGTTTCGCCTCTTCGACCTCGGCACGCGCGAGCCGGTCATCACCGACGGCTTCAACACCGAAGGTCTCGGCAAGGTCTCGTACGCCGACGTCGCCTACAACCAGGCGCACCTCTTCTTCGCGGTCGAGCAGCCCAGCGCGATCTCGCTCGTCGCCTACGAGCACGCCGACACCACGCCGAGCTTCCTCCGCGAAGTGCAGCTGGCGCAGAATCCGCGCGTGCCGTCGTTGAAAGATCTGCGCGACGGCCGCATCGCCGTCGCCGCCTCGGACACGCGCGTCGCGGTGACCTGGATTACGGGCAAGAGCCTCACGGCGAACGACGCGGTCGGCGGCTACGCGGTCTTCGCCTGCCGCACGCCGTGACGCCGCCGCGCCATCGTCCGGCGGGCCAGCGCGCAGCAGGCCGCGTCCCTGACGGGCAACCCAAGCCGACAAGCGAGCTCGAGCTCACGGTCCAGAGCCTCGCCGGCGGCGGCGACGGCGTGGCGATCATCGAAAAAGACGGCGAACGTCGCGCCGTGTTCCTCCGCGCGGTCGCGCCTGGCGATCGTGTGCGCGCGGCCGTCGACTTCTCCAAGCGACCCGCACGCGGTCGCGTGCTCGAGCTGCTCGCCCACGGTCCTGGCCGCGTGAGCCCCGCGTGCGCCTATACCCAAACGTGCGGCGGCTGCGACTGGATGCACCTCGGCATCGACGCGCAGGCCGAGCACCACGTCGAGGTGCTCGCCAACGCATTGCCACCGGTGTGGAAGGAGCTCGTGCCGCTCAGCGTTCGCGCGGGCGCTCCGCTCGCCTACCGTACGCGCGCGCGCGTCCATGTTCGGTCATCGGGTGGTCGCGCGATCGTCGGCATGTACGGTGCGAGCTCGCATCGCCCGGCCGAGGTCGCCACGTGCATCGTGCTGCACCCCGCGATCGAGCGCGCGCGTCTCGCCGTCCCTGCGCTGTTCGAAGGCACGCACGGTGAGGGCGAGGTGCAGATCGCGCTCGGCCCGCTCGCCGAAGATCCTCTGCGTGAGGACGAGCGCCGCTCCGTCCTCGACGTGCGCTGGCCGGGCGGTAGCTTGCCCGCCGCGCTCTACGGACGCCTCGAGCGCGCGGTGATCGATGGACAGCTCGCCGGCGCGCGCGTCTACGCCGGCGAGAACAAAGTGCCCGCGACGGTCGGCGATCCCACGCCTTGGATGCGTGGCTCCGACGGCGTTCCGCTCCGCCTCCCTGCCGGCGGCTTCGCGCAGGCCTCCGAGGAAGGCAACGCGATTCTCTGCCGTCACGTCGACGAGCTTGCGGCCTCCGTGCTCCCCGAAGATCGCAGCGCGCGCGTGCTCGAGCTCTACGCGGGCGCGGGCAACTTCACGATCGCGCTCGCACGGCGATCGACGCGCGTCACCACCGTCGAGTCGAGCCCCGAGGCGTGCCGCGCGGCGCAAGAGAACCTCAAGGCGCGCGCGCTCGAGGCCAAGGTCGTGACGAGCGACGCCTCGGCGTACCCGATCCCGGACGGACTGCATCTCGTCGTGCTCGACCCTCCGCGCACCGGTGCGCGCGAGGCGGTGACGCGACTCGCCGAGTCGAACGTGCGCGCCATCCTCTACGTGTCGTGTGATCCGGCGACGCTCGCGCGCGATCTCGCGATCCTCGCGGGTGGCAAAGCGAGCTTCCGCGCGACGCGTGCGCTCGCGGTCGAGATGTTCGCGCAGACGAGCCACCTCGAGTCGGTCGTCCTCCTCGAGCGCACGAAGCGCGCATGAGCACGAAGCGCGCATGAGGACGAAGGTCGACCTCGTTCTTCGCCACGAGGCCGCCGCGTTCGCGTTCCGCTTCGCGTGCGAGGATTGCGTGCACTGGAGCGGCCCGAACATGGACGCGTGCACGCTCGAGTACCCCGCCGAGCCGAAGCGAGCTGCGATGGCCGAGGAAACGGTCGTCTTCTGCAAGGAGTTCGATCTCGGCGTGAGCGAAGGCAGCTGACGGTGCAGAGCCATCCGCCGTCGCTCGTCACGCTCGCGCGCCGCGGCCTCCTCGAGGCGAAGGTCCCCGCGGGCGCGCGCATCCTCGTCGCGGTCAGCGGCGGCCGCGACTCGATGGCCCTCCTTCACGTGCTCGCTTTCTTACGCCGTAAAATGCACATCGAGCTCCTCGCCCTCGGCGTCGATCATGGCCTGCGCGCCGAAGCGTCAGCCGAGCTCGATCTCGCGCGCGATCTCGCCGCGTCGCTGGAGGTGCCGTTCACGCGTGTCGCCATCGAGGTCGCGCCCGGCTCGAACGTGATGGCGCGCGCGCGCGATGCGCGGTGGGCCGTGCTCGAGGAGAGCGCGCGGAAAGCCGACGCGGGGTTCATCGCGACCGGGCACCACATGGATGATCGCGCCGAGACGGTGCTGCTTCGTCTGCTGCGCGGCGCCGGCCCCCGCGGGCTCGCCGTCCTTCCACCCCGCAGCCGCGCGCACGCGCTGCCCCGCATCCGCCCGCTGGTGCGCTCGCGCCGCGCCGCGATCGACGCGCATGTCGCGCGTCACCTGCTTCGGTTTGCCCAGGATCCTTCGAACGCGTCGCCACGCTTCACCCGCACGCGCGTGCGCTTCGAGCTCTTGCCGTTGCTCGAGAGCCTGAGCCCGGCGATCGTCGAGCACCTCAGCGCGCTCGCCGATCAGCTGGGGGACATGCTGCCCGAAAACGAGGACCACATGCACCCACTCCCCCGCGCCACGGAGCGCGCTTTGCGCGATTTGGTCGCGACGCGATCGGGGAAAGCACGCATCGAACTTCCGGGAGCCCTTGTCGCGACCTTCGATCGGACGCAGGTTCAGGTGATGGTGGACACGTCCACCGAGGCATTTCGTTCGAAATCGCGCCGTACGTCGAAGTAGAGGCCCTGCGTGGTTGCGTTGCCCGTTCGTGGTACTCGTTAAAGCCGTAGTCCCGTCTCCAGATTTGCCCCGAATGCAGGGCGTCTGGTCTCGCTCTCGCCCGAGGTAAATGTGAAGCAATCTCACAAGACGCTCCTTCTATGGGTTCTGCTCATCCTGATGTTCTTGGCGATCTGGCAGTTTTTGAGCCCCGCCGACAGGAAGCAGCCCGTTGCCTTCAGCGAGTTCATCAACGAGGTCCACGCGGGCCACGTCGACGAGGTCAAGATCAAGGACCGGGAGTACAGCTTCCGCGTCCACACCAGCGACGCGTCGAAAGCCACCACGCAGAAAGAGGCCGTCGGCCCGCTCGCGGACGAAGCGCTCCTTCAGACGCTCAAGCCCGACTCCAAGGACTTGCCGGCGCCGAAGATCTTCTTCGAGAAGGAAGACAACAGCCCGTTCTGGTCGTCGACCCTGATCACGCTGCTCCCGATGCTGTTCATCGGCGTCATGTTCTTCCTCTTCATGCGCCAGCTTCAGTCGGGCGGCGGGAAGGCCATGAGCTTCGGCAAGGCCAAAGCGCGGATGCTCTCGGACTCGCAGAACAAGGTCACCTTCGCTGACGTCGCCGGTGTCGAAGAGGCGAAGGACGAGGTCGAAGAGATCATCGCCTTCCTCAAGGACCCGAAGAAGTTCCAGCGCCTCGGCGGCCGCATCCCGAAGGGCGTTCTCATGATTGGCCCGCCGGGCACCGGCAAGACGCTCCTCGCCCGCGCCATCGCAGGCGAGGCCGGCGTCCCCTTCTTCAGCATCTCGGGCTCCGACTTCGTCGAGATGTTCGTCGGCGTCGGCGCCAGCCGCGTCCGCGATCTCTTCGAGCAGGGCAAGAAGCACGCGCCCTGCATCATCTTCATCGACGAGATCGACGCCGTCGGTCGTCACCGTGGCGCAGGCCTCGGCGGCGGTCACGACGAGCGCGAGCAGACGCTGAACCAGCTGCTCGTCGAGATGGACGGCTTCGAGTCGAACGAAGGCGTCATCATCATCGCGGCGACCAACCGCCCCGACGTTCTCGACCCGGTCATCCTTCGCCCCGGTCGTTTCGACCGCCGCATCACGGTCACACGCCCCGACGTTCGCGGTCGCGAAGCCATCCTCCGCGTTCACGCCAAGAAGACGCCGCTCGCACCGGACGTCGACATGGAGACCATCGCGCGCGGCACCCCGGGCTTCACCGGCGCCGACCTCGAGAACCTCGTCAACGAAGCAGCGCTGCTCGCGGCTCGTCAGGACAAGGACGCTGTCTCGATGGCCGACTTCGAGATGGCCAAAGACAAGGTGTACATGGGCACCGAGCGCCGCTCGATGGTCATCAGCGACGAGGAGAAGCGGAACACCGCCATCCACGAGGCTGGTCACACGCTCATCAGCATCATCATCAACCACCACGATCCCGTCCACAAGGTGACGATCATCCCGCGTGGCCCCGCGCTCGGTGTGACGTGGTACCTCCCGAAGGACGACCGTCACAGCCTCTCGAAGGAGCAGGCGGAGTCTTCGATCGCCGTCGCTCTCGGTGGTCGCATCGCCGAAGAGGTCATCTACGGCCGCCTCACCACCGGTGCCGGCAACGACATCGAGAAGGCGACCGATATCGCGCGCAAAATGGTGTGCGAGTGGGGCATGAGCGAGAAGCTCGGTCCGCTCGCGTACGGTCGGCGTGAGGAGCAGGTCTTCCTCGGCAAGGACTACGGCTCGCGCCAGGCCGACTACTCGGAGCAGACCGCGGTCGAGATCGACCACGAGATCCGCTTCATCATCGGTGAGCAGTACAAGCGCGTGAAGGCGGGCCTCACCGAGCACAAGGACAAGCTCGAAGCGCTCGCGAACGCGCTGATGGAGCGCGAGACCCTCGACTCCGAGGAGATCCTCGCGGTGTTCGAGAGCCGCGAGATGCCGAAGCGCGAACGCGTGATCATCCCCTCCTACGCCGACAAGGCGAAGACGGAGAAAGAGAAGCGCAAGGTCGCCAGCATCTTCGGCGGCCCGCCGAAGCCCGCCACCTCGGGCTGACCCTCCGCCCGCAGTAACCCGCAAGCCCCGCCTCCTTCTGGAGCGCGGGGCTTTCTGTTTTCAGCCCTTCGACGGGAGCGCCGAGGGTCGCCGCAGGCGCCAGTCGAAGTCCATCGGAAGCCACAAGCTGAGGACGATCGCGAGCCCAACCACCACCCCCAGCACCGCGGCGATCACGAGCTGCGTGGACGTGAGCAGCGCGTTCGCGATCGTGCGCCGCAGCACGAAGCCCGTGACCGGAAGGAAGAGGAGCGTCCCCGTCACCACACCTGGCGAGTACTCGCGGAACTTCCACGTCGCCACGATGTGAAAGACCGCGTTCACGGCGATGACACACACCACCGCGGTGGCCAAGAGCGGGTACGTCGACTGGGGCGGCGCGGCGCTCGCGCGCTCGGAGAGCCCGAAGGCCAAGAGCACCAGCGGGATATGCGAGTACACGT
>CAXSGV010000076.1:11005-17637 GCA_964236615.1 uncultured Polyangiaceae bacterium
GCCGCGTCGCCCACGCGGGAAAACGTGGATACTCCTCCACGATGTGGACGAGGAACGCGAGCGTGGCGAGCCAGTACATCGCACCAATCTAGCGCGCTCGTGTGTGGGTTAGGCTCCAGGCATGTCGTTTCTCACGAAGCCGCTTGGCAGACTCCCGTTCCTCGGCGCCGGCGCTGCGCTGAGCGTGCTGAAGGTCATCGCCGACACGCTCGTCGCGAAGGCCTTTCACCACGAGCACTCGCTGCTCTTCTACGTGAGCCCGCTCGACGCGCCGTTGTTTCATCCAAGCGACGATCGCGCGTACTGGCTCACGCTCGCGGCCATCACGATTCCGTTCGTGGCGATCGGTATCGTGCTCACGGCGAGGCGCTTGCTCGACGCGGCGATGCCACCGTCACTCGCGCTCTTTTTCTTCGTTCCGTTTGCGAACCTGATCTTCTTCGCCGTTGCCGCGGTCGCGCCTTCACGTCCACCGCCGAAGCCACTCGAGCTGCCGAATCAGCCCGCCTACCGCGAGCCAGGCCGACCCGGCGCGCCGATCATGCCGCCCCCGGCGCGCTCGTATGCGATCCCGATCTCGGCGGCGCTCGGTGCGGTGGTTGGCCTCGGCGCGCTTGCCGTCTCGGTTGGCGTGTTCGGCCAATACGGCGCCGCACTCACACTCGGTGCGCCTTGCATGGCGGGCTTCACCACGGGCGCCGTCTTCGCGCGCATGGAGCCGCAGTCCGCGTACTGGCGTGCCGCGCTCGCGACCATCGCGTCGTGCGTGATCACGCTCGTCTCGATTGTCGCGTTCGCGATCGAGGGGCTCGGGTGCCTCGTGATGGCGCTGCCGCTCCTCGTGCTCCCGGCATTCCTTGGCTCGTACCTCGGGTTTTCCTTCGGCAGGATCGTGCCCGCGCGCGCACTCAACGCGACCATCGCGGGGTCGATGCTGTTCTTGCTCGCGCTCATCGGCTTCGAGCACGTGAGCCCGATGCCGGCGTTGCATCCGCCGCCGGTCGAGACCTCGATCGAGATCGACGCGCCAGTCGAGCGCGTGTGGGCGCTGCTTCCGGCGATGGAAGAGATGCCTGCGCCCACCGACTGGGTCTTTCACACGGGCATCGCCTACCCGCTCCGCGCCAAGATCGACGGTGAGGGCCTCGGCGCCAAGCGCACGTGCGATTTCACGACGGGCCCCGCGCTGGAGACGGTCGACGTGTGGCGACCCAACGACACGCTGGGCTTCACGATCGACAAGCAGCCCGATCCGATGGTCGAGGCCACGCTCTACGACACGGTTCGCCAGCCGCACCTCGACGGCTACGTACGCAACCTGCGCGGCGAGCTTCACGTCGAGCGCCTCCCCGACGGCCCAAACGGCCCGCGCACGCGCCTCACCGGCAAGAGCTGGTACCGCGTGTCGATGACGCCGGAGACCTACTGGCGCCTATGGAGCGACGCCGTCATCCACCACATTCACGACCGCGTGCTTGGCGTAGTGAAGGCGCGCGCCGAGGGAAGCCTGGCGAATCCCGTCGCTGCACGCTGACGATCGCAAGCGTGTCGGCACGCGCTACGACGGTGTGGTGCGTGGCCGGCGTGCGGCGCGTGCGGCGCGGGCGCGGCGTGCGCGGCGGGCGCGGCGTGCGCGGCGTGCGCGGCGGGCGCGGCGTGCGCGGCGCAGGCTGCCTGCGCTGACGGCGAGAGCTGCAACCCTCCGCTCGATAGCGCGGCGAGCACCGAGAGGAGCGACGGAGCCGACCGCCGTCGTCGCGGCCACGGATAGAGCAGGACGGCGGTGTCACCGAGCGACTCGCGAATGAGCTCGAGCGGCCGCAACACGCGATGAAGGTTTTGCCGCGTCGGCTCGAGCGGCTTCGGCAAGCGCCGACCGGGGTTCGCATACGCGTAACGCCGTTGCCGCTTCCCGCGCCGCTCCGGAGCGACGAAGCACATCGCGTCGCTGACGAGATGGCCCGCCCCCTGCTCGTTCAACACTTCTTTCACATCGCGAAGGCATTGGCTCCCATGGTTCGTGAACGAAACGACCCACGCGCGTCGATCGAACTCGTGCGGTGAACGCTCGACGAATCCCGCATCCTCGAGCGCTCGAAGGAAGCGGCTGATCGTGGTTCGATTCACTCCGAGTCCCGTACGCAGGTCCGTCTGCGTCCAGTTCCGCCCAGGGCGCGTATCCATCAAGAGCAACACCTCGAGCCGTGACGGGGTGAGCCCAAACTCCCGCATCACGGAAAACCCCACCTCGGCGCTCAACCGAAACGCGCGCTTCAAAGAGTACGAAATCTGATTCATGGCACGCTCCCTTGCTTGCCGCCCCCCCCTCGCAAACCTCATGCCCACCGCCGCGAGCAAGCCGCCCCGGGGGCCTCCGCGAGGACGGAGCGGAATTGCACGCATGCGTGCGAGGGCGAACGTGGCTGCGGAGGCACACAAGCGGCGGGCGGCGGTGGCCCGGACAGAATTTCGCGTGGCCAGGACAGGGCGGGCGGCGCGCGCGCGTGAGCGGTGCTTGCTCAGCGGGGCTTCCTTTGCTCGTTGTCGTTCTTAAGATGCTTCGATGCGGCTGGCTCCTCGCGTTTTTGGTGCGCCCTCGACGGGCCTGCGGCTCGAGCGCGTGCGCGCGTCGAAGCAGTTTCAGGATGGGCGGTTCGAGAACACGATCCCCGTGAAGTCGACCCTCGAAAAGGGCCGGCAGGGCGACGTGATGGGCGAGTTTCTTTTTGGCGGCAGCAAGCGACGGCCGCACGTGCGGCTTCCGATCGAGAGCCCGCTCGCGGCGTGGCAAACGCCAGCGGCGTCCGGGCTCCGCGTCACGTGGCTCGGGCACTCGACGACGCTGCTCGAAATCGACGGCTTGCGCGTGCTTACCGATCCCGTGTGGGGCGAGCGCGTGTCGCCGACGCAGTGGGCGGGGCCCAAGCGCTTTCACGATGTGCCCGTGAGCGTGGCGGAGCTTCCAAGGCTCGACGCTGTCCTCATCTCGCATGATCACTACGATCACCTCGACTACCCCGCACTGCGTGAGCTCGCGAAGCTCGATGTGCCGTTCGTCACCTCGCTTGGCGTGGGGGCGCACCTCGAGTCGTGGGGCATCGCGCCCGAGCGCATCGTCGAGCTCGACTGGTGGGAAGAGGCGCGGCTCGGGGGCGTGAGCTTCACCGCAACGCCCGCGCGCCACTTCTCGGGGCGCGGGCCTGGCAGCACCAACCGATCGCTGTGGTCGTCGTGGGCCATGCAGACCGACAACCATCGCGTCTTCTTCAGCGGCGACACCGGGCTCACGAAAGAATTCGAGACTGTCGCGCAGAGGCTCGGCAGGTTCGACCTCGTCATGCTCGAGGTCGGCGCGTGGCACCCCGCGTGGGGATCGATCCATCTCGGACCCGAAAACGCCCTCCGCGCACACGCGATGCTCGGCGGCGGCACGCTGATGCCAGTTCACTGGGGCACGTTCGATCTCGGCCTCCATCCTTGGGACGAGCCCGCCGAGACATTGGTTCACCTCGCCGCCAGCCGAAGCGAGCGCGATGTCCGGCTGATCACACCGCGCCTCGGCCGCCCGCTCGAGCCGGCACACACCGAAAAAGTCGATCCTTGGTGGCGTGAAATCACGGGCAATGCCGCTGTTTTGCCCGAGATCGCTCCCCCGGCGGCGACGGCGCCACTCCCCAGCCTTGCAGGGGATTTCGCGGAGGACTAAGTTCCGGGCCCATTTCCCAGGAGCCCACCGTCATGGCGATCAAGATTGGTATCAACGGGTTCGGCCGCATCGGCCGCTGCATCGTCCGCGCGATGAGCGATAGCGGCGTGAAGGATCTCGAGCTCGTCGCGATCAACGATCTGACCGACGCCAAGACCCTCGCACACCTCTACAACTACGACACGGTCCACGGCCGCGCGAAGCACCCGACCTCGGCGAACGAGGGAACGCTCAAGTTCCCGTGCGGCACCGCGAAGGTCCTCGCCGAACGCGAGCCCGGGAAGCTCCCGTGGAAGGCGCTCGGCGTCGACATCGTCCTCGAGTGCACTGGCCTCTTCACCGAGCGCGACAAGGTCGCCGCGCACCTCGAAGCCGGCGCAAAGAAGGTGCTCATCAGCGCGCCTGCCAAGGGCCAAGATGCGACCATCGTGCTCGGCGTGAACTCGAGCGAGTACGACGCCAGCAAGCACACCATTCTCTCGAATGGCTCGTGCACCACGAACTGCCTCGCGCCGGTCGCGCGCGTGCTGCTCGACACGTTCGGCATCAAGCAGGGCTTGATGACGACCATCCACTCGTACACAAACGATCAGGCGGTCCTCGACATCCCGCACCGCAAGGGCGACCTCCGCCGCGCGCGCGCCGCTGCCATGAACATCATCCCGTCGTCGACGGGCGCCGCCAAGGCGTTGAGCGAGGTCATCCCCGCGCTCAAGGGCAAGTTCGACGGCTGCTCGCTCCGCGTGCCGACGATGGACGTGAGCATCGTCGATCTCTCGTTCGTGTCGGAGAAGCCGATGACGAAAGAGACCATCCACGCCGCGATGAAGAAGGCCGCGTCCGAGGGTCCGCTCAAGGGCATCCTCGGCTACACCGAGGAGCCGCTCGTCTCGAGCGACTTCATCGGCGATCCGCGCTCGTCGATCTTCGACGCCACGCAGACCCAGCTGATGGGCGAGCACTTCGCCAAGGTCTTCAGCTGGTACGACAACGAGTGGGGCTTCTCGAACCGCATGATCGAGCTCGCCCAGCTGGTCGCCGGCAAGCTCTGATGGCGAGCGCGAGCGCGAGTCACCCCTACCTCGAGGGGATCCGGTCCGTCGAAGACATTCCCGTCGAGAACAAGCGCGTGTTCTTGCGCCTCGATTTCAACGTCCCGCTCGAGAACGGTGAGATCACCGACGACTCGCGCATCAAAGAAGCGCTGCCGACCATCAAGCACCTGATCGGCCGCGGCGCGCGCATCGTCATCGCGAGCCACCTCGGTCGTCCGAAGCCGGGCAAGACCGACGGCCTCTCGCTCGAGCCCGTCGGCGTGCGGCTCGTCGAGCTGCTCAACACCGAAGTGATGATGCCCGAGGACTGCATCGGCGATGCGGCGAAGAAGGTCGTTTACGATCTTCGCGGCGGCCAGATTTGCCTCCTCGAGAACCTCCGCTTCCACGCGGAAGAAGAGAAGAACGACGACACCTTCGCGCGGCAGCTCGCCGAGCTCGCCGACGTCTACATCAACGACGCGTTCGGCGCCGTGCACCGCGCCCACGCCAGCGTCGATGCGCTTCCGCGCCTGTTCAAGGATCGCGGCTGCGGCTTTCTCCTCAAGAAGGAGATCGACGCTCTCGGCAAGCTCGTCACGCGGCCCGAGCGACCGTATGTCGCGGTGCTCGGCGGCGCGAAGGTCTCCGACAAGATCGCCGTGCTCGAGTCACTGCTCCAGCAGGTGACCGCGCTCGTCATCGGCGGCGCCATGGCCAACACCTTCCTCGCGGCGAAGGGCATCGACGTGAAGGCCTCGCGCGTCGAAGCGGACAAGCTGCCGCTCGCGCGCACGATCCTCGAGAAGGCAGCCGAGAAGAGGATCGACATCGTTCTTCCGATCGACGTCGTCTGCGCGGCCTCGCTGGAGGCATCCGAAGGCGTCACCGTCGCCGTCAACGCGATCCCCGACGGAAAGATGGCGCTCGACATCGGTCCGCGCTCGGTCGACGAGTTCAAGAAGCGCTTCGTCGACGCGAAGACGATCTTCTGGAACGGCCCGATGGGCCTCTTCGAGAAAGCGCCCTTCGCGAACGGCAGCTTCGGCGTCGCGCGCGCGATGGCCGAGTCGAAGGCCTTCACCGTCGTCGGCGGTGGCGACAGCGCGGCAGCCGTGCACGCAGCGGGCGAAGGCGTCGCCGGCAAGATGAGCCACATCTCGACGGGCGGCGGTGCGTCGCTCGAGCTGATCGAAGGGAAGAAATTGCCGGGCATCGAAGTTCTGCGACTGCCGACGTCCTCCCAGTCATGAACAAAGCACGCAAGTCGCTCATCGCCGGAAACTGGAAGATGTTCCACGGCGGCCTCTCGGGGCTCACGCTCGCCGCCGAAATCGCCGAGCTGGCGAAGCGCGTCCCGCACACCGACCTCGTGATCGCGCCGCCCTTCACCGTCCTCGCCGCAGCGGCTCACGAGTGCGAAGGCAGCGGCGTCGCGCTCGCCGCTCAGAACCTCAACACCGAAACCTCGGGCGCGTACACCGGCGAGATCAGCGGCGTCATGCTCAAGGAGAGCGGATGCTCCTGGGTGATCGTCGGCCACAGCGAGCGCCGCCAGCTTTACGGCGAGAGCGACAAGCTCGTCGCCGAGAAGACCCGCGCCGCAATCGACGCCGGCCTCCTTCCGATCGTGTGCGTGGGCGAGACTCTCGCCGAGCGCGAGAAGGGCGAGACCCTCGCCGTCGTCGAGCGCCAGGTCGACGCTTTCCTCGACGTCCTCGCGCTCGCCGATCTCCGCGCGGCGATCGCGTACGAGCCCGTGTGGGCGATCGGCACCGGCGAGACCGCGGGCCCAGCCGAGGCCGAAGAGGTTCACGCTGCCATCCGCAAGATGCTCGCGAACCGCTCCGATGACCTCGCGTTGTACACGCGCATCCTCTATGGCGGCTCCG
>CAXSGV010000076.1:17647-18798 GCA_964236615.1 uncultured Polyangiaceae bacterium
AGCCGTCGAATGCCTCGGCGATCTTCGCCGCGCCCAACGTCGACGGTGCGCTCATCGGTGGCGCGAGCTTGGAAGCAGGCTCGTTCGGTGCTATCGCGGACGCGGCCGAAGCTCGGTACAACGAGACCCCTTCCTGATGAACTCCTGGATCGAAACGTTACTCAAGGTCGTGCACGTCTTCGTGTGCGCCGTTCTCATGTTCGTCGTCTTGCTGCAGCAAGGTAAGGGCGGCGGAATGGGCGCCGCGTTCGGAGCCGGCGGTGGCGCGGCGCAAGTCTTCGGCGGACGTGGGGCAGGCAACATCCTCACGAAGGCGACGACCATTTGCGCAGCCATCTTCATGCTGACAAGCGTGTCCCTCGCGTACATCTCGTCGTCCGGCGACCGCGCGATGAAGGCCAAGCAGGCGGTCGAAGAGAAGAAGACGAAGGACAAGGGCACCCTCCGCCCCAAGGACGAGACGAAGCCCGAGGGCCTCGAGAAGCTCGACAAGGTCCCCGTGGTCCCGATGGACACGCCCTCGCCGATCCCCGTCCCGCCGCTGCCGGGCACGCCGCCAACGCCGGCACCGACGACGGGTCACACCGCTCCTTGAAGCGAGATCGACGAAGCCGCATTCCCCGCATGCTCGAGTGAGCACCGTCCGCCGCGACGCTGCCCTGCTCGCGGTCTTCAAGATCGCGATCGCCGTTTGGCTCGTTCGCGCCGGCTTCTCGCACGTCTCCGACGACGACTACGCACGCACCGCGATCGCGGAAGCATTCGCGCACGCGCCCAAGCTCGATCCGAGCGGCACGAGCTGGCTCCCCTTCCCGTTCTGGATAACCGGCAGCGCGATGGCGCTCTTCGGCCGCACGCTCGCGATCGCGCGCACCGCCGCGGTCTTGCTCGCGGGTGTTGGCGCCGCGTTCGTCTATGTGGCCGCGCGTGACGCGGGGGTCCCGCGGTGGGCGGCAATCGCGGGCGTCGTGCTGGCGAGCGCCACCCCGTGGAGCGCGTGGTGCGGCGCCGCCACTGTGCCCGAAGGCTTCACAGGCGCGTTCGTCGCGGCGGCGCTCGTCGCGCTCACCACGCCGCGGGCCATCCCACCTTGGGCCGCGCCGCTTCTCTTGGCCGCGGCGCGGCCCAAGGTGGGATGGCCCGCGGCGTGG
>CAXSGV010000077.1:0-948 GCA_964236615.1 uncultured Polyangiaceae bacterium
CCGTCGACGATATTGCCGTCGAGCCGGGCCTTGGCCTCGTCGAACATGGCCTGCTGTATCTGCGCCAGCAGGGCGGGGACGGCGGCGGTGAACTCGTCCAGCGGCATGGCGACCGAGCGCACCTTCGGTCCCGCCGTCTCGGTGGGGAGGGCTTTGCGAAAGAACTGTCCGCCGGTCACGACGAGCGACGCATCACGACCCTCGTCGGGCGTGGTGCCCGCGCACGACGCCGCGGCCACCAGCAACGAGCTGAAGGCGAAGCACGCGAAGCGGCGCATCAGAAACGGACCTCGGCGCGCAGCGTGAAGGAATCGTCGGCGAGCGTCGTCGGTGCGCCCGACACGTCGCGTCCGAACGCGTTCTTCCTTCGATCGTATTGCGCGATGAGGCGCGCGAGGCCGTAGCGTCCGGCGACGTTGAACGACCACGTCGAGACCGCTTGGCTGCGCGGCACGAGCGCGAAGGGCGTGCGCTCGCGCGCATCGGCGTCGGGGTCGTACCGTTCGTACCGAACCGCGACCATCGCCCAGCGCGTGAGCTCCTGGTACGCGCCGACGTACCAGCCGAGCTCGCGGAGGTCGTACGAGCGATCGACGGGATCGGCGAAGAAGACGCCGCGGTCGAGGTTCGACGCGCGCACGATCTCGGCGCGCGCACCGAGATCGCCGAGCACGGGGATCTTCACGGTCGCGCGCAGATCGGCGCCGAGCGCGAACCGCTTGAAGCTCGACGACGCGGTGGCCGGCGTACCCGGAACCGACTGGAGCTCGATGGGATCGACGACGCCGTCCTCGTTCTGATCGCGCCACGCGATCGAGTCCTTCGTGCCGGGCTGACCTTGGTGAAAGCCGCGCCCCGTGAGGCCCGAGACGCCGGCCTCGATGCGGATGGATTCCGTCACGTCCATGACCGCGCCGACGGCGAGGGTGCCCTCGGTGGTGGTCAGCG
>CAXSGV010000077.1:958-18766 GCA_964236615.1 uncultured Polyangiaceae bacterium
CATGACCGCGCCGAGGCGGAAGACGAGGTCCTTGCTCTCGTTCGGATCGCGCCCAGGGAACGCGCGTTCGCCGACGGGATCGCCGTTCATGATCCCCAGCGCGTAGCGCGCCATCTTCCAGCCGCCGAGGAGGCGCACGCCGAGATCGAAGGACTGCGGAAAGAGCGCGTTCGACACCGTGGTGCGCTCGAGCCATGGGCGCCCGCGCTCGCCTTCCTGCACTTCGAAGCCGAACGGCGTTCGAAATAGACCGGCGGTGACGACGAACCACGGTCCGTCGTTCGACGCATCGACGCGCGGATCGCTTGGCGTTCCCGGGTACGGGTGCGCCGCTGGCCACTTCGCCGACGCCTCGACGTTCACGGGTCGCACGAGCGGTCCGCGCACCGTGTTCGCTTCGAGCTCGACCGCTGCGTGGTAGAGGCCGCCGTCACGCTCGGCGCGGACGCGACCACGCCGGAGCAGGAAGCGGTTCTCGTTGAGAGGCTCGGCAGGTTGGGTTGCCGTCGCCTGCGTGACCTCGTTCTGCGACGACTGGCGGAACACCGTCCAGTCGACCTGCACGAAGCCGGAGAGCTCGACGAGCGGTCGCGCGGCGACGGCTTTCTTCGCCGCCTCTTGGGCTTCTCTTGCCTCCGCTTCGAGCCGCGCGACGCGCTCCTCGAGCGAGGTCCCGGGCGGCCGAGGCGCCGGGGCTTCGTCGGCGGCGGCGCGAGAGGAGAGGCTCGTGACGCCGCACAAGAAGCATGCGGCGAGGGCCGAACGGATCACAAGAGCGGGGGCAGACCGCCGTCCGGCAGGAGCGCCGGTAGCACCGGGTTCTTCGTGATCCTCGTCGCCGTCGTGCACGCGTTGATGATCTCGAAGTGCGTTTGCGGATTGGTGAAGCAATCGCTCGGAGCGGCGTCGCCGCCGTCGGTGCCGGGGACGCTACCATCGCCGGTTGTCGTGGGGCCAGTGTCCTTGCCGCCGCCGGCATCCGGCGCGGCCTCCTTCACTGCGGTGTCGTCGTCGGTGCACGCGACGTGCGTGAGACCCATGGCGGCCACGGCCAAGACGAGCGCCAACGAGGTACGCGAAATATGCGAAATATGCCTTTTCATCACCGCACCTCGCAGTAGCCGAAGCGGCACTTGCCGCCTCCACAAGGACCGTCGTCGGTGCACACCGTGCACGACGTGCTGCCGCCAGAGACGTTCTTGTCGAAGTAGCAACCGCAGGGCGCGGGCGACGAATAGAGCGAGAGGTCACCGCCTTCGCTCGATCGCTTCACTCTCATCGCGCACTGCGGAACGAGACCGCTGTCGATCACGGACTTGAGAGCGTCGACGCCCGGCTCGAGCCGCTGCCCGAAGACGAGCTCGACGACACGCTTCACTGTCGCGTTGGTGGGCGTCGCGCCGCCGACGCCGTCGTTGATGAAGAGGTACGGCGTGGGCGCCCACGGCAGGTAGTGACCGTCGCGGACGTTCTGCTTGTCGAACGAGCCCGAGGTCGAGTCGGGGTAGTACGCGAAGCGCTGGTTGAAGCCTTTGAACGCGAGCAGCTTCACACGGCTTCGATCCTGATCGAAAAGATCGAGACCGAGGATGCCGAGCGCAGCTTGCGCATCGGGCGACGTCTCGACCGCAGCTTCCAGCAGCGCCGACGTGGTCGACGGCGTGGCCGCTTTCATCTGGCTCGCTTTGAGCGCGATTGCCGCAGACATGGTGAGCGTCGTGCTCGCGGTCGTCCCGCGAATGAAGCGCTGGTTCTGCACGACCCAGGGCGACGCTTGGCCCGTCCCCTCGGTGAAGCCATACGCGAGGTAACCCTCCTCCGCCGTGATCGCGACCTGGCTACTCGCCTTGTTCGTGATGAAGCCGTAGGCCTGGCTCGGCCCGTCGGACACACTCACGTTCGCAGGCTTCGCGGGGAGCGTGCAGCTCGAGAGGAACGTCGCGCCGACCGATAGCTCGAACTGCGGCGGAGTCGCCGGTGCATCACACTGCGGCGCGTCGGCCTTCGGATCGAATGCCGGGTCCTCGGGGATATACCGAATGGGTCGATTCGCGACCGTGGTGACGGTGCGCGCGCCGTAGAAGTTCGTGGCGAGCTCGCAGGTGGGTCGGTTGCGGTAGATGATTCGGACCTTCGTGCCCGACGCCATCAGCTGCTTGCCCAAGCGCTTGATCAGCGGCTCCTGGGTGTCGCCGTTCTCGACGTAGAGGGCCGGGATCGTGTTGTTCTGACCGTTGTCGAGCACGTCGCAGGGCGCCGCCTCGGCACGCTTGGCCGCGACCAACGTCGCGACCGTGACACCGACGACAAGCCCCGCACGCAAGAGAGCGCTACGCATGGATCACCTCCAAAGTCTCACGCGAGAGTGACATGGTGATCGCGCTCGGACGATGAACCATCCGCAGGCCAGCGCGAGATGTCACAACGTCACAGCGTGGTGACGACGCGTGTAACGAGCCTGTCACCGCCCGAGGTGATCTACAGCGCGCCCCGAGGCTTCACCGCCGGAGCGGGCACGAAGACGTCGGCCTCGGGATCGGCTTTCGCGTACCACCCCCACGCCGCGCTGCCGGCCGAGGCAACGATGAAGACGAGCGGAAAAATTCTTCGTCCGATGCGGTCGACCCTCTCGGCGCGATCTTCCTTCCCGGTGCGCGCCCACCAGGCTTCCAGCACCGCGCAACCGAGCGCGACCGCGATGAGGATGTAGCAGACCGTGTAAATCCGATCGGCGATCGTCAGGTACGGCACGCGTGGCAGGGAGTCCGCCTGCGACAATTGGAACGCGATGATCGAGAGCATGCACGTGATGCCGATCGCGGACGAGCTCGAGAGGTCGTCGGCCTTCACCCAGAAGATCGAGTAGGCGATCGCCACGAGCAGGAGCAGCGGCAAGAAGAACCGCGACATGTAAAACCAGTAGTGACGCACGACCGGGATGTGGATGAGCACGAGCTGCGGGTGCGCGGCCTCGGCTGGGAACGCGAAGGTCGAGACCTTGATCTCCTCGATGTGCGGCGCTTCCGGAATCGTCCACGCCGTGAGCTCACGAAGCGCATCGACCGAGATCGTGTTGGGCCAGAGGTCGGGCTCGTAGAGGACCTCCTTCGGCGTGAAGTCGCGGTCCTCGAGCTGCATCCGCAGCGAGTGGCGATCGAAGGGGAAACGGCGCAGCCGAAACCAGGTCTGGAACTTCGCCATGATGCGCCGCTCGCGGTAGCAAAAACCGTCGCGCAGCTTGGTCTCGTCGAGCGACGTCGTGACGTCGACGGCGTTGCGCGGCACGAGGTTCGGTCGCAGGCCGCCGCTGATCCACTGGTGCGTGAGCGTGATCTCACCCGAGTAGTTGCCGTCCTGCTCGACGACCTTCTCGATACGCATGATGCGAAGTCCGACGCGCACGTGGGTGGGCAGCGGCGTCTTCGCCTCATCGACCTTCGTGATGCAGCACTCGGCGGGCCCGTCGCAGTCAGCCGCTTGCCCAGCGCGCGCGAAGAAGAGGAGCGCGATGGCGAGCAGGGTGGACCACACGACCGAGAGACGCATGCCTCCGGAATAAACCAAGACGCCGGCGACCGTCACGGAGACACGTACGGAGCCAGCGGACGGAGGTATTGTCGAGCACGTGCCTCGCACCTTCTTGCTCGTTGGTCTCGTCGCCTTTTCGTTGCTTCCCGCCTGCAATGGCTGCGGAAAGAAGCCAGCGGCCGTGCGCACGCTCGACGCTGCGGGGAGCATCGAGAGCCGCGCGATGCGCCGTATGGCCACCGATCGGACGAGCGCGAAGCTCGTCGCGCTCGACAGTCTCGTCACCAGCAACGTCGATCCCACCGGCTCCACCCCCGCCGAGGACGGCGAGCTCGTTCGCTTGCGTGGGTCCGTGCTCGAGGTGAAGGAGACCTACGTGCTCTTCCAAGACGGCACCTACGCCGCGACCTGCGAGCTCCCCCCTGCCGAGGCGGCGAAGCTCACGAAGGGCGATCTCATCGAGCTCACCGGCTTCTACAGCCGCGGCGGCGGCCACGTCGCGGCACCGATCACCGGCTGCGAGATCGCGACGCGCGCCGACGCTCCGAAGCGCTCGCCCTGAAGCAGCCACTCGCGTCTGTTCAAGCCGACAAGCCGACGCTCAGTCCGCACGTGCGTCGCCAACGGCCGCGTCGCGCGTCCCCGCGTCGGCGCCACCGGCGTCGCGTAGCGGTTGAACGGGAAGGTCCCGCTCGTCGCGGACGATATCGAGCGTGAGCCATTCCCCCGCGCGACCCTCGAAAGGCACGCGGATGCCCTTGCCCTCGACCCGAAGATTGCCGGTGCACCTGTCGCCACCGACGCCGCCGAGCGGATCGCGCGACGTGATCGTTCGTCCGTTACGCGTGGAGATCTGCGCCACGAGGGAGGCGCAGCTGAAGTCGGGCGATCCGACGCTGAACGTGAGCGTTCCTTCGCTGTCTTCCTCGACGAAGGGGCCGTCGATAGCGAACGTCACCGGCGCGCCTGCGACGAGAACGATGCTCTCGGGCGCGATCTCGAAGAGCGGCAGCGTCGCCTTGGTGACGATGACGCCGTTGCGCCGGAACGCGAGGAACGGGCGCCGGATCCCGGTCGCGCGGTCGATTGTTGCAGTGTACACGGGCACCTGCGCGTTCGGCACCGCGGTCGGGACCCGCGTCGACGCGGCCACGAGCGTCGGCGCGAGGACGACCGGCGACTCACCCTCTTCGAGAACGATGAGCTGGTCTCCCTCGAGGAGCTCCACGAACGCGGTGCGCGACGTGGTCACGTCGACGGTGATGGTGAGTGACGTCTCGTCTTTCGACTTGGCGGTTGCGGCGAACGAGAATGCGTCCGTCTGTTTGCCGGTCGAAGGCACCGTGGCGATCGGGGTGTCGCTGGGCGGCTCGCACCCCATCAGCCCGAAAGCGACGCCGGCCTGCACGACCGTCGGGTGCGCGAGAGAGACGCGCAGCGCGACGAGCCGCGCCTCCGCCTGCACGCTCGGAAGCTGCGCGAGCCCTGCCGAGAGAGCCATCGAGAGTGCAGCCACGGCGAGTCCGACCTTCGTGCGACGCTTCATGCGATCGTCTATCGCAACCACCGTGCCGGCGCTGAGCGCCCACGATAGCGCCGTAAACTAGGCATTCCCATGCAGCGAGGCCCCGTTTTTCGTCTGGCTATCAGGGCGCCGCTGTCACGGGTTCCGGACAAGGACAGGCGTGCGCGGGTTTCGACACCCGCGCGTCGCTGCGTGCGCTCTACACTGAATCGCTGCTTGGTACGCCCAGTCTGATTCGAACAGACGACATTCGGCTTCGAAGGGCGATGGTATCGAGCAGAACGCCGTCAATTTCTGGCGTCGTTACGTCCGCGTGACGACGAGCCTGCCACGAGGCCTCGGCGCGGGTCGCAACGACCTCCAGAACGCCGCCGGCCAGGTGCGCGTAGCGCTCGGTGACCTTGACGCTGGAGTGGCCTAGGTGGGCCCGGACGTCGTCCATCGACCACCGGTCGCCCCACCACCCCGCGATGAGCGAGGAGGCGCACGTGTGGCGGAGCAAGTGCCACCAGACCTTTCGCCCGATCCGCGGGACGACGCCGAACGCGGTCACCACGGCGACCCACGATCGCGGCGGCTTGTCGCGCCGCGCGCCGCGCTCCGTGGGAAACATCAGGCCGAGCGGGTTCTTCGGTGCGTAGCTCGCGAGCTGCGCGAGCCAGAGGCGAGCCGCCTCGAGCGCGGGCCCGAACAACTCTACGCGGCGCGGCTTCTTCTCGCCCTTGCGACCTTTCGGCGATCGATACCGCTTCTTCTTCCGATCCCACGAGCCGAACTTCACGTCGATGAACGGCGACACGCCGTCCGTATCCACGTGAACGTCGGCGAGGTGCAGGCAGCAGAGCTCGCGCAGTCGAAGGCCGGTGCCGATCGCGAACTGCACGATCAAGCGCTCTCGCTCCCAGCGCCGCTGAGCGTCAGCGTCCTCGAGCTCGACGGCAAGGAAGCGCGCCTGCTCGGTGTCGTCGAGGTACCACCCGTCCTGATAGCCGGCGAGCTCGTCGCCGTCTTCGCGCTCGACGGTGATGCCCGCACACGGGTTCTTCGTCGTGAGCTCGCGGCGCATTGCCCACTTGAAGAAAGAGCGAAGCAGGTTGAGGCAGTGCTTCCGCGTCTGCCACGAGAGAGCCTCGCTGTTGGTTCGGTAGGCGTAGCTCGTCTCCTTTGACTTCAGGCGATCGAGCCAGTCGTGGACGTCGCGCGGGGTGACTGTGGAGAGAGCACGCCGCGCGAAAGCGGCCGTTGCGATGTGGTTGTCCCAACGTCCGGTCTCGGTGCCGTGCGCACGGTTGCCGTCGCGCGACGCCTTGAACGAGGCGCCTAGCTGCACGACGCTCGCGGCGTGCGTGACGACCATCTTGCCGCTCGCGATCAGGCGCTTCGCTTCGTCGCGCATCGCCACCGCCTCCTCGAGGGTGGCGAAGGTGCCGCCGAACGTCTTGCCGTTCGCCTGAAACCGAAACCGAAAGTGTCCGCTCGGAAGCTCGTCGATGCCGTCCACGGTGCTCATGCTTCGTCGACCTCCTCACAGCCGTTCTCTCGTAGAAGCTGCTTGGCGCGTCGCCGCGTCAGCTCGTCAGCAGCGCCCGCGGGCGCAACCATCCTTCGCACGACGCGAGGCCGCGACGGCGGGGCTGGCTTCGCCTGCGCGTCGTCCGGCGCCGCAATTGCGTCAGCAAGCTCGTGCAGCAGCGAGGCCACGCGCGCGCGGTTCACGACTCGTCCTCGCTCGGGGCGAAGGCCCAGAGCGTGCCGCCGACGACGGCGGCGGCGAACAGGATCGCGGCCGGCCCAAGCCACGCGTTCGAGGAAGACAGCGAAAGTGGAGCGACGGCGAGCACCGACGAAACCGCGTACGCGTTCCGCGTAATCAGTCCAGCGTATGTTGCGATGCGATCGTCAGCGGTGCCGGCCGTGCCCGTGTAGTAGCCGTTCGCGAACATTGCGCGTGCGACGGCAGAGGGATCGCCGGTGTCGACGGGCACCGCGACGGGGTGACGAAACAGCGCGCGAAGGAAGCCGCGCGCGCCTTCCACCGGCGAGGGGTACGCCTGGAACGACGCCATGACCGGATGTCCGTTCGCGTCGTGATCGCCCGACTTGATGCAGGGGAAGTCATGGCGGTGGCAGACGACGGCGCCCCAGTTGTTCGAGCCCGCGAAGCCCGCCGCCTCACCGAAGGAATTTTCCCCGCGGACGATGGCGAGCATCACTACCACCGCGGGGCCGGTGAGAACGCGGCCGGGGAACTCGAGAGCCCAGGCGCGCGCGAGCGTGTCGGCGGCGGCGCGAATGCGTGCCGCGTCAGCGATCGTCGCGGTCATGACCGAGCCTCGGCGGCCAGGTGAGCCGGGGGAACCAACTGGGGAACCAACGGGAGAACCAACGGGGGAACTACCGGGGGAAGCCACGGGGGAACCACCGGGGGAAGCAACGGGGGAACCACCGAGCGAATACGGGGAAATGCCGCGGGCGCCGACGCGGGCGCCGACGCGGGCGCCGACGCGGGAAACGCCGCGGAAAGCGCAGCGGGAAACAAGCGGGTGAACGGGCGGGAAACGGTGAGCATCTCGCCTAGCGCGTCAGCTCGCGACCCCAAGCCGGCTGGACACCAGTGCGATCCCCTGGCACTCTTTTCTTGCGTCGTCGGCACGTTCGATGACCTTTCGGCTCTGCGGGCGTCCGGCGACCAACCTGACGACGTCCGCGGAGCTTGTTCGTTTTTCATTCGTCGTCGTCGTCTTCTTCGTAACGAGAGCGGCGCGAGCTGCTGCCGCGAGAGCGAGAGGCGAGCCCCAGCAGCGGCGCGAGCTCGACGAGTCCCCAGACGACCGCTACCGATCCGGCGATAACGGCGGCACTCTTCATGATGTCCGAAAGGTCACCCCACCCAGGCCCGCCAGGGGGCGGCTGATTCGGATCGTCGAGCGGCATCGGCGGAGGCATTGAGAGCTTCGTTCCTGGCTGCTTCTCCAACGAGGAGCGCCACGCCATGATCCGCGACGCGAAGTCTCTCACCTGACGGAGAACGGTTCCGGTGCCGTCGACGACCATTCCCGCGCTGGACTGGTGCGCGACGTAAAAGTCCTTCCACTCCGCGCGAAACGCATTCCACCCGGAGAGGAAGCCCTCAGACACCACGCGCGCGTTCGCGCGCATGTCGACGTCCACGTTTTCGAGATCCGTGTTCACGCGCCGCATCGTGCCGAGCACGGTCTCAGGCGTGGTGAAGATCGGACCTTCGAGCTGGTAGGCGTTCATCGAAGCGCCCGATCAGTCCTCTTCCGATTCGTCGTCTTCCTCGGTGTCTTCTGAGAAATCGTCCAGGGGGCGGCTGATTCGGTCTTCGGTTTCGTCGCTCTCTTCGCCTGACAGGTACTCCCGGATGGCAAGGATCGTGTTGCCACCGACGCCGTGACCGCTCACAGCCTTCGAGAGCGTGACGGGCGAGATCGACACCTCTTCGGCCATCTCCTCGAGACCGTGCTCTTTGATGAGATCGAACATCTCATCACGTGAATCGTCGTCGAGAAGGAACGTGCGCGCTGCGACTGATGCAACCATTGGGAATGCCTTTCGTTGGTTCGTTGGTTCGTTGAGAGGTGTCGCGTGGTGCCGCGTCACGGCGTGCACGCCAAGAGCAGACCTTGCACGATCGGCTCGTAGTCGTCGAGTGGGAATGTCGCCGACGGCGACACGCGTGTCGCCGTCGGCGACACTGACGATGTCCGTCCGCCAAGAAAATCAGACGGTTACAGTCAGCGAAGGGGCATGTACTTTTCTTTTGGAAACAGCGGCGCGCTTGTCGCCGCTGGCGACAGAAGGGCTGGCTCGGTGAAGAGAACCGCGGACGCAACGACCAAGAAACAGCTTCGAACTCCAGCGACGCTGGCGGAGCCCCCTGGCGCTGGCATCTCGCTCGTCACAGCGGTGTGCGAGCGGCTAGGCCTCTCCAAGCCAGACCTCGCAAAGGCACTCCGAGTAGAACGCCAGACGCCCTATAAATGGGAACAGAAGGAGCCAAGCCTCTTCTACAGCGATCTGCTGAAGTACCTGAGAGACACAAGTCCCGGACAAAATCTCCGCGCATGGGCAAAATACCTCCAGAAGACGGCAGAAACAGGTGACTTCGCGCAGTGGCTACGCGTGCTCGCTCGACCAAACCTTTTCCCGAATCCAACGCCGCTGTGGCTTCAGGCGCTCATCACGTTGAACGCTTCGCCCAAGCGTCGAGCCCGAACGAAGGACGCTCGTCCGAAGACGAAGCGAACACGCAGGACGCGCTGAGCCCGCCCCCCGTGCCGAGTTCGGCGGAATCAGTGAACACCCGGAAGCGCCGTAGCGCCGGCCGTTGAGGCGGCGAGCAGATCGCCCAAGCTCGTTGCCGAATGGCGACCATAGACGCGATCGACCATCACCGAGGTGGAGTGCCCGAGCGCCCGCGCCGTGTGCGCGTTCTCCGCCCCAGCCTGAATCAGCATCGAAGCGAAGGTGCGCCGGAGATCGTTCCACGAGCACGGCGGGATCTGGGCGAGCTCACACGCCAAAAGCATTGCGCGCCTCGAATTGGTCCACGGGAGAAAGAGGTAGTCCTCTTCACCGTCGGCATGCTCGACCGCGGCGGAGAGCATCTCGGCGAACATCGGGACGATGGGCACGGTGCGGTCGGCGCCGGCCGTCTTGGTTCCTCTCAGGCGCACGCCGCGGGCGCCCACGTCGCTCCTACGCGCCTTGACCAGCTCGCCGAGCCGCGCGCCCGTCGCGACCGCGAAGAGCACCTGCGCGGCCCGGCCTGGCGAGCTACGCGTGACAATCGCAAGCACGAGCCGGCGCAACTCCCCGATCGAGAGGTTCCGCGTTCGCGGTACATACCCGGTGCCGAAGCAAATAGGCATCACGCCGCGAGGGTCGCCGACGAACTCGCCGCGTCGCTTCGCCGACCTCAGAATTCCGCGAAAGGCGATCAGACGCTTGTGCATCTCGTGCTGCGCCGCTCCCTCGTCGGTCCACGTTTCGATCGCCGCGTCGACGGCGCGCGCGTCGACGTCCGCGAGACGCATCCCGCGACCGAGAACACGGACGACGTGGCCGACCTTGCGCACGTACATCTCGATCGTCCCCGGTGCGAGATCGCGGCGCGGAAGCTCACTCAGGAATTGCTGCGCGGCGGTTTCGATCGTGGCTTTGTTCGCGGCTGCGTAAGCCGGATCGGCGGCTTCTCGCTCCCACCCGGCCGCGACGTGCTCCGCGGCGCGGCGGTCGGTGCACTTCGTCGACTTGCGCTTGATGCGCGCTCGAGAGCCGAGCGGCTCCCTCTCGTCCGTCCACTGGCCCCACCACACGTTTCGCTTCCCCGCGTAATTCCGCTTGTAGAGATTGACTCGCATCGATGACGTTCCTTCCAGGCTCGAAATTCTGATGGCTCCACACGAAGAGAGCTCCCATGCACGATGGGGCGCATCTCGCGAATGACTCGGTAAACGAAGGAGCGGGACCACCCGGTGAGGCGCTCGATGTCCTTCGCGTTGAGCAAGGGCTCATCACTCAGCACGGCGCACCCGTGGCGAGCGCACGCGGAGGAGGCAACGGGGGCGGTCGGCCCGCGACCTTTTCATACCGAGCTGCGCGTGCGCGGTCGGTGCTGGCGGTGAGGTCGGGAACGCCGAAGGTCCGCGCGATTCGGACGCGAAACGCGCCCGCGGTTCCGCACGATCCGCAGCGCGCGCCGGTCTGGCCCGCTTCGGCTTTCGCCATCAGGCCCCGGCTTCCTTGGATGACGCGCACGCCGTCAAAGCTCTCGTAGACGACGGCATAGATCTCCGGCTCGACGTAGCCACCACCGACGTCCGCGATGTCCTTGGTCATGTACTTAATCAGCTCCTGGGCGAAGTCCCCGTAGGTCGAACGGACGTCGACGATCAGGGCCTCTTCGTCGTCGAGAACCAACGGCGCCTCGTTCCACTCCGCGCGCGCCGCGTCGTTGAGCGCACCGCGCCAAAGCTCCCGGATCAAGACCTTGTCGAGGTACGGGCCGAAGACCCAGAAGTGGACGTGCGGGTGGCCGAGGTTGTCGGCGCCGCTGGTCCACTCGTAGTTCCGGAGATACGCAAAATGCACCATGAGCTGCTTCGCGATCGCGGTCGCGCGCCGCGCCTCGGCTTGGTCACGTGCGCGCCCGCGGGTCCCGAATTGCTGGCGGCGCAGGGTCGAACGCACGCGAGCGCGGAGCTTCCGCGCGAATAACGGAAACGCCCGCTTCATCTGGTCGATGCGCTCGCGCACGTCGCCGCGGTGCGGCGCCGTGAGCGTGACGAACTTTCCCGACCAACGGCCGCCGCGGCGACGTTTGTTGAGGAGGCCGTCCCTTGCCGCGCCGTCGGCGTGTGCCCTCTGCGCCACCATGAACCGCGATCGCTGTCGCGTCCGCAAAGCGCCCCGGCACGAACGACAGAGCGACCGCACGCCGCAGCGCACACCGCGCTCGGTGCAATCGCCGCAGCATTGGCAGGCGATCTGGACCTCGTCGGCCTCGCCACACTCGAGCACCGCGGCCGCGCGCCGGCGTTGCCCATCGGCGCGCGACTTGTGCCACGGCGCGATCATTTCGAGAGGGCGCGCGCGCCGCGGTGCGCGACGCCCACGCGCGGCGAGCTCGAGCTCGAGCAGGCGCGCCGCGTCGTCCTCGGCGACGAGGAGCCGGCCCTCGTGCTCGTTCGCGGCGCCGAGCGCCTTCCTCCGTCCGCGCTCCTCGAAATCGAGCGCGCGTCTCTCGCGGTGCGCCTTCGTGAGCTCGTCGACCTTGCCGAGCCAGTCGGTGCGCTTGTCCCACGCGGCGTTCTGCAGCGCGGACAGAGGCGCGATCGGTCGAGTTGTTCCCTTGGTATCTAGGCTAGAAGCGGCTGCCGCCGTTTCGCTTTGAAACGCGGTCGCGGCGCCGCTTCGCGGCGGCGCCTTGGCTTCTTGCGGGGCGCGCGCGAGCCTGGCGGCGTCGTCGTCAAGGCATGGTTGCCGCGCCGCGGCGCGGGATAGAGAGCCCGCTGGGCCGCCGCTTCCCGGCTCAGTCTTTGGGGCGGCGCCTCGCGTCACTCGCGGACGGGGAGACGATCGCTCAAGACTGGTGCCGTCTCGCGACGGCCCAGCGGGCACCGGTGGCCGATCAAGGTCCACCAGTCTTGAACGAGCGTCTTGCCCGGCGAGCGCGCTCACGACGCACCCGACTTCTGATCGTCTGCCGAAGCGAGTAGCTCGTCGAGCAACGCGCCGAGCTCGTCGACACTCGATCGACTGAGCGCGATCTCGCCAGAGGCGACCGCGCGCAGCGCGATCACCAAAGCTGTCACGACGTTGTCACGCCCCTCGTGGGGCGTGGTCGGATTGACGTGTAATTCTAGCGGTACGCCCAGTCTGATTCGAACAGACGACATTCGGCTTCGAAGGCCGACGCTCTATCCAGCTGAGCTATGGGCGCGTACTGGAACGCCAGAGGATAGTCCGGGTCGCGAAAGAGATCGACGCGAAGATTCAGGTAGCATCAGACGACAATGGCGGATCCGCCGCGCCCGTTCGATACCGCCCCCACCGAGGCAGCCCCGCTCACCGGGGGCCTTGCGAAGCTCACGTCGGTTGGCGAAGCCCCGCCGCTCGTCGCGAACCGCTACGAGATCCTCGCGATGCTCGGCTCGGGCGGGATGGGGACGGTGTACCGCGCGCGCGACCGCGAGCTCGACGAGGTCGTCGCGCTGAAGGTGTTGAAGAGCGAGCTCGCCGCGTCGTCGGGGATTCTCGAGCGCTTCCGCCGCGAGGTGAAGCTCGCGCGCCGCGTCACTCACAAGAACGTGGCGCGCACGTTCGACATCGGCGAGCACGGCGGCGATCGGTTCCTCACGATGGAGCTCATTGAAGGCGAGATGCTCGGAGCGCATCTCGCGCGGCGCGGCCGTGTTCCTCTGCGCGACGTGATCCGGATTGGGCGTGACGTGTGCGCAGGCCTCGCCGCCGCGCACGCCGCGGGGGTGCTCCACCGCGATCTCAAGCCTGAGAACGTGATCCTCGCATGCGATGGTCGCGCCGTGATCACCGACTTCGGCATCGCGCGTGCGCTCGCGCAGGCCGAGCTCGCACGTACGGGCTCGGGCATGGTCGGCACGCCCGCGTACATGGCGCCGGAGCAGGTCGAGGGCGCGAGCGACCTCGACGGCCGCGCCGATCTTTACGCGCTCGGAACGATGCTCTTCGAGCTCCTCACCGGCAAGCCAGCCTGGCCCGGCGACTCGATTGTCGCGGTCGCCGCTGCCCGACTTTTGCGGCCGCCGCCGGATGCGCGCGCGCACATACCCGAGCTTGCCGTCGATGCCGCGCTGCTCCTCTTGAAGTTGATGGCCCGTGCGAGGACCGATCGCTACGCGACCGCAGACGAGGCCGGCGATGCGCTCGCGTCGCTGGCGACGCCCGATTTGCCCTCTACGAAATCGCTCGCTGCGCCGGCCTTGCCGCAGGTTCGCGCGACGCGAAAGACGGTCGCTGTACTGCCCCTGATCAACCTTGGTCCTCCCGACGACGAATACCTCGCGCAGTCCGTCACCGAAGATCTCGTCGACTTGCTCAGCGTCGTTCCGGAGCTTCGCGTGCGTCCGCGTGGCGAAACCGCGCGTTACGTCGCGCCATCACGCGACGTCCGCGAAGCCGGTCGCGCGCTCGGAGTCGACGTCGTCGTCGAGGGCTCACTGCGTCGCCTCGGCGAGCTCGTGCGCGTGGCGGTGCGCGTGGTGACCGTCGAAGATGGCTTCCAGCTATGGGCGCGTCGTTTCGATCGCCCCGTGGCGGAGGTCCTCACGGTGGCCGACGATGCCGCGGTGGCTATCGCGTCTGCGCTCGCGACCGAGCTCACTGCCGGCGCGCGTCCCGTCGTCGATGCGGCGGCGCAAGATCTCTACCTGCGCGCCCGCTACCTGCTTCACCGCGGTTGGTTCGATGTCTCGCGCGAAGGCGTCGCCATGCTCGCCGAGGCGCACAAGCGCGCGCCGGGCGACCTGCGCATCGCCGGCACCTACGCCCTCGCGATCGCGCGCGTCCTCACGGCCGAGCGCGACGCCGGTGCGCAAGCGCTTGCCGCGCGCGAGCTTGCGGAGAGCGCGCTGCTGTCGGATCCCGCGCAGGTCGAGGCACGCCTCGCGCTCGCCATCGTTCACCTCAACGACGCCGAGGGGGTCACCGCCGCTACGCTGCTGCAACGCGCGCTGACGCAGGCGCCGAACTCGATCGAAGCGCTCGACGCGGTGGGGCGCGTGCTCGTCGAGGTGGGGCGTTGGCAGCTGGGGATCGCGACACTGCAGCGCGCCCTGGCAATTGATCCCCTCATGGTTCTTGCGCGCCACTCCATCGCGCGCGCACAGGCGCTGCTGGGTGACTACGACGCCGCGTTCGAAACTTTGGGCGTCGTGATGCGTGAAGGCGAGCTGACGCCGGACGTTCTCATGCGCGGCCGCTTCGCGCTGTGGCGCGGCGACCGCGCCGCTGCGCTCGCGCTCGCGGAAATCCTCGAAAACTCGCGGACGGGCCCGGCTATCCGCCGCCGCCTCGGCACGTTGTTGTATGTTGCATGTAAGCGCGACGCGCCAGCCGATCTGACCGAGCACCTCGACGCGAGCTTGCCGATCGACACCCACTACGCCCCCAGGCGACTCAGCTTTCACGCGCAGATCCGCACCGAGCTGCGCCTCGGAGCCGGTCAGATCGAGGAAGGTCTGCGTGAGCTTCGCGTCGCGGACGACAACGGGTTGATCGATCGTCTTTGGCTCGACAGCTGCCCGCTCTTCGAGCTCGTGAAGGACCACCCCGAGTACCTTGCTATCCGCCACAGCACGACGCTGCGCGCCGATCGCATCATCGCGATCCTCGACCCCGCATGAGCGGAGTCGACCTCGCCTTTAGCGCGTCCGCGTCCCCCGCGAGACGAAGCGTCAGGCGATGGGGATGGTGAACAAGAAGGTACTGCCGGCGCCGAGCTGGCTCTCTGCCCAGATCTTTCCGCCGTGTGCTTGGACGAGGCACTTGGAAATGTAAAGGCCGAGACCCAAGCCGCGGCGGTCGTTCTCGCCGACCTGCCAGAACCTCTCGAAAATCGCTTCGAGCTTGTCGCTCGGAATACCGGGGCCAGTGTCCGTCACGGAGAAGCGTGCGGCGCCGTCGACAGCTTCGACGGCGATCATGATCGTGGCGCCGCGCGCGCTGAACTTCACCGCGTTCGTGATCAGGTTTCCGAGAATCTGGATGACACGCTCGTGATCGAACTTGGCGGGCAGGGGGGCGCGCGGAACGGAATCGAGCGTCATGCCCTTGCTAGTCGCGGTCGGACCCCAGGTGTCGATGGCGTCGAGGAGGACGGCGGCCGCATCGCCGGCGGTCGGTGTGACGGCAAGCTTGCCGGCGTCGATGCTGGCGATGTCGACGAGATCGCCGATCAACCGGGCCATGCGCGCCGCCGAACGCTGGATGCGCTGCGCTCCGAGGAGCGAGCTCTTGCCCGCCTCGTCCTTCGTGGTCTGCTCACCGATGAACGCCGCGTTGACGATGATCCCATTCAGCAAGTCGCGTAAATCGTGGCTGACCATGCCCAAGAAATCGTCGCGGTTCGCAAGCGCGACATCCGAGCGGACGCGCTCGGTCATGAGAAATTGATCGGTCTTGTCCCGCTCGAGCGGGAAGAGGCGCGACATGCGCTCGGCGGCGCGCTCGAGTCGGAGGCTTTCGTCGGCCTGCTCGCGCTCGTGTTGAATGACGCTGTCCTCGGTCGCGCGTTCCTGTGCCATGACGGCCCTGGTGACGGTGATCGACGGACGCTCGATCAGCTTGTCGTCGGCCTTCGCGCGCGCCGCAGTCAGGATGTCGTCGGCGTCCTCACGCGCGCGCTCGATGACGTGGTCGGCGCGCTCCTCGCTCGCCGCCTTCTTCTCGCCAAGCGCGAGATCCGACTTGGCACGCTCGACGGCAAGGCTCTCGTCCGTCTGCTTCCGCTCGGGGCGCGGCGCCTGCGTCTTGCTCATCGGACCCACAAGCCTACACCTTGGTAAGGTGTAGTGTGGCCTTCACGATCCGACTCATCCGTCGCGACGACGATCCCGCTGTGGCCTCGATCATCCGCAAGGTGATGCCGGAGCTCGGCGCCGACGGTCCAGGCTTTGCGCTTCACGACGCCGAGGTCGACGCCATGCACGACGCCTACGCCGCGCCCAGGCACGCGTACTTCGTGATCACGCGGGGCGAAGGCAACGAGGAGCGCGTCGTCGGCGGCGCCGGCATCGCACCGCTCATCGGGGGCGACGGCGCGACGAGCGAGCTGCGCAAAATGTATTTCTTGCCCGAGGCCCGCGGAATCGGCGCCGGCGCAGCGCTTCTTGCGCACTGCCTCGACATGGCACGCGCGGGCGGCTTCGGTCGCTGCTACCTCGAGA
Source organism: uncultured Polyangiaceae bacterium (assembly GCA_964236615.1). Lineage (GTDB taxonomy): Bacteria > Myxococcota_A > Polyangia > Polyangiales > Polyangiaceae > CAXSGV01. The sequence goes on from CAXSGV010000077.1 coordinate 17,462, forward strand.
CGCTCGCAGGGATGGTCGCGGCGCAACGCCTCTACGAAAAATTCGGCTTCGAGCCACTCGTGGCGCCGCTTGGTGCGACGGGCCACACCAGCTGCAACCGCTGGTACCTGCTGTCGCTCGACAAGCCTCCGCGAGCATTGACGCGCGATTCACGACGATGACGCTCACGTCGCGCGTGCGTTCTCGAGCGCGCGCCGCGGCCGGCGGCATCGGCACGCTCGTCGCGGAACCGCGGAGGTCTGCGCGCGAGCCGCGAATCCTGCGGCAAACGAAGATTCCATTCAACCTGGTCTTGGCTTAGCGTCCGCCCGTGGTCACCGCAGTTTCTCCGTCTTCCGAGCGTCCGCCGCCAAGCAGCAGCGTCTTTCGCGGTCAACGCGCGAGCGTCGCCTCCGCGCCGTCGTTCGAGGCACCCGAGGTGTTCGGCCGTCAGGCGATCGGCAACATCGCGCGCGCGCTCCCTTTCGTCGAGCGCGCGTACGCGAACATTCGCTTCTCGATCCTGCGACCGAAGCTGCTCAGCGTCATGGACCTCTTGCTCACCGATCAAGGCCGCATCCTCGACGTCGGTTGTGGCTTCGGTCTCTTCGCGGCGTACTTCGGTCAGACCCATCCCGGCCGCCGCATCGTCGGCGTCGATCCCGACGCACGCCGCATCAAGCTCGCGCAAAAGGTCGCCGCCTCGCTCGGCCTTGCGCGCCACTCGTTCCACGTCGGCGACGTCCGCGACGCCAAGCTCGATGGTCCATTCGACGCCGCGTACGTGCTCGACGTCATGCACCACATCCCTGCGGATGATCAGCTCGCCGTGCTCACGCGCCTCCGCGATCTCCTCGTCCCGGGCGGCACGCTCCTCATCAAGGACATCACCACCGAGCCGCGCTTCCAGCTCCTCTTCACCGAGCTACTCGACCGCGCGATGGTCGGCTGGAACGAGCCGCTCGCCTACCGCCACCACCGTGCGTGGGGCGAGATGCTCGTCTCCATTGGCTTCAAGGTCCGCATCGTACGTGTGCCCGACGTGCTGCCTTACCCGCACGTCGTCATCGCGGCGACCAAACAACCCTAAGCTCGCCGCTCGCTCTCCCTCCCGCGGACGTCCAGCCCTGTCGCCCTGTCCGGCCACCGTCCCGCGGACGTCCACCCCCTGTCCGCGACACCCGAACCCGGCCCCCACGACCCTCGCGACCGACCCCGTGTTGCAGGCGTTAGCCAGCTAACGCCTGCAACATCATGCGGTTTGGGAGAGAGGGTGGTTCGGGACGCGGGGCGGGATCGCGGGTGGTATGCGGCGTGCGAGGGCGC
>CAXSGV010000078.1:0-3239 GCA_964236615.1 uncultured Polyangiaceae bacterium
GAGTTGTTTTTTGGTGATGGTGTTATCGTTGGTCTTGTTGGTTTTGGGTTGGGCGTGGATCGCAAGCCCGTCTACGCCTCGAAGTGCGAAGCGTCGTTGGTGGGCGGAGCCGCGGCGTGTCCGGTGGGTGCGATCACGACGAGCAAGCCCGCCTTCGACCAGTGGTACCGCTACGCCGCTGGCGTCGACAAGCCGTACCTCGTGTACTTGCAGTTCGCGCCGAACAACGGCGTGTTCACGTTCCAGAGCAACTTCTATTTTCCGCTCGACGGCGCCGGCTTTGGCGACACGGCGATGGGGCAGGACGGGAAACGGCACAACTTTTCCTTCACGACCGAGATTCATGCCGAATTCAAGTACACCGGCGGCGAGTCGTTCGTGTTCACGGGAGACGACGACGTCTGGGTCTTCATGAACGGCAAGCTGGCGCTCGATCTCGGTGGTCTTCACCAGCCGCTGAACGGCACGATCGTGGTCGATCAGATCGCGGGCTCGCTGGGTCTCGTGAAGGGCAACACCTATCCGCTCGAGCTCTTTCAGGCGGAGCGACACACGTCGGGCTCCCGGTTCCGAGTGGACACCAACCTGGCCTTCACCAACTGCGGAACGGTTCCGCCCGACGTTCCGAAGTGAAGCGTGCCCTCAGGGCTTCGCCTGAGCAAAGGCGCCCCGTCCAGCGCCTCGGCGTTGACGAGATGGGTCCCGAGACCGGCGCGTTCCGCCGCTTCGCGCTCGACGGCGAACGCCGAGTCCGCGGACTTCGGCTCGAATGGCTGCGACGGGAAGAGGACCCTCATCGCACCTCGCTAAGACACATCGCTCAGGGCACGAGCGCGTCGTAGCCGCGTTCGCTCATCTGCAGGAGGCAGATGCCGTTGCCGAAGGGATCGGCGAGGTTGGCGAGTCGCCCATAAGGCTCGTCACGCACCGGGCGCTCGAGCGTCGCGCCGGCGCTGACAGCACGGGCGACGGCGGCGTCGACGTCCTCGACCACGAAGTCGAGGTGCACTGGCGTCCAATGACGACCGAAGTCGCGCCGCAGCGCGCGCCCAGGGACGGCCTCACTCCCGTCGCAGTGGGACAGCAGATCGAGCGGTGCCGACGCGCCGAGGAGCTCGACCCATTGATCGCCCAAGCGCCTTCCGACGCGGAGGTCGAGCCCCTTCGTGAAGAACGCGATGCCCTTGTCCACATCGTCGACGTCGATGCACACGCGAAGGAGCTTTTCGGTCATGGCGTTCGACAGTGACGAAGCGTGAAGCCTTTCGCAACGGCGACGTTGATGAACGCAACGACGAGCCCTTGGGGTTGCGACGAAGTGCTGCAAAAATAAGGCGTTTTCTCGGCGGCATGCCGGTTGCGATGGGCCTCCTCGGAGGCTTGACTCATGACCCGACGCTCTCGCGATTCAAACACACTGCGCCGACTCGTCTCGTTGTCGGGGGCCGTCGCGCTCTCGTCCGTGGTGCTCGCGGCGTGCAGCAGTGCCCCGGTCGACACGACCGCGACGGCGGAGCAGCGGTCGGACTCCGACCCGTACCTCGTCGTGCCGCAGGATCTCGAAGCAGCGCTCGTTCTTCGCCAGCCCGGTTTCAATCCGCTCGACTACGTGGACCCGCTCTGCGACCGGCTGTGGAAGTGCCACGATCCATGCGCGGTTCCGGACTACGAGGATCCCTTTGGGGCGGCGGCGGCCCTCTGCTTGACCGCCAAGGGCCAGATCGCCGCGATGCTCGTCGGGCTACGCGTCCTTGCCATGAACGGCGACCCGCCGTCTTCCTTCGCCGACAACGCGGCTTGGAACGACTTCGTCGAGGCCGCCAACGAGAAGGGCACCGTCCACATCTCGGACATGACCATTCGGTGCCAGGGCGACCAGGTCATTCCCTTCGACGACGGCGCGTACACGCACGCGCAGGGCGAGTACTCGCTCGGCTGGACGAAGGAGGCGGGCTTCTCGCTGCCCAACGGTCCGGAGGGCAAGGACGGTTACAACTACGCTCTGAACGTCACGGTCGGCGCTTCGTGCGTCAACTACCGCCTGAACGAGGCTTCGCGTATCGCGTGGGAGGACCGCGCCCCGCTCTACGCGACGCTCGGGTTGAACGCGTCGTTCATCTACATCGAGTCGAGCGTCGACGTTTGCTGCGACCAGTCCGTCACCATCAACGTAGGCAAGGGGCTCTTTCCGTCGCTCTACGTCTGGTACGGCGGACAGCAGGTCGGAATGATTCCTCAGAACGGTCTCGTCGACTTCATGACGAGCGAGGGCGTGCCGCAGCGTCCGAGCTTCTACGCAGGCCCGCCCGACTGGCCCGGTCAGGGGGACCTCGAGCCCGCGGGCACGTCGCTCCAGAGCGTGCAGCGTGCATTCCGTGTCTATGAAAACGCGCCGGTGACGGAATGAGCCGGCCCGCGATCTCGCCCTCCACTGCCTCCACGGCCTCCACCACCTCCACTGCCTCGAAGATGGGGTCTTCCATGAATGTCCGGCGTTCGTTCTACCTGTCGACTCTTCTGTGCGTCGCGGCCTCGCTTGCCAGCGTGGCTTGCAACGACGCATCGGGCTCGGGAGACGAAGGCGCGCTGCCCGACGTCCCGGGCGTGGACGCCGGGTACCGTGAAGGCGGAGCCAACGGCGCCGCGGCCGACGGTGTCGGAACGTCGCGCGGAGCAACACACTGCCCGAAGACGCCCCCCATCGCGACCGGCGACGCGTTTTGCGATGCGCTCCTGAAGCAGGTTGGAGTGAAGGGGCTTTGCACCGACTTCGCGGCTGCCTGCAAGTCGACGAGCGCGAGAACGTCCGCCGGTTACAAAGCGGCGTACGTCGACTGCGCCGCCATCAACGTCGGGTGCGATCCGCTGGCGCTCCGAAAGTGTGTCGATGGAAAGCTCGCGACGACGTCGCTCACGGCGGCCCAGAGCAAGGTCGCTAGCGATCTCTGCGCGACTTGCCCGGGCGATACGCCCGACCCCGCGTGTGCGGCGCGCATGCTCGCCTTCCAAGGTGGCGACGCGGGCCTCGGTCCTGCCGCGCCGGTGCGCGAGGCGAGTGACGTCATCGCGACGCAGATCGACACGCGCTGCACTGGCAAAGCGCTCGCGGTCTACGCCGACCTCACCCTCGACCGCTGAGCCTCACACGCACCTCCGCACAGATGTGACCGGATCGGTCGGATCTGTGCGGAGGTGCGGAAGCGTGGGTGCGCCGTCACGCGCGCTTCCGCACAGATGTG
>CAXSGV010000078.1:3249-18662 GCA_964236615.1 uncultured Polyangiaceae bacterium
CGGGTAACACGTGCCACAGCTGGTTCGCGCTCTGCGCAAACGACGTCACCCGCAAAGCGGTCCCCAAAACGTGCCCTTGATAGCGCACGGGCGATTTCCTAGGTCACTGCGGTACGCTTCGAGAGGTGAGCGAGGCATCAGTGAGCGCGAGACGGTTTGCGGTAGCGTTCGTCGTCGGTGGATTCGTCGCCGCGTGCAGCAGCGACGAGCCGACGAGCGGCGATGCGAGCGTGCCCGACGCTGCGGTGCTCGACACGGGGGCGAGCTCCGACGCCGGGGTCGACGCGTCATCGTGCTTCACGCCGGACGGCGGTACCGTCGAGCGGTTCAAGGCGTGCGACGACGATCCGACCTGCGTCATCGCGACGCGCGTCCCGTGCTGCGGGCCGGCGTACGCCGTCGGCATCAACCACTCGTTCATCGCCGCGTTCGCCGCATGCGAGTCGGCGCTCGAGGCGAGCTGCTCGCCCGGCCGTGGCTGCGCGAGCGGCCCCACGTTCGCGGACGACGGCAAGAGCGGCGACATCACCGTCATCGGCGTTCGCTGCGACAACGGCTCGTGCACGACGTACGTGCCCTGAGGCCCTGAGGCCCTGAGGCGGCACCGCGACGTCGCCGTGCTATGGGGACGCGATGGACTCCCAGCGTCTCGGCAATGACCGCTACGTCGTGCGTGGTGTTCTCGGCGAAGGCGCGCAAGGCGTTACCTTCGACGCGCTCGACGCCGCGACCAACCGGCACGTTGCGATCAAGCGCTTCGACGTGCGCGGCGCGAAGAGCTGGAAGGACGTCGAGCTCGCCGAGCGCGAGACGCGGGTGCTCGCGACGCTCGATCATCCGCTCGTGCCGCGCTACCTCGAGCACTTCGAAGAAGACGGTCACCTTTACCTCGTCATGGACAAGGTCGACGGCGACACGCTCGATGCGATTCGCAAACGCGAGGGCGCTCTCCCCGAAGCCGAGGTCCGGCGCTTCTTGGCGTGTGCCGATCGTGCGCTGACGTACCTCCATGGTCGCAGCTCGCCCGTCGTCCATCGCGACGTGAAACCGCGCAACGTGATCCGGCGCCCCGACGGGTCGTACGTGCTCGTCGACTTCGGTGCGGTGAGCGAGCTCCTCCAGCGCAAAGGCTCGAGCACCATCGTGGGCACGATGGGGTACATGGCGCCCGAGCAGTTCCAAGGTCGCGCGCTGCCGGTCACCGATGTCTACGCCGTCGGCGCGACCGCGCTCGCTGCGCTCACCGGTGCGGAGCCCGAGACACTCCCGCACCGCGGTCTTCGCATCGATGTGCGCGCCGCTCTACGAGGTCGCGCGAGTGAGGCGATGATCGCGTCTCTCGAATCGATGCTCGAGCCCGATCCCGACCTCCGCGCCGCGAGCATCGGCGCCGCGCTCGACAGCGTTCGCCCCTCCGCGACGCCTTTGGCTGCTCCAGCGATGGCCGCTCCCATGCAGCGCGGCAAACGCGGCAAGCGCGGCAAGCGCCGAGAGCGCGTCCCGATCTCGGTCGAGGACGCGAACGTCGGCAGCATCCGGAAGTTGCTGTGGCTGCTCTGGGGGCTCGGCTGGGTGATCGTCCCGCTCATGATGCGCCACCTCAATGGGCCCAAGGCGCTCATCCCGACGATCATGTTCGTGTCGCTCGCCGTCTTGTTCATCGTGACGTGGCACAAGGGTGCGCTGATCCGGGCCGCCCTTCGCGCGCTGACGGAAGGCGGCGACGCGCCGTCGGAGCCGGGCGCCCTCGAGGCCCCGCGCCATGCGACGAGCGCGCGCCGCCGCGTCGAGGTCGGCAACGATCAGGTTCGCGTGCATACGAGCGATCTGCCGCCCGACGAGATCGGTGCGACCGATGTCGAGGTCCGCGAGCCGATCGCGCACCGCTCACCGCGCCCTTGACGACGGCTCACCGCACGGGCGGTGACGTGCGTACGGCGATCTCGCGGTAGATCGTCGACGCGGCTTCGACGACGATGCCGTCGCTTCGAACGACGTAGATCGCTCCATGGCTTGCGAAGACGCTTGCGGCTTCGTCGACGACCGTGATGCGCGTGGGCGTCGGCACGTAGTCCTCGCCGGGTCCGGCGCACTGCTCGCCCTCGTCGCGTAGGACGATAGGCGCATCTTGCCCGCCGAGCCGCTGCGCGTTGTAGCGCGTCCTGCGGCAGAGATCGTCCCCACGGCCGGAGACCGGGGGGCACGGAGCCTCGACCGTTTCGTCGACGGGTGGCCGATCTTGAATTCGGCAGGTCGGGACGTTTACGGCCGCCGCGAGAAAATCGGGACCGAACTGCGTTCCCCAACAGAAGACGGCGCCATCCTTGCGGCGCGCACAAGCGTTGATGCCCGAGCTCGTGATCTGCTCGATGTCCTTCAGACCGGCGACGGCCATCGGCACGGCTTCGGTACGCGAACGACGACCCATGCCGACCTGCCCGTACTGGTTTTCACCCCAGCAGCGAACGGAGTGGTCCAGCATCAACGCGCAGTTGGCCGTCGCATCGAGCACGCCATCCAGCACGAGCCGCGCGCCCTTGTCCTCGAGGCAGAAGAGGCGGTTCGCGGCGTCGATCGCGCAGTTTGGGTCGGCGAAGATCTTCTTGAGCTTGCCGAGCTTGCCAAAGGCATCCGTCAGCCACTGCGCGTACCGGGTGTCGTTGGCCGAAGGGGTCGAGCTCTTGAAGGTGAGCGTGTCGCCCTCTTCGATCGGCTGCGTCTCGGGAAGCGGGTCGCAATGCGACGACCCATCGTTGCGCACGAAGCAGAGCTGCCAGCCCGCACCGCGAAAGACGGCGAGCGATCGCACCTGTTCCTGAAATAGCCAATGCATCTGCGCGCCGTGGTGGTTCGTCGGCTCGACGCAGCCCACGCGTCCGTCTTCGGAGGCGAGACAGAGGCCGAGCCCATGCGCGAAGGAGACGAGCGCGCGCACAGGAAAATTGCTGCGCCAGGTGGTCACCCATTCGAGGCCCCCATCGTCGAGGGTACGACCTACGAGCTTGGCGATCGTCTTGTCCTGAAATCGAACGAGGCCGTCCGGTGTCTCGATGGGTCGGTCGCGCGGATTGGTGGGAGGCACACGCTTTCCCCCCACGAGCTTCGGTGCCTCGACCGCACTTCGTACGGGTCGGTAGGGCAGGGACGGTGCGGACGCCGGCCTCGCGGCGATCGTGCGCTCGCGGTCCCGCAGCTCGGCGCCGTGCCCGCAGCTCACGAGCGTCGCCGCGGCGCTCGACCCCAGAACCAGAACAGTGAACATGAAACGGTCCATGGAAGGAGGATCCTACCGCGCCAACGGAAGAGCCGCGCAAAGTGGCCACACAACATGCGCAAGTGTCGCAGGCGCCTGCCTGGGGACGACCCCGAAGCGCCGATCTTGCGGTTTTGTGAAATACGGGGCCGCGACGCTTTGCGCCTGCCCCCAGGCTCGGGATGTGCAAAGTCCTACGCGAGGCCCACTTGACCAAACCGATCTGCGCGAAATGCCATCCCTGGGACGACCGGCTCCCTCCTGATCCGAACGCGACGCATTGCTACGTGTGCCTCCAGCCGCTGAGCGAGGCACCGCCGCGATCGGCGCCCGCGCACGGTGCGCTCGTGGTGCCCCCGTACGAGCCGCCGGTCGATCTCCATGCGGTGCACGCAGCCCGCGCAGCGCACGTCGCGGGCACGATGCGTCCGACGGCAGATCCTACGATGCCCCCGCCTCCGGAGTCGCAGCGCGACACCATACCGTCGTCCAGACGGATCCGCGCGCGTGTACCCCGCCTCGTGTACGGCGTTCCGCTCGTGGCGACTGCGCTCGGCATCGGCCTCTTCATGCGCGACCACCACACGCCGAAACCCACGTTGCACGCGGGCACAGGCACGACGGCCGCCGGTGCGCCGACGGGACCGCACCCGCGCCTCTTTCTCGATCCGGCGACGCTCGCGACTCTGAAGACGCAGAGCGCCGACGCGACCAAGGGCGCGGCGCTGGCAAAGACCAAGTGCAACGTGGCCTACGCAACGCCGAAGCAGGTCGAGTGGGGCTTTGGTTGGGGCTACGCCGCGAGCTCGTGTGCGCTGGCCTACCAGCTCACGAACGACGCCACGTACGCGACGAAAGGGATCTTCTTCCTCAACGCGCTGCTCGATGACTTTCACGTCATCGGTGACGGTCTCGGCGGCGACGACGTCGTCACCCACGACACGGGTTACTACATGCGCGTCTACGCGCCGTACGCCGCGCTCTCGTACGACTGGCTGCACGATGCTCCTGGCATGACCGAGTCGCTGCGCGCCAAGATGCGCGGGCGCTTCGCCGCGTGGCTCGGCTGGTACGACACGAAGGGCTACCTGCGGCACCGCGCTGGCGCGAACTACCAAGCGGGCTACCTCTTCGCCGCGACGCTGATCGCCATCGCCGAGGGTGGCGAGGCTGGAACCGCAGGCGACGCCGCGTGGACGAACGTCGTCGGCACACTGTTCGATGTCGACATGATGGGTCAGGCCAAGGCGGGCGGCGCGCTCGACGGCGGCGACTGGGCCGAAGGCTGGCAGTACGGACCGCTCTCGGTCGTCGAGTATTCGTTGGCGACGCGCGCGCTGGCCGAGCAAGGCCACCATTATCCCTTGCTCGACAAATACCAGAGCGACCTCGTTCGTCGGTACCTCCACGGCTCGTCACCGGCTTCGCACGGCCTGTGGATCGGTGGGGACACGAGCCACGGCGAGTGGCAGCACGCGCCGCCGAATGCACGCATTCTGATCGCCGCGATCGCAGGGACGGCCAGCGACACGACGAAGGCTCGCGCGCGCGCCGAGATGGGCGCGCGGGGCCTGACCGACAAAGAATCGCCGGTCTTCCAGGCGCTCGCAGACGCGGCAAGCTTGCCGGCACCGCCCAATGCGGTCGAGCCGACGGTCTACGTCGCCCCTTCGATGCAGACGATCTTCGCCCGCGGCGCATGGGCTGAGACGACGACATGGAGCCTCTTCACCAGCGGCCCCCGTCTCGTCGAAGATCACCAGCACGCCGACGCCGGCAACTGGGTCTTGTCCCGCGGCGCCGACAACCTCGTCGTCGACGCGTCTCCGTACTCGTCGCTGTCGAGCCTCACGGGCAACGCGCCCGCCGTCGACTCCAACGCGGTGCCGGCCTACCAGACCCCGAGCCAGGGTTGGTTCAACCTCTACGGCAAGACGCACCTCGTCTGGTCGCGCGCACTGCCGGGGGGCGGCGCGGTCGCACGCGGTGACTACGCCGACAACTTCCGACGCGAGAGCAACGCGAGCGACGTGCAGGTCGCGCTTCGGGACTGGGTCTTCTTGCCCTCGGGCGATGACGGCACCGTCGTCACCTTCGACCGCGTGAAGACCGGCGATTCGGCGCGCGGCGCGCACTTCCGCGTGACGACACCGGGCACTGCCGCGGTGTCTGGCAAGACAGCGTCCGCAACGGTCGGCGCGTCCTCTTTGCGCGTTCAGTTGCCGTACGCATCGAGCGGCTCGCTCTATGTCGCAACCCCGGCGGTGCAGGACGACTGCTCCGGCATGGACTACGGCAAGTGCGACAAAGCTCGCTTCCCCGTGACGACGGTGAAAGTCGACGTCGCCGGGCCCTCGCCCGCCGCGGTGATGGTCATCGACAGCGCCGCTGCCGGTGCCCCCGCCGCCCCCACGGACCTCCTCTCGGGTCCAGGCTACCGAGGTGTGCTTCTGACTCGTGGCGCCTTGAAAACGGCAGTTATCGGTACGGACGCCGTCGCGGTTCCGGGCGCGCCGATGACCTACCGCGTTCCTTCCGGCGTCGCGACACGCCACATCGTGCTCGACGCTCCGCGCGGCGACCAAGGGCGCAGCGACGTCACCGCCAAGGCGGTCGGCTCCGATTGCGAGGTGACGGTCGTCGCCGTCGCGGGCTCGGCCGGCTTCGACGGTGCGCCCCTCGTGATCGACGTAGCGCCGACGTGCGCCGCGGTCGATCCTGGTCCTGGCCAAGTCGACGGCGAGGGTTCGACCGCGACACCGTCGTCGGCGACCGTCGACCAAAAGGGCACTGACAAGGCTGCGGCCGACGAGGCGGAGGCAAAGGCGAAGGCCGACGCCGCCGGCGACACCGGCGCGGGTTGCAGTGTCAGCGCCTCGCACGAGGCGAGCTCGTTCGCGATGCTCGCGGGCGTCATGGCCGTCGGGCTCGCAGCGCGCCGTCGTCGTCGCACCTGAGAGAAAGGGCCATGCCTTTGCCCTCCGAAGATCACCTCCCCGAAGCAGCGCGTGCAGCGCTCGAGCGCGCTCGCGCGCTGCCAATGAGCTACGGCGTTCGCCTGTACGCGGTTCCGGGCGATCGCCCCCGCACGCTCGTGGTGCTCGGCGAAGCCCACATGAAGATGGAAGAAGCTTCCAAGGTGGGGCACGCGGTGGTCGATGCGTTCGGTCTCCGTGGCGTCGAGACCTTCCAGACGAAGAAGGTCTTCGCGGGGCGGATGCTCGGGTTCTTGATCATGGGCCCGCGCCGCGTGCTGCGCGCGCTCACGTTCGGCGCGATCAAAGACAGCACGATCGTCGATGCAAAGCAGCTCGGTCACGGCTTCACGGTCGAGATCGAAAAATCGCAGCCGATTCCGTTGTCGCTCCACGTCGGCGCCACGTACCTCACGGGGTTCTTCGCCGTGCTGTGGACGCACTTCATTCTCACCGCGGTTGGCGTCACGGCGGCCAAACGCTCGCCGCTCACGCCGCTCGTGCTCGCCTTCGAGCTCCACTTCCTCGCGCTCGTTCCTGCGATCCTGCTGCGTCGTCACAGCTGGGCGTGGCTGATTCACCCCGTGGTCGCCATCGTGACCGTGCGCGATCGCATGATGGCCAACGGCACCGTGCAGATGCTCAGCGATCACCCCGAGGCGCAGACCGCCGTCGTCGTGATGGGCCGCGCGCATCTTCCCGGGTTCGAGCGCGAGCTCGTCGAGCTTCACGGCTTTCGGCGAATCGACGACCGATGACGATGCACTGATGTTCGAGACGCACTGATGTTCGAGATCCCGCACGAGCTCGGCCTGCGCGACGCATGACGACGCCCGCGCGTTTTCCTTTCCTGGAGCACGACGGGATTCTCGCGTTTGCACATCGGGGCGGCGCGCTCGAAGGCCGTGAGAACTCGATGGCCGCGTTCACCGACGCGGTCGATCTCGGCTACCGCTACCTCGAGACCGACACCTACGCGACGCGCGACGGGCGCCTCATCGCCTTTCACGACGACGAGCTCGATCGCGTGACCGACGCGCGCGGCAAGGTCGAAGCGATGGCGTGGTCCGAGGTCCAGGGCGCGCGGATCGGCGGCACCGAGCCGATTCCGCTGCTCGAGGATCTCCTCGGCGCGTGGCCCGACGTGCGGTTCAACATCGACCCGAAGCACGCGTCGGCAATCGAGCCACTCATCGCCCTCATCCAACGCATGGGGATGCGCGATCGCGTCTGCATCGGGTCGTTCTCGGACGGCCGGATTGCACGCATGCGCGCGGCTTTCGATGGGCGCCTCTGCACGTCCATGGGGCCGAAGAGCGTCCTCCGGTTGAAGAGCGCCGCGCGTGGCCTCCCAAGCTGGGCGTTCCGCGCCGGCTGCGCGCAAGTGCCGACGAAGGCCTACGGAATCACCGTGGTGAACCGCGCCTTCGTGGACGAGGCGGTGCGGCGCGGCCTCCAGGTACATGTCTGGATCGTCGACGACGCCGCCGAGATGCACAGGCTCCTCGATCTCGGGGTGCACGGGCTCATGACCGATCGGCCGCGCGTGTTGAAAGACGTGCTCGTAGCGCGCGGCGTTTGGTCCGGCCGCTGACGGTAAGGGGAAAGGCCAACGGCAGCGCGGTTCTCTAGCGCCTCGCCGAAAGTAAAAGAGAATGTTACGTTCTCTTTTGATGGCGCAGCGACTGAAGCCACGAGTGCGTGAGGAGATCGTCGCGGGTGCGGGCGCTCTGTTCGCCGAGACCGGGTACGAGGCGACGACGATGGCCGCGGTGGCCTCGCGCGCCGGCACGTCGATCGGCAACGTGTACAAATACTTCGCGAGCAAGGAGCAGCTGTTCGATGCAGTCGTACCGTCGGACTTCGTGCGCGCGCTCAAGCGGATGACGCGCCGCCGTATCGAGGCGCTCGGCGCCGCGCGGGACGTACGTGAGCTCGCCCCCGATGCGCACTACCACGTGCTTGCCGGCGACCTCCTCGACTACTCCCTCCTCCACAAGGAGCGCGTCGTCATCCTGCTCGGCCGACCGGAGGGAACGCCGTTCGCTTCGTTCGCGGCCGACTTCGCCAACCGGCTCGTGGCGTGGGCGCTCGCCTACGCACGCCAGGCGTGGCCGCGTGTGCAGCCGTCGCAAGGAATGCGGTTTGCGCTCGCACGCATCTACCGCGGCTACCTCGCGTCTCTCGCAGAAGCACTTCAGACCTTCCCCACCGACGAGCGACGCCGTGAAGCGATTGCTCATCTGACGGCGCATCACCAGGGCGGTCTCAAGCACCTGTTCGAGACGGCGGACACGCTGGCGAGGGAAGCGCGATGACGGACGACCTCGCCGCGCGAACGCGCCCCTCCGCGAGCCAGCTACTCACGCGCATTCTCGAGACGCCCGATCTCGCTACCGCCGTCCGCGCGCTTCCTGCGCCCGCGCTCGCGAAGCTGATCGACCAAGTCGGCCTCGAGGACGCGGGAGAGCTCGTCGCTCTCGCCACGACCGAACAGCTCGCACGCGTGTTCGACGAGGATTTGTGGCGCAGCGATCGCGCCGGAGAGGACGAACGTTTCGACGCGGCGAGGTTTCTCGTCTGGCTCGCGGTGATGCTCGAGGCGGGTGACGCGTTCGTCGCGGGGAAGCTCAGCGAGCTTCCGTCTGACCTCGTCACGCTCGCGTTTCATCAGCAGCTGCTCGTGCTCGACACGGAGACACTGATGTCCGAGCTGCTGGATAGCGACGATGCCATTGCGTCGGAAAAGGCCCTCGCGAGCTGCCTCTCCGAAGAGGTTTCCGAGTACCAGCTCATCGCGCGTCACCCGGAAGGTTGGGACGACGTGCTCGCCGCGATCCTCGCCCTCGACCGTGATCATCATGACTACCTGATCGGCCTTCTCGCGCGGTGTGCGGCACTGAGCCGCGAGTACATCGAGGACAACGGCGGTCTCTACGACGTGCTCACGTCGGAGGAGATGCTCGAGGCCGACGTTGCCGGCGAGCGCGAGGACCGTCGCGGCGAAGAAGGCCACGTAGCGCCGTCGTCTGCCGCCGCCTTCTTGAAGCTCGCGCGCACCGCCGTCGCCGCCCCCGCGCGTGAGCACGATGGTCTCACCGCCGCGTACTTTCGCGGCCTCGGAAAGCGCCCGGTTCCGGGACCGCGCGCGGCGGCGACGAGACCGGATCTCTTTCGCTTGCTGCGCGGAGGCCACGAGCGCGCGTCCACGTCGCCGCGCTTGCTTTCGTCGCCGTTGGTCGATGACGGAGACAAGGCCGAGCCACTCCTGGTCGCCGCGTTGCGACGCCTCGCTGAGGACGACCCGCGCGTCTTCGCGGCGCGCAGTGAAGAGACCGCTTACCTCGCGAACGTTCTTGCGGCCGGGTGCTCGTTCGAAGCGCGACGGATGCGACCCGTCGAAGCCGTCGAAGCGGCGATTGCGACGACGAGCCTCGGGCTCGAGCTTTCGCTTCCGCGCGCTCACACGCCTGATCCGGTCCTGGCGGCGGCGGCGGCTCTGCGCCAGCACCCAGCCGACGCGCTGTTCCGGGTCGCATGGAGTCGGCTTTACCGTGACGTCGTCTGCGTGGCGCGCGCGCTCGTCGACGCGTGCGAACCGAGCGAGCTCGACGTGGTGCGCGGGCTCGCTGACGAGTGCCCGAGCCTCGACGGGCGCTTCCTGGCGAGCGCAGCCGACCTCGTCCGCGTTCGGAAAATCTTGGCGCGCATCCGGTGAACTGCGTAGCAACGCAGCCGTTCCACCCGCGCAGCTCGGAACGATTTGCGATCAACTCTGCTTGAGCATCGGCAACGTGAGGCGCCGTGTGAGCCATCCAAGGGACAGCCCTCAACCCTATGGAGCACACGCAATGAAAGCACTCGTCTGGCATGGCAAAGGTGATGTTCGCGTCGACACGGTTCCCGATCCGAAGCTGGTCGATCCGACGGACGTGATCATCAAGATCACGGCAACCGCGATCTGCGGCTCGGACCTCCACCTGCTCGACGGCTTCCAACCGACGATGATGAGCGGCGACATCCTCGGCCACGAGCCGATGGGCGTCGTCGTCGAGGTCGGCAGTGCGGTGAAGAACCTGAAGAAAGACGACCGCGTCGTCGTCCCCTTCACGATCTCGTGCGGTGACTGCTTCTTCTGCAAAAAAGGGCTCTTCTCCTGCTGCGACAAGTCCAACCCGAACGCCAAGATGGCGGAGAAGGTCATGGGCCACGCGCCGTGCGGTGCCTTCGGCTTCTCGCATCTGCTCGGCGGTTATGCCGGCGGCCAGGCCGAGTACCTGCGGGTGCCGTTCGCGGACGTCGGACCGCAAAAAATCGAGTCGAGCCTCGCCGATGAGCAGGTGCTCTTTCTCTCGGACATCTTCCCGACGGGCTACATGGCCGCCGAGAACGCCGGGATCGAGCCGGGCGACACGGTCGCGGTCTGGGGCTGCGGTCCTGTCGCGCAGTTCGCCATGCAGAGCGCGTGGATGTTCGGCGCGCGTCGCGTCATCGCGATCGATCGCGTCCCCGAGCGCCTTGCGATGGCCAAGCGCCTCGGTCGCGCCGATACGATCAACTTCGACGAGGGTCATGTCTACGACCAGCTTCAGGAGATGACGAACGGTCGCGGTCCCGATCGCTGCATCGACGCCGTCGGTTGCGAGGCTCACTCGCACGGCAGCATCGACGCGTTGCTCGACAGCACGAAGAAGACCGTGGGTCTCGGCACCGATCGCGCGCACGTCCTTCGCGAAGCCCTCTACTGCTGCCGCAAGGGCGGCACCGTCTCGGTGCCGGGCGTCTACGTCGGGCTCCTCGACAAGATCCCGTTTGGTGCGGCGATGAACAAGGGGCTGACCATCAAAATGGGGCAGACCCACGTGCAGAAGTACACGAAGCCGCTTCTCGAGAAGATCGAGAAGGGCGAGATCGATCCTTCGGCATCATCACGCACCGCGTGAAGCTGAAAGACGCGCCCGAGGCCTACAAGACCTTCCGCGACAAGAAGGACGGTTGCATCAAGGTCGTCCTCACGCCCTGAGCGGGGTCAGGGCGCCTTTTTCCAGGGCACCTCGGACTCGAAACCGACGCGAACCTCACTCGGCTCGGCATCTCCGCGACGGCGTAGCAGGCGTTCACGCGCGCCTGCTACGTCGGGGGTCGATCACTCCGCCCAGCTGCTGAAGGTCGGCTGATCGCTCTTCAGCGCGTGCTCGCGCGACGGGTTGCCGAGGAAGCGAAGGATGATCCAGCCGTCGTCGTGGTCCATCGTTCCTACGGGCTCGAGCTTGCCAGGTACGAACAGATCGTAGCGGTAACCGTGCTCGACCTTGCCGTGCCGGCGCATGCTCAGATGACTCAGCTCCGGGTCGTGTGGGGGTGAGGTGTACCAGTCGACCTGGCCAACCGTGCCCGCGCTCACCGCGAGCTTGCCAACGGTGATGTTCACGCAGTTCTGCTGGTAGGCGCTTTGCGAGCTTTCGGCGCGCTCGCAGTAGTTGCCATTCGGCGGCGCAGGCGGACGCGCGAGGAGGTAGCCGGCGATCAGCAGGTAACCGAGCAGCGACCCGATACCGAGCCGGCCGAGCCACACGAGATCGCCTCCGCCCTGCTTTTCCGCCACCGCGCCACGACCTCAGTAGAAGTCGGCGTGCGCGAGAGCCTTGCCGGCCGCGGCCAGCGACGACTCGATGACCGCATCCGGAAGTTGAGCACCGCGGGCAACGCACTGGAGGATGGCGAGCTCGGCCATCGCGACACCGAAGCTCGCGTGCGCGACGATGGCTGCCGGTACGAACGCTTCGGCGCCGAGCCCGAGCTCCTTGCAACGGGCGCCGAGAGCCTCGCCGTGGTGCACGATCTCTTCGTTGCTCGCGAGCACCGCGGCTTCTTCGAGCGCCTTGTCGACCCAGGCTTCGTCGACGCCCTTGCTGCCGATCCGTTTCGCGACTTTGAGGAGCGCGTCGCGCTCGATCGGATCGCGCTCACCGTCGGCGGCAGCGACGAACGTCGCGTTCCGCAGCGCGACCATCGTGCGCTCTTCGCCGAGGCCATCGGCCAAGGCGACGCGCTCGCGCAGAGGCTCGAGAAGCTTGAGCGCTGCCATCACGTTGCCGGAGAGGGCGTTGGCGTCGAAGCTCCGGCCTTCGAGGTCGGCCTTGTCTTCGCGCAGCGCTTTGTTGATGACCTGCTTCACGCCGAGCTTGAAGAGCGGTCCGAGGAGCTTGCGCGTCAGCGTCGCCGGTACGTTCGCGGTGATGCGGACCGACGTTGCGTCGGGCGCGCCCTCGATTGGCAGGAACTCGTGCACGATCTTGGTGCCGGCGTTGGCGCCTTCGAGGTAGTCGAGGACGAACGTCCCGTCGGGCGCATCGATGAGCAGCGACACGTCATGCTGCTTCTTGCCGAGCAGCCGAAACTCGGTGCGGAGCTTGCGCGCGTCGCCCGTCGACGCCTCCCAGTTGAAGTGGATCCCCGGGTGAACGTTGTTGCGCATGTGATGATCCATGTCGCGGTACTGTGCGCGGACGTCGCTCGGTTTGCGGTCGATACGGAGCGAGGTCGTAATCACGATCGGGTCGTTGCTCATCGACGCGAGCGTACCCCCATCGGCGAACGGCGCGTCTTTATCAGTAGCTCGCGACGATCAAGCCGCTCGTGGTCTTGCAGTGGCCCGTGGCGTCGGGTGTACCGACCTTTCGAACGGTCTCTTCGGGTGAGGCTTCCGTGTAGTGGCCCGAGAGCTCGATCGAGAGCATTCGCACCATCGCGTCGTCGAGGTGCGTGACGCCGTAGCAAGGGATGTGCGGCTCGGCGTGGCCGTTGCCAACGCCCGAGTCGTCGGTGAGAAAGATGTAACGACCGCCGGTGATCTGCGCAGCCGATCGCATCTCGTACTCAGCGTTCGCATCGGTGTCGCTGGAAGCGATCGGGTACAGGTGAAGGCCCTTCTTCTGCGCCTGACGAAGCACGTTCGCGAGCTGCTGGCCCTGGCCGGGGTGTGCGGGCGCATCGGCAACCCAGAACGCGACCTTCGCGACCTCGCGCCCGTTGCGCCACTGCTGCTGCAAGCCGGTGGCGAGACCATCGACGACGGCCTCGGGCGTATCGCCGCCGCCGTCCGCGGATTGCGCGCGCAGCGCCTGCCGAAACTTCGCGGTGTCGGTCGTGAAATCGAAGCCACGCGCGACGTACGCGTCGCCCTTGTCGCGGTAGACGACGAGGCTCCAGCGCGGCTTCACGTTGGGAAACTTCGTGTGAAGCGTCGACGCGATGCGATCGACCTCCTTCTTCAGGTACTCGAGCTCGTCGCCCATGCTGGCCGTCGTATCGAGAATGATCTGGACGTCCAGATCGGTGTGCGACGCGAGCTGTGACGATACGGCGCGGGCGGCCTGCTGCTCTTCGTCGTCGAACATGCGGCGGTCGCTCGACTGACCCGCGAAGCGCGTCGCGTAGGGCTTGAAGAAATCGAAGTTCCGATTGTCGTCCCACACCCCGGCCGTGAGCTGCGCGCGGGCGTGCACTGGCACGGGCTCGCCCGCGATCGGCATGATCGTCGGCTCCCGCAAGGGGGTCGGCGAGGGGGTCGTCGGCGCGGGAGTCGTCGAGGGATTCGTACGCGAGGGAGTCGTACGCGAGGGAGTCGTCGTCGCTACAGCAGTAGGGGAGGGGACGCCGGGTGCGCGCGCGACGTCGTCGGAGCGCGAAGGCGTCACGGCGTCCGCGATGCCTTCGCTGGGGCTGTCGCTGGCGCCCACGGTCGGCGACGCCTCGCTCGAGGCCGCCGCGCTCGGCGGTGACTTCGCTTCGTAGCCGCCGCCGCAAGCCACGATGCTCGAGAACAGAAGACCAAGACCGACCGAGCGACAGCGAAGGGGCGCGTTCATGGTGGGGAAACGCGCGCCCCTGCCCGACCTTACAGCTACGCTCGTGGAGACCTCGCATGAACCTGACCACCGAAGACGTCGCGCTCACGGTCGATGGCAGCCCGATGCGCGTGCTCGTCACCGCGCCGAAGGCCTCGGCGTCCGGCGCGCGCTTCCCGGGGATCTTGATGTACTCGGACATCTTCCAGATCACGGGACCGCAGCTGCGCGTGAGCCGCCGCCTCGCGGGCTACGGCTTCGTGGTCGCGACGCCGGAGATTTACCATCGCGTCGAGCCCTCGGGCACCGCGATCCCGTTCGACGACGCGGGCCGCAACCGTGGTCAGGACGATGCTCGCAAGACGTCAGTCGCCGAGATCGACGCCGACGCACGGGCGACGCTCGACTGGCTCGCCGCGGATCCTCGCGTCGCCTCCGATCGTCTCGGGGCGATGGGCTTTTGCATCGGTGGCCACCTCGCGTTTCGCGCCGCGCTGCAGCCACACGTGCGCGCGACCGCGGCGTTCTATCCGACCGGGGTGCACGACGGGAGGCTAGGCCAGGACGCCGACGCGGGAACGCTACGGCGCGTGAACGAAATTCGTGGTGAGCTGCTGCTGGTGTACGGCGCGCGCGATCCGCATGTGCCCGAGGCCGCGCGTGCGGTGATCGACTCGTCGCTGCACGCGGCCGGCACCCGCTACATCACGAGACTGTTCGACGCCGAGCACGCGTTCATGCGCGACGAGGGGCCGCGCTACGATCCCGAGGCGACGGACGAAGCGTGGCGCGAGGCCGTCGGCTTCCTTCGCCGCGCGCTGGCCTGACTGGCCTGACCGCGACGAAGGCGACGATTGCGTGAGCCGTGCTCTGTCGGCGGTCATCGCGCAGGAGCGCGTATGTTGAACGTGTCATCCAGAGGAGCTTTCGAGTCAACGTCGCTCTCGGGTTCGCGACCCCGATTGTCCTGATGGTTGGCTCCGCGATCGCGCGGTATGTGAGCGTCTCCCAGTCGGACACGACGTCGCGTGCAGAGCACGCTAGCGCGCTCACGAAGATGCACGCCGCGCCTGCGCGCGACGCGATGACGGTGGAACTTCTTCGCCGGCTGGCGCGCCCGGAAGAGCATGTCTCCGATAACCCGCCTCAAGTGGCTCGGCTCGGCGCGATCGAACGCGAGCTCGAGCCGTGGCACGTCGCGTTGTCGCACGCCGACGTCGACCCCGGGGTTCGGCGGAGGCGATCGCGGTCGCCGTCGAGCTGCGACGCGCACTCGATGACTTCGTCGGTGTCGAACGAACCCTCCTCGACCAGCGCCTCGCCGCGAGCGAGCGG
>CAXSGV010000079.1:0-3567 GCA_964236615.1 uncultured Polyangiaceae bacterium
TCGCAAATTTCAAGGAGCAGTTGGAAAGTCATCCGATCGCACGCATGTGTGCGGCGAATTAGTGCACCTCCGTCGCCGTCGAGATGCGCTCATCGATCCGTCACGCACAAGGCGCAGCGCGATCTCGCGCCCCGATACCCCAGCACTGCTCTACAGCACGACCCGCGCTCGTCGCACGAGTCCCGCCGCTTAGTTCAAGCTCGACGGCGGTGCACTAGCCAGGCGCGGTGGGGCGCTCGGCGATCGAGAGCAGCCCGCGATGTGCGCGTCGCCAGCCGGTTCGCGCGAGCCATGTGCGCGGCCGCGGCAGCCAGTGCGGGCGTCGTCGGCTTCGACGAGATGCAGGTGGTTCGTCTGCACCGAGAACTGAAGGACCCGAAAGGAGTCGCGCAGCTTCGCCTCGGTGTTCGCCGCCGCGATGGCGTCGCAGATGACGCCAAAGAGCGCCCGCTCACGCAGCGTGGGGAGTCCGTTCACCGCGCGCATCGTCACGTGAAGTGGGAAGCGCCAGCTGTGCTCCGGCCGCGTGCGGTGCGGGATGCCGACGCGACGGCCGGTTCTCTTACGACCGGCGCCCACGCGCTTGCCACCCCAGGGAAGCGGCAGGGGCCGGGCGCGAAGCTCGGGCTGCTCGCTTCTCTTCGATCGCGGACCACGCCTTCGTTCCGTCATCTTGATTAGGGCATAATTATAAGTCTCGATCGCTGCGCCGCAGTCTCGCGGCCGAGATCACTTCCCGGTTCTCGCTGTTTTTGGCGTGGGATCGAAGCGCGGTTTGCAGCGTGCGGAGCCACCCTCACCGCGTGCTCGTCCGAGCCCCAGAGCGCAGGTCCCGACGCGAGGACGGACAGCGGCGGCGCGGCTTGCTACGCGCGCGCAGCCCTCGGCCACCCCACGCACCGCCGGGACGGTGGCGTCTGCGACCGCAGCCGGGTGGCCCTGCTCGGACCGCTGTCTCGCGTGCGGCGCCTTCGGTGCCAACGGCCCGTGCGTGTGCATTGGCGCGCAGTGGACATGTCCAAACGATTCCCTGAGCGGTCGCGTCATCAGGGCTGCCTCGCCGAGCTCGCGGCGGTCATGGTACGAGGTGGTGGTGCCGAACCCGTACGAAGCGCCACGCGCACCGGCGATGGCTCCATCCCAGGAGATGGTGGCGCGCCGCGACGCCAATCTGGCGCTCCTGCTCGGCGTCGCATCCATCGTCGTTTGCGCGCCCGTCACTGCCCCCTTCGCGTTGTGGAAGGCCCATCGCGCGACTCGCGTCGCTCCTTCCGGGACCGCGGTCCTCGCCATGGTCCTCGCGCTCTTTGGGCTGCTGTCGTCCGCGGTGTTCTGGTTCCTTGCCATCTGGCAGTTCTTGTCGTCGCCATCCTCACCGCGGCACTAATCGAGCGGGGTCGGACAGGCGCGAGAGATCGCCCGTCGGTCAACCTGGCTGGTGCTCGATTTCCGGCGGCAGTGCGAAGAACGCGTTGCGGGTGGGGTCGTTGTACATCTTGTAGTCCGGGGACCACGGCGTGACCGAGGTGCCGGTGGCGTCGACCTTGATGGTGAGCGCCATCGGCGTGACGCCGCGGTAGCTCGACTCGTCGGGGAGGTCTTCGTTGTCGGAGCCGCCGGCGGAGAAGAGCGTGTAGAGGCGCGCGTGCTCGTCGTCGTAGGTCTGCTCGAAGCCCGAGTTCACCTTCTCGTGACCGCGGATCAACGTGTGGCAACCAAGGCGCTGAAGGAACGCGCGCAGTTGCAGCTTGCCGAACGCGAAGCGCGAGGACTTCTCTTGCAGCTCGGCGGGGATCACGTCGGCGGTGCTCGGGTCGCTCCACATCATCTGAAAGCGGATGTCGGGATCGTTCAGCGACGACATGTCCTTCCAGCGCTCCTTCACGATCAGATCGCGCGGGATGCCGCCGTGCACGAACATGATGTCGTCGAAGAGCGCGACGTTCGGCAACGCCTCGAAGAGCGTCGAGTAGTGACGGAAGACCTCGATCGGGAGGTGCGGCTTCAGCGTGTTGATCGATTCGGCAGGCTTCACGCCGCCGTAGATGTTGCCCTTGAACTCGACGAAGTACTCGTGGTTGCCGCGAAGCGGAATCACGTGGTCGGGCGCCGTCGCGTAGAGCTGCAGCACCGTGCGCAGCACGCCGTTGAGGCTGAAGAGACCGCGATCGATGTAGTCGCCGAGGAGCACCAGCTTGGGCTCGGGGTTGTTCACCGGATCCTTGCGGTACGCGTCGACCTTCTCGAAGAAGCGCGACTGCAAGAGCGTCGCCTTGAGCACGCTGTAGCAGCCGTGGAGATCGCCGAGCACCGTGAGCTCGTACGACTTCCCCTTCTTCACCGGGCACACGAAGGTGTGACCGTCGAGAAAGTCATCGCCGCCGGCGAAATCCTGGACGCTGTGGTGGCCCGCGAGCCGACCTGCGCCCTTGGCGCGGCGATCGTCCAGGATGCGGATCACGCGATCGATGAGCGCAAGATCACCGCCGACCTGCTCCGCGATCTTCGTCGGATCTTTCGAGTAGTGGAATTCCGTCGGGGCGAAAAACGGATGCGTGGCACCCGTGGAAGGAAGCTTCTTCACCGGCTCGAGACGAACCTTCGATCCGCGATCGCCGTCGTCCTCGACGAGATCGACACCGAGGTCGGCTTCGAGGAGCGCCGCGAGCTCGCCACGGAACTTGAGCTCGGCGGGGTGCGCAGTGCCGTCGGCCATGATCAGCTCGTCGAGCGTGGCCATCAGCTGCTCTTGATCGGTGCGAGCGAAGGTCTGGAAGATCTCGAAGCAGCGGAGCTTGAGCTTCGTGTGCACGAAGTTCTTCGGATCTTCGTCCTTTGCCACGGGCTCGAGAAAGAGGTCCTTGATGCGCAGATCGATCCCCTCGAAGACCTCGTGGAAGTGCTTCGTGTACTTGGCGATCACCTCCTCGCGCACGCGCGCATCGGCGCCTTTCATCGATCCCTCGGCGCGCTGCGCCACGAGCTTGCGGATGTAGTCACGCACGAAGCTCCGCTCGGCCGCATCGAAGTCGCCATCGATGTACCCGAAGGTCACGAGGTAAAAGATGATGGCGTGCATTTGCTGCTCGGCCTGCTGCGGATCGGCGCTGAAGGTCAACATGGGCTTCTCATGATAAGCTCTAGTCCCGTGTTCCGTACGCCGCGTCTTCTCGGATGGCCTCTCGTGCTGCTCGGTGCGGTTGCCGCCGCCTTCGTCCCGGGCTGTGGCGACGATGCGGCGCCGGTCGACGGTCTGGACGCAGGTACGGGCCCAGGCACGGCCGACGACGGCGGACCAGGGGGCGGCGGCGGCAACCAAGACGGCGGCGGCGGGACAGTGGGCGCCGACTGCCCCGTCTTCCCCAGCGATAACCCGTGGAACCGCGACGTCTCGGGCGACCCCGTCGATCCGCGCTCCGACCAGTACATGGCGCACATGGGTGGGGCGAGCGCGACGCTGCACCCCGACTTCGGCTCCGATCCCACGTACGGCATCCCGTGGATCACGGTTCCGAAGACGCAGGCGCGCCTGCCGATCACGTTCGACTACGCCGACGAGAGCGATCC
>CAXSGV010000079.1:3577-9398 GCA_964236615.1 uncultured Polyangiaceae bacterium
CGCGCCGGTCGAGGGCGGCGCCAGTGGCGACGGCGATCGGCACGTCATCGCGATCGACTCCGACGACTGCAAGCTCTACGAGCTCTACGACGCGCCCCCCGCCTCGAACGCGTGGAAGGCGGGCTCGGGCGCGATCTTCGATCTTCGCTCGAACAAGCTTCGAACCGAAGGCTTCACGTCGGCCGACGCCGCGGGCCTTCCGATCTTTCCAGGGCTCGTGCGTTACGACGAGGCGGTCACGAAGGGCGTCATCGCGCACGCGCTTCGCTTCACTGTGAAGTCGACGCAGAACGCCTACGTCCACCCGGCCACGCACGCCGCCAGCTCGGTCACCGACACGGCGGCACCGCCAATGGGTCTTCGCGTGCGGGTGAAGGCGAGCTACGACATCTCGAAGCTGACGGGCGCGTCCAAGGTCATCGTCACCGCGATGAAGAAGTACGGCATGCTCCTCGCGGACAACGGCTCCAACTGGTACATCTCCGGCGAAGCGCAGGCGAAATGGGACGACGACGATCTCTCCCAGCTGAAGAAGGTACCCGCCTCCGCCTTCGAGGTCGTGAAGCTCGACGCGATCCTGAAAAATCCTCCCTGACCGGGCGGGTCCTTTTCGGTGAGTTTTCGGTGACGCGCGGCGTGACCGTGCGAGACTGGGCGCGATGGCTGCTCTGAGCCCGCGCGCTACGGCGTCGAAGATTGCAAAATGGTTGGTCGAGCGCGCGCGCGTCGACGAGGCCATCCAGGTCCTCTGCGCCTTCGCAGCCTCGGGTCCGAACGACATCGAAGGCCAGCAGCTTCTTGCCGAAGCCCTGCGTCTCGACCCCGCCTCGCTCATCGCGCGCGCCGCGTTCGAGCGCATGGAAGGCATCGCCGGCGATCACGCGCTCCTCGATCAAGCGATCGCGACCTTCCACAAAGACGCCATCGCGAAGTTCGAGCGCGAGATGGCGCCCGCGAGCTTTCGCCGCGCCCAGGTCGGCTTCAACAACAACGTGAAGTACAAGGACCACGTCTTCCACGTTCAGACGGAAGACTCGGGCCTCGACAAGCCGCACATCATCACGCACCTCTTCGCCGACGGCGGCCGCGTCATCAAGAGCCACAAGCGCATCTACGCGACCGAGGTCCACCGCCCCGACGTCGCGCTCTACGTCCGCGCCCTGATGAAGGGTCAGCAGATGGAGATGCTGATCAACCTCCGCGAGGGGAAGTTCGACGACATCGTCGAAGGCAAGCGCATGGGCGGCATGACGGTCCTCGAAGAGCCGCCGAACGTCGACGTGAAGCGCATCGCGCGCAAGCCCGCCGAAGCGGCCGAGCCCGTCGATCCCAACGCCGTCGGGTCGGTCGCTTCCGCCGTGCCGATCACGACAGTCGCCGGCGCGCCGACGCCCAACGTGCCCCCGAGCGGCGGGGCTGCGAGCGCGAGCGCGGGCAGCGTGAGCACGAGCGCGTCGAGCAGCGGGGCCGCGAGCGCGTCGACCGGTGTGAGCAGTGCGGCCGCCAGCGCCGCGGTGAGCAGCCAGCCCGTCACGGTCATCGCACCGGGGGTCAGCTCCGCAGCAGTCACCAAGCGGGCGCGTGGCGTCTTCCACGTCCAGCGCAGCCTGGTCGGTGGTCCGGCGAGCTACCCGATTTTGGAGGATGAGGTCATCCTCGGCAGCACCGGCAGCGTGCAGCTGTTCGGCGAAAAGTTCTGCCACCCGAGTGAAGCCATCATCCGCTGGCGCGACGGCCGCATGTGGCTCGAGGATCTCGAGGGTGGCAACGGCGCTTTCCTCCGCATCCGCAGCCGCGTCGAGCTCTCGATCGGCGACGAGTTCATCATCGGCGATCAGCTGTTTCGCGTGGAGAAGAACCCGGTCGCCGACGACGGCCCGGATCCGGATCCGACCTACTTCTACTCGTCGCCCAAGTGGCCTTCGACGTTCCGCGTCGTACAGGTATTCGAAGGCGGCGCCCTAGGTGCGTGCGCGGTCGCGCGCGGCGGCATGGTGCAGATTGGCTCGGCCATCGGCGACATCGTGTGCACCGGCGATCCGCTCGTGGGCGAGCAGCACTGCGTTCTCGAAGAGCAAGCGCAGGTCGTGGTGCTCACCGATCTCGACACGCGCACCGGCGTCTTCGTGCGACTTCAAGGGGAAGCGGAGCTCGTCGAGGGCGACGAGATCATCCTCGGACGCACCCGCCTGCTCGTCGACTTGAGCCCGTCGCGCTTGTAGACTTTCGGGATGCCCCTTAAGACTCGCCCTCGCTTTTCGCCTTTGCTCGCTGCGGTGGTCGCAGCAGCCCACGTCGTCACCATCACCTCCTTCGTCCGGCCTGCCTCCGCGCAGGTCATCGCGCCGCAAGTCGGTCCGGACACCGTCGTCCTCAAAGACGGCGGCATGATCAAGGGGACGCTCACGGAGATCCTTCCGGGCGACCACGCCACCATCCAGCTCACGTCGGGCCAGACTGCGACGATCCGTTGGGACGTCATCGGCCATATCGAGCGCAACGGCGCGCCACTGCAGACCGCGCCCGCGACCGCGGCGAAGCCAACCGTCGTGGTAGCACCCGCGCCGGGCCCGCAAGGCGCGGCGTACGTGCACATCGACGCCGACTCCGACATCCGCATCGAGCGCCAGGTCGGCGCGCAGTGGGTCGGCATGTGCAACGCGCCTTGCGATCGCGATCTACCGCTCGAGGGCATCTACCGCATCGCGGGCGCAGGCGTTCGCAACTCGCATACGTTCCATCTCTCGGCGTCCCACCCCGGCGATCGCATCATCATCGCGGTCAATCCTGCGTCGAAGGGTGGGTTCGTCGGCGGCATCATCCTCGCGAGCATCGGCGCTCCCGTCTTCATCCTCGGCGGATTCGTGCTTCTCATCGTCGCCGCGGTCGACGCATCGACCCACAGCGACACTGGGGCGGCGAAAGCCGTCGGCTGGACGATGTTCGGTATCGGCGCGGCCGGCATCATCGGCGGCATCGTGCTCATCGCCAACAACGCGAGCACGGGTGTCGATCAGTTCAATGAAGCTGCCAAGCCAGCCGGCCACGCCTTCTTGCCGGGTAGCGACGTATGGAAGCGCGGGCCTGTCTTTCCGCGGCTCGAAGAGGGCAAGAACAGCCCCGCGCCCGCCAACGCGGTCGCGGTGCCCATCTTCACTGGTCGCTTCTGAGGCGAATCGGAACCATGCGGTCGGCGCGTCGGTTCCAGCAATAGGCGAACGTCAGCTTGTAGATGACGAAGAAGCCGAACGTGGCGCCGGCGGGGAACGTGAGAAAGCTCACGTGCGCCACGTCGGCTTCGCCGGTGATGCGGAGCGCGAGGTTCGCGATCATTCCGCCCATCACTCCGTAGAGCAGCGAGAGCATGAGGACGCGCAGGTTCGTCATGCGCTCGTCCTGCTCGGGACGGAGGAAGAGGAACGGCCACCACCCCGAATCCATGTCGCTGAGCGCGTTCACGGCATCTTCGAAGCGTTCTGTCGCAGGTTCCATCGCATTGAAACTTAGCACCCGCGCGCAGGACCGGGAGCTGTAGGACAGCTTCTATTTGCCTTGGAAATAAAGATTCCGGAGACATGTCGGACGAGGTGGCGCCATCACGCCGTCCCGTGCACGGCGAGAACGACCCGCTCTCCGCCACGGATCACCTCGACGACGAACAGCGACTTCGTGCCGGTTTTGCGGAGCGCGACGTCGTACCAGGTCGTGTTCTCGAGAGCGTAACCGTTGACGGCCACGACGATGTCGTTCGACTCGAGGCCCGCGTGTGCGAGCGCAGAGTTTGGCCGCACCGCTCCGAGGCGCAGCCCGATCGTCTTGCCCCGATCTTCGAAGGGGACCATCGCCGCCGCGCCGAGATCGTTGCCGCGGGCTTTCGCGCGCTCCACGACGATCGCGGGCATCTCGACGTCGAGCACACGTATGTCGGCGCCGGAGGTGGCGAGCTTGCGCGCCCGCGCGAGCAGCTGCGCGGGATCGTGCGTGCTGACACCCATCATCACCAAGATGGCCGCTGGCGAAGGCACGCGCGGCGTCGAGGACGCGGACGCGGTCGAGGTCGAGGTCGCGGTCGGGTTGAGCGCGACGCTCCATGGTGGGCTCGAAGTGAGGATCGGTCGCGTGGGTGCAGCGGCTTGCGCGGGCAAGGGTGGCATGACGAGCGTGGTCGGCGCGGCCGCCATCATCGGCAAGGTGATGATGGTCGGCGCGGGCGCGCCACGTCCCCACGCGAGGAGGACGCCGAGACCGACGGACGCGACGGCGAGGAGCCCGGTCGCCGTCGGCGAGGCACGCGCGATGTGGACGGTGGTCGCCGGGGGCGGCGGAGCGGCAGTGTCGACGAGGGGTGGGCTCGCCGAGATTCGGTAGGCATCGATCATGGGAAACGTGCATCGCAACTCCGATGCCAGCGGCGATCGTGCAGCGATTGCACGCATGCGTGCGACCTCGGAGCACGCGGTCCGCGCGATTTGGCAATCGCACCGCGATGGGCAAACTCTTCCGCGACAACCTGACAACCCCCGCGGCGAAGGTCGCTAGGCTGAAAGGGATGCGTTCATCGCGCTCCATCCCCCACCCGCTGCTGATCACGCCACGTCTGCTCTCGCAGTGGCGACTCCCTGCCGCCGAAGAGGGCGGCGACAAGGACGGACGAGGGCGCGTCCTCGCGATCGGCGGCGCCACGGAGATGCCTGGTGCGATCCTCCTCGCGGCGATCGCCGCGCTTCGCGCAGGTGCGGGCAAGCTGCAGATCGCGACCTGCTCGACGGTCGCGTCTCACGTCGGGGTGATGGTCCCCGAGGCCCGCGTGGTTGGTCTGCCGACCACGCGCTCGGGAGGGATCGCCGCCGCCGCCGCTTCGAAGTGCGTCGCGCTTGCGAACGGTGTCGACGCCGTGGTCGTGGGTCCGGGGATGGTCGACGACCGCGCAGTCCACGCGTTCATGAAGCTGCTCGTCGCGCGTGTGACCGAGCCGACGATCGTTCTCGACGCAGCAGCAGTCACCATCGCGCGGAAGCTCGTGCCGCGCACCAAAGCGAAGGTCGTGCTCACCCCGCACGCGGGTGAGGCGGCATCGATGATGGACGTCACGAAGGGCGAGGTGACGCGCGATCCGGCGGGCATGGCGCGAAGGATCGCGAAGGAGCTCGGCGTGGTCGTGGCGCTCAAGGGGGCCATCACCTTCGTCGCCGATCCCTCGGGGACCCTTTACGAGAACCGCGCGGGCAACGTGGGCCTCGCCACCTCGGGCTCCGGCGATACGCTCTCCGGCATCGTGGCCGGCCTTGCCGCGCGCGGCGCGACGCCGATGCAGGCGACGGTGTGGGCTGTGTATCTCCACGCCAAGGCGGGCGATCGCTTGGCAAAGCGCGTCGGCCCGATCGGCTACTTGGCGCGCGAGCTCCTCGCCGAAATTCCGCCGCTCTTGGCGCAGCTCGATCGCTAGGGCCGCGGCGCGAGACCAGCCGATCAGCCGAGCAGGTGGCTCAGATGGCGTACCAAACGGGCTGCGGCTGGCGATCGATGCGAAGGAGTGTGGGCTCGGGCACCTCCATCCACGGCTCGTCGGTCAGGCGTTCGGATGCGACGAACACTGCGTGACGCCGCGGTGACCAGAGGGTCTCGATCGCGGTTCCATCCGCGCTCGCTCGCCGCTCGACGACCGCGTCGCGCGGGCCACGCTCGAGCAAGAAGAGCGTGCGGCCGAGGCGGTGCGCGAACATGATGGGCGCGGGCATCAGCTCGGGGGTTTCGTCGGTGGCGTAGCCGAACATGATCCCCTGGTCGCCGGCGCCCTGTTCGCCGGTCTTTTTGCCTTTGG
>CAXSGV010000079.1:9408-17479 GCA_964236615.1 uncultured Polyangiaceae bacterium
AGGCGGCCGAGGTGGTGCGCGAACGTGGTGCTGTCGTTGGACAGGAGAAAATTGAGCGATTCGAAGCCAGCGCGCCCATAGAGACCACGTACGCGAGCGCCGAGCGCCTCGTTGGTGCGCACGTCGGCCGGTGCGTCGAGGAGCCCGGTCTCGTCGAGGTGCGTG
Source organism: uncultured Polyangiaceae bacterium (assembly GCA_964236615.1). GTDB lineage: Bacteria > Myxococcota_A > Polyangia > Polyangiales > Polyangiaceae > CAXSGV01. The sequence continues at coordinate 9,574 of CAXSGV010000079.1, forward strand.
AGCAGGTACGCGAAGAGCAGCTCGCTGTCCGTCGACCCGCGAACCTCGCGCAGTCGCTCGGGCGCGGTGCCCGCCCGGAGATCGTCGATCGCAGTGATGGTGCCGTTGTGAGCGAAGACCCAACGCCCGCTCTGAAACGGGTGCGTGTTGACCGCGGAGGTCGCGCCGACCGTCTTCTTGCGCACGTGCGAAACGAGCACTTGCCCATGGCTCTCCAGCGCGGAGCGGTGAAAGGCGTCGTCGTCGCTGGCGCACGCGACGCCTTTGTCGAGGGTCCACCCTGCGCCGTTGCCCCCGTGAACGGCGATGCCCCAACCATCGGGGTGCTCGCGTGAGAGCGCGGCGAGGCTGCGTTTCGCGTCGCGCAGGACAAGGCGGAAGGCGGTCTTCTCAGAAGCCACGATCCCAAGCAAGCGACACATACGAACATCGTGAGCATAGCCCAAGACGCCGAAGACTCCCGGTGTCGGAAGCAAAATGGCGCTGCGACACGAAGGCTCGCCGCCGCGCGGGCCGCCGCCGAAACCGAGGTCCGCCTCGACGACGCCGAGCGCCGACAGAGGCTCGAAGGCGCGAGCCTACGTCCGAAACCTCGGCTGCGCACGCGCTAGCATCGCGCGCATGTTGCTTCTGCATGAACGCACACGTGAGGACGGCTCGATCGAACAGACGTTCCTCGAGCGTGACGACGACGGCGAGCTCGCGCTCCGCGTCGAAGGCGCGCCGCCGCGAGCCTTGCCCCTCGCGCTGCTGATCGCCGTGATGAAGCGGTATGGCCACCCGCTCGATCCTGCCGTGACGATGGGGCGGGACGCCGAGCGGATCGCGCTCGCCGAGGGTCGCGAGGTGATCCATTTTCGACACCTCGCGCGCTACGACGTGATCGCGCGCGATTGGATCGTGCTTGTCGAGCCCGGCAAGGAGCCGCTGGCTGAGCTCGCGAACGGCGTTCACGCCGCACTCGTTCACCTCCTCGACGCGATGCGCGAGCCGAGCGCGACGCCGCCGACGTAGAGGCCATCGACAAGGAAACTTTACGTAGAACGCGTGATGCGCACGCGCCGTTCGGCCGTCCACCGGGTACGTTCTCACCCCGGAGACTCCATGCAAGGACCGAAGAACCGCCGCATCCGTCTTTCGAAGGCCCTGCCCTCGCTCGTGCTCCTCGGCGTCGTCGCTGCGACCGCCGCGGGCGCTCTTGGCGGCTGTGGAGCCCAGCCCCCGTTGCCAACAGCGCGCGTTGCCGCGCAGCCCGTCAAGCCCGTGGCATCGGCCACGCCGCCGGTCGTCATCCGTATGCGCCCCGCCGAGGTCGACGATGCGCTGCGCGCCGAATGGTCGCGCGCATCGGTCACGCCTTCCGCGCGCATCGACGACGCAGGCTATTTGCGGCGTGTCACGCTCAGCGTGACGGGCTCCCTGCCGCGTCCCGAAAAGGTGACCGCTTTCGTCGCCGACACGTCGCCCGACAAGCGCGGCAAGCTCGTCGACGAGCTGCTCGCGAGCCCGCGCTACGTCGACCACATGACGAACACCTGGGATCGCATCCTTCTCGGACGCGACACGGGCGGCGGGAACCTCGTCGATCGCAAAGCGTTTCGCGCTTGGCTCCACACGCAGTTCGATAAGAACCTTCCCTACGATCAGCTCGTGCGCGGGCTCGTCGACGCGACCGGGCGCAACAGCGACGGCGCCTCGCCCACCACGCCCGTCTCGCCGGGCTCGCCCAGCTCGCCCAGCTCGCCTGACGCGTCCGCCGAAGGGCCGCCGCTCAACGGGGCCGTGAACTACTACCTCCGCTACGCCGACGTCCCCGATCTCGCAGGCACGACGTCGCGCATCTTCCTCGGCGTGCAGATCCAGTGCGCCCAATGCCACGACCACAAGAGCGAGAAATGGAAGACGAGCGAGTTTCACTCGTTCGCCGCTTGCTTCATGCGCACGCGCATCGGTCCCATCGATCGCGGCAAGACGATGGGCACGCGCCGCGTCGACGTGCGTGACGTCGATCACCCCATCAAGCTCGCCAAGCGCATGGACATGCCCGACATCGCCAACGCGCCACCGCGTGCCCTCGACGGCACCGACTTCACGAAGAGCAACAACCGCCGCGCCGCGCTCGCCGATTGGATGACGAGCAAGGACAACCCCTGGTTCAAGCGTGAGATCGTCAACCGCGTCTGGGCGCAGATGCTCGGCCGCGGCTTCGTCGATCCGATCGACGATTTTCGCGAGAAGAACCCGCCGATCGCGCCGGCGCTGCTCGACGCCATCGCCGACGACTTCGTGCGCGGCGGCTGGGATCTCAAGTCGCTCATCCGTCTGATCGCGCAGACCGAGGCCTACCAGCGCGCTCCCGCGGCGGGTGCCGAAGGGGCGCTCGACGAGAAGCTCTGGGCGCATTTCCAGATCCAGCGGCTCGGACCCGACGAGCTTCTCGACTCGGTCATGCAAGCTTCGAAGCTCGATCTCGGTGGCGACAACGTGAACGACGTGCGCGCAGGGATTCGAAAGCAGCTCGCGTTCCTTTTCGACGTCGACGAGCAGACCGATCACCACGACGAGTTCGACGGAACGATCACGCAAGCGCTCCTCCTGATGAACGGAAAGATCATGGGGCGCGCCATCGAGCGAAACGGCGGGACGCTGACCGACGTGCTCGCGCTCTCGGGCGACGAGGCCCGCGTTCGCGCGCTCTACCTCCGCACGCTCTCGCGCGAGCCCTCGCCAGAGGAGCTGAAGCAGTCGACGACCTTCGTCGCGCCACCACGCGTGCCGCGGCAGGCCTACGAAGATCTGTTCTGGGCGCTTCTCAACTCCAGTGAATTTCTCTTCAACCACTGAGGCCGAACGAACATGAGCTCCTTCGATCCTAGGTTGTCGCGCCGCATGCTCCTCTCCGCCGGCGTGGGCGGAATCACCTCCATGCTTGCTTCGCGCGTTCTCGCGGCCGATGCCGCAGCGACGGCAACTCCGACGCGCGCGCCCGGCAAGGCCAAGGCGTGCATCGTGCTCTGGCTCAACGGCGGTCCGAGCCACATCGACACCTTCGATCCCAAGCCCGGGCAACCGACGGCGCGCTTCAAGTCGATCAAGACGCGCGCCCGCGGCCTCGAGCTGTCGGAGCACTTGCCGCTCCTCGCCAACCACGGCGATCGGCTCGCGGTCATTCGCTCGATGACGAGCGCCGAAGGAAACCACGATCGCGCTCGCTACCTGCTTCACACGGGGTACTCACCGAACCCGACCGTGCACCACCCGTCACTCGGGGGCTGGGTGAGCTCGGAGCTCGGATCCAAGTCGGCCGAGCTTCCGAACTTCGTGAGCATCGGTGGACCGAGCCTCGGCGCCGGCTTCCTCGGTCTCCAGAACGGGCCCTTCATTCTCGACAATCCCGGGCAACCGCCGCAGAACGTCACGCTTCCGAAAAACGTGGATGATGCACGTTTCGGCGACCGACGCGCGCAGCTCGCCATCCTCGAAGAGCGGTTCGCCGCCACCACCGGTGATCCGCAGGTCGCCGGCAGGCGCGCAATCTACGACCAAGCCGTCCGCATGATGAAGTCGCCGAAGATCGCGGCCTTCGACGTCAGCTCCGAGCCCGAGGCGCTGAAGAAGAGCTACGGGGACTCGAAGTTCGGTCGCGGCTGCCTCGTCGCGCGGCGCCTCGTCGAGTCGGGCGTGAAGCTGGTCGAGGTGGTGCTCGACGGCTGGGACACGCACCAAGACAACTTCGAACGCACGAAGAAGCTGATGGGCACGCTCGATCCCGCGTTCGCGACGCTGCTCGCGGACCTCGGACAGCGGAAGCTCCTCGATTCGACGCTCGTCGTTTGCATGGGCGAGTTCGGACGCACGCCGAAGATCAACCCCACCGAGGGGCGCGATCACTTTCCGGCGGCGTGGAGCGCGGTCCTCGCGGGTGGCGGTATCCGGGGCGGCCAAGCGTTCGGAAAGACGAACGAGGATGGAAGCAAGGTCGTCGAGAACGCGCTGGCGGTGCCGCATCTCTTCGCGACGATGACGACGCTCCTCGGCCTCGATCCAGGCAAGACCGTGACGAGCCCGATCGGACGACCGATCGGCATGACGGAGGATGGAGTCGCCGTACGCGGGCTGATGCTCTAGCTTCGTGAAGTAGCTATGCAGGTCTCCGTCACGACGGACCCGCTGAACGTCGTTGGTCGAACGCTCGCGGGTCGGTTTCTCGTGGAGCGGCTCGTCGGCAACGGACGAATCGGGCCGCTTTACCGAGGAACGCAGGACGGCGGGGACCCCGCAGAGGTCGCGATCCGCTTTCTCCACATCGAGAAGCTCGTCGCTCCCGAGCGACTCTCGCTCTTCGTCGAGCGCTTCCGGGACCGGATTCACAGCGCATCGAAGACCCTCACGGGGGATGCGCAGGTCGCGCGCGCAATCGGAAGCGGCACGACTGCCGGCGAGGAGGGCAACCTCGTCTACACGGTGCTCGAGTGGTTCGAGGGTCATTCGCTCGCGGTCGAGCTCGACGATCGTCGCGGTCAGAGGATGCGCGGCCGATCACTTCGTGAAGTCGTCGAGCAGCTCACGCCGGTCGCCGAGGCGCTGGCCTACGCGCATGATCTCGGCCTCTTTCATGGCGACATCACGCCGGGCGCACTGTTTCATGCGCCCACCCTCCGCATCCTGGACTTCGGGATCGCGCACACGATTCGCGATCTCGCCCGCGAGCTCGACGCGGTCGCACGAACCGATCTCCTCGTCTCACGCGCGTACGCCGCGCCCGAGCAGCTCGACGGTAAGCACGGCGGCGGCCCTGCGACGGACGTCTATTCGCTGGCGCTCGTGCTGCTCGAAATGTTGACCGATCGCCCCGCACGCACGGGAACATCGCCGCCATCGCTTGCGGGGCTCGAGATGGGTCCGAAGCTCGCGATCCTCGAGCGCGCTCTCGCGCCCGCGCCGGCAGAGCGTTTTCAAAGCGCGGGCGAGCTGTGGGACGCGATGACGTCGGACATGGGCGCTTCGGCACCGGCGCTCACGGTCGTGCCCGCGGCCCTGAGTGTCTCGCCCTCTTCCCGCCCGACGTCGCCGAGCCGCTGGGCGCCCGAGGTCCGCACGAGCCCGACCATGCGCGTGGTGCTGCCCTCGATGCGCCCGCCCGCCGCGGCATCGCCGGAGGCCACCGAGGTCCCCACGATGCGGCCGGCCGAAGACGTGCCTTCGTCGATGCGCCCGCAGGCCACGACGCTCCCTGGCGATGCGGAAACGTTCTTCGAGGTCCTTCCGCCACCGCACCTGCTCGCGGCAATTCAGGAGGCGATCGCGGGCCCGCCGCCGCCTGAAGCGCCCCCACCCACCGTGACCCCACGCCCCATGGAGCCTACGATTCCTGCGCTCGAGGCGCGCCGCGAGGCCGATTGGCGCGAGCACACGCGGCGCCAAACGACCGCCGTCATGGTCGTGGTGATCGTCGCGGTCGGGGTCGTCTTGTTGATCGCCATCCTATCGGTCTGGTTCGTGGCCCATTCGCGGTCGTCCCTTGTCCTACCCGTCGACGGACCAGAAAAGAGCCGCAAAGAAGCGGGATTGATCGACTTCGTGTAAAAGTTGAGGTCGATGGCCGGCGAGTCTCTCGAAGATGCGCTCGCATGGAACCTGGGGCGTTACACGCTCCACGGCGAGATCGCCTCGGGCGGCATGGCCACGGTGCACATCGGACGGCTTCAGGGCACCGCCGGCTTTTCCAAGATGGTGGCGATCAAGCGCCTTCACGCGCAGTTCGCCAAGGATCCCGAGTTCGTCGCGATGTTCCTCGACGAGGCGCGCCTCGCCGCGCGCGTGCACCACCCGAACGTCGTTTCGCCGCTCGATGTCATCGCCACCGACGGCGAGGTGTTCCTCGTCATGGAGTACATCCGTGGCGAATCGCTCTCGAAGATCGCGCGCATCCTGAGGCCGAGCGGCGGCCGCATGCCGCTCAAGATTGCAGGCGCGGTCATGGTCGGTGTGCTCCACGGCCTGCACGCCGCGCACGAGGCCACCGACGAGCGGGCAATGAAGCTCGGCATCGTGCACCGCGACGTGTCGCCGCAAAACGTCCTCGTCGGTACCGACGGCATCGCACGCGTGCTCGACTTCGGAATCGCGAAGGCCGCCGACACGGCGCACATGACGCGCGAGGGCGATCTCAAAGGCAAGCTCGCGTACATGGCGCCGGAGCAGCTGACCGCCGAGAGCGAGGTCGATCGCCGCACCGACATCTACGCCGCGTCGATCGTGCTGTGGGAGCTCCTCACGGGCCAGCGTCTCTTCGACGCTGACTATTCCTCGGCGATCCTCGCGCGCGCGAAGAACACACACACGAAGCCCCCGAGCGAGGTCGTCGGCGATCTTCCGAAGGCGCTCGACGACGTCGTGCTCAAGGGGCTCGCGCGCAAGCCCGAGGACCGCTTCGCCACCGCGCGCGAAATGGCGATCCAGCTCGAGATGGTGATGCCTCTCGCGACCCCGTCGAAGGTCGGCGAGTGGCTGGAAGAAATGGCGCGCGATTCGCTCACGAAGCGCGCCGCGCGCATCGCCGAGATCGAGCTGCTCAAGTCGCCCGAGTCCGCGAGCGCGCAGGCGAAGGGCGTCCTCGAGGAGCTCGCGATCAACCAGAAATCCAAGGCTGAAGCCCGCGCCAAGGCGACCGCCGATGCCACGCGATCGTGGAAGTCGACGGAGTCGAAGGGCCTCGCCGAGGAGCGCTCGATGTCGCGCGTCGACTCGTCGCCCATGATTTCGACGGGTAGCATCTACGTCGTCGAGCCCGAGGACATGCCCGGCTCGCTGCAGCTCTCGCATACGCCCGTGCCGCAGACAGCGGGGCCCCTGCCGCCGTTGAATCCGCCGCCGCACAGCACGCGCACGCCGCAGTCGTCGGTGCGCGCCTCGCTGCCACCTATCCCGACGGTCATGGGCGTGGGACCGCTGCCGACCGTGGTCGAAGCGCCGGCCGCGAAGAAGGCCGCGATCCACGTCGTTCCTGCGCCCCCGCCCCCGAGCCGCAACTCGGCGTTTCCACCGGGCGTGCGTCCGCCGACGGCCAGCGCGCGACCGAACGAGGCCGCGTCGGCGCGACAGAACAGCTCGGCCACGTGGGGCATACAGGGCACGCAGCCGTCCAGCCTCGTGCCACCAGCGCCTTCGTCCGGTGCGCTGAGCACCGTCAACGAGCGTCCGCCGACGAGCTTGCGTGGACCCGACACGGCGGGGGTGAACGAGGTCGCGTCGATTCCTCGCCAGCTTCTCCCACCGGCGGTCGCGCAATTCGAGCTACCGGCCATCGCGCCGCAAGTTCCGTTCGAGATGCCAGGCGTCGACCTGAGCGGCAAGTCGCGGAAGAAGAGTGGCGGCAGCCTCACGGCCGTCCTCGTCTTTTTGATGGCATCTGCCGGCATCTTCGCCCTCTTGCTCCCGATGATCGTGAAGCGCGGCTACGTCTCGGCGGCGGCAGCACGTGGAATCACCCTGCGGATCGAAGACGTTGACCTTTCGCTTCACCGCATTCGCTTGCGCAACGTCACGGCGACGATCGTGGAGATGCCCGGCGTCTACGTGCACGTCGGCGAGCTCGGCTTCAACGTACGCGACGAAGCCCCCGAGATCATGGACGCGAGCAACGTCGACGTGACAGTCGACGGGCCGTACCCGAACGTGCGCGATGGCATGAACCGCTACCTCACGATGCATCCGCTCAAAGAGGGCGGCAGCCAGAAGAGCGGCGGCATCCAGAAGATCGACGTGCGCAAGGGTCACGTCGTCTGGGCACGCGTCGTCGGCGACACGAGCAAGGTCGACCTCGACGACGTCTCGGGCAGCATCGAGCGCGTCGAAGATCGCTCGCTCGGCAAGGATTTCCAGTTCGTCTCGAACCTCATCACGG
>CAXSGV010000079.1:17501-18528 GCA_964236615.1 uncultured Polyangiaceae bacterium
CCCCGTCGGGCCCCATCGGTCCTTGGCGCGGCACCATCGCTCACTCGCCCGCGGGTAACACGGTGAAGGTCGCGATGGGACCGGGCAACGCCGAGCCCGCGCTCGCGACGATCGTCGATCAAGAGGGGGGTGCGCTCACCGTCGACGTGAAAGTGCCGCGCTCCACTACCGAAAAGCTCGGCGTCACGAAGACGATGGCGGGCCTCGCGATCGACGAGACCCTGCAGCTCGAAGGCACCTTCCATTACGTGCGCGCCAGCGGCAACAAGGTCGAGTCCCAGGCCGCGTTCGCCCTCTACGGCCTCAAGCTCGCGGGCGCCGCGACGCCGGTCGATGTGCGCTTTCAGGCGCGCATCACGGGCGATCCGAGCGCGCCAATGGAGCTCCTCGACGGCGTCATGGTGTTCGGCAACTTCAAGGCGCGCATCTTCGGCAAGATCACCGCGCTGCGGGACGCCGTGCGCTTCGACACCTCGTGGAGGACCAACCCGCGCCCGTGCACGCAGGCGATGCTTCCGGATGCGACGGCGAACATTCCGCAGCTCGCATGGGACCCGCCGGCACTCGAGAAGCTCGTCAATGTTCCGCCAACGGCGACGCAGACGCAGGTCACCGGGACGTTCGTGTTCGACTCACGGGATCTTGCCCAGACTCGGTTCACCGCCGTTCCGTCCAACAAGTGCGGAATCAAGATTTTCGCGCCCTGACGCGGTCATGCTCGCAAGCTGGAGCGCGCCGATGCCGGTCGCCGCTGGCAAGAGCTTGGCGCCGACCTTGGCTGCGACCTTCGACATCGCGTGCTCGGCCATCGCGGTGATCGTGAGGCTCGGGTTGACACCGAGGTTGGCGGGTATGATGGAGCCATCGACGACGTAGAAGCGCTCGTAGCCATAAAGGCGGCTTTCGATGTCGACCGCGCCGTCCCGGTCGAGGATGTCGCGGATGCGATCCTCGTTTGCGGAGTCGACGCTGACGCTGACCAGGGTGCCGCCGCGGCGCACGCCCTCTGCATACAGCTCCGCGTGCT
>CAXSGV010000080.1:0-4472 GCA_964236615.1 uncultured Polyangiaceae bacterium
CCGCACGGCGTCATCTCTCGCGCGATGAGCACATGAAGCGCGCGGGGTGGCCTGCTGCACGATCATGACTAGAGTGGCGTGCATGAAGACGTCGCTCGTTTGGCTTTCGCTCGGGCTCGTGGTTTTCGGTTGTGGTCGCTCCACGTCGGAGCCTGCCGCCGCATCCGCGGCCTCCCCCGCGAGCACGTCGCCCGCGGTCGCGACGCCCGTGGCCTCGGCGAGCACGCGCGCTGCTGCCGCCGAGATCGGAAAGCCCGCACCGGACTTCACGTTGAAAGACCTCGAGGGCAAGAGCGTTCATCTCGCCGACTACCGCGGCAAGACGGTCGTGCTCGAGTGGTTCAACCCGAAGTGTCCGTTCGTGAAGGCGTCGCACACGAAAGGCTCGCTCAAGGGCACCGCCGCGCGCCACACGAGCAAAGGAGTCGTGTGGCTCGCCATCGTGTCGTCGGCGCCGGGCCGTGAAGGCGGCGACATCGAGTCGGTCAAGGAGGGCGCCAAGCGCTTCGACATGACGCACCCGATTCTGCGCGACGAGGATGGGACCGTCGGCCACGCCTACGGCGCCACGAACACGCCGCACATGTTCGTCGTCGACCCGCAAGGCACGCTCGCCTACGCGGGCGCGATCGACAACTCGCCCGATGGGGAAGGGGACTCGCCCCAAGGCGGTCCACTCATGAGCTACGTCGACGCCGCGGTCGATGACGTCGCGGCGCAGCGACCGGTCAAGAACGCGAAGACCAAGGCGTACGGATGTTCGGTAAAATACGCCTCGCCGTGAGGCTGCAGTAAGAAGGCCGCGACTTGTTGTAAGAGCAATGGCGAATGTTCCGTGTCGTTCCCCTGGTCGTCGTGGCTCTGCTGACCGCCTGCTCGCCGGGCGCGGCACCGGTCTCCGAATCACTCCGTGATCCATCGAACCCCGCAGCCGCGGAAGGGGCACCCGCGCCGGGCAGCTCGACGACGCGCGCGACCGCAACGGGCTCCGCAAGCACGCCCGCCATGCCCACCGCGTCCTCCGCTGATCCCGCGGGGCACAGCGGCCACACCGGTCATGTCGGGCACTGAGATGCGCGCGCGTCTCCGCGCTCGCGTCGTGTCGGGGCTGGCGCTCGTGCTCGCCGGCAGCGCGACGGCGTGCGCGTCGACCTCGCCCGAGCCCGCGTTCCGCGACGTGGCGGACGTGGTTCAACAGCGGAGCGGGCACCGCCCTTCCTGGGATCGCGACAACGAGGCCACACGCCAGACCGACGCCGCGATCGATCGCCTACTCGCGTCCGACTTGCAGGTCGAAGGCGCGGTCCAGATCGCCCTGCTCGCGAGCCCACACCTCCGTGCGACGTTCGAGGAGCTCGCCATCGGGCAAGCCGATCTCGTGCAAGCGGGGTTGCTGAAGAACCCCGTGCTCGGCGTCGGCATGTCGGCGTGGGAGAGCGAGCACATCGATCCCAATGTGTTCGTGTCGATCGAGCAAGACTTCTTGCAGCTCCTCACCCTGCCGATGAAGAAGCGCGTCGCCGAGACCGAGCTCGAAGCGACGAAGCTCCGCGTCGCCGACGAGGTCCTTCGCGTCTCCGCCGAGGTTCGCGCGGCGTTCTACGGCGCCCAGGCCGCCGAGCAGGTCGTGCTCGTACGGCGCCTCGTGCAGGGCGCCTCGGAGGCCGCGGCCGAGCTCGCGCGCCGCCAGCACGAGGCGGGCAACCTCAGTGATCTCGCGCTCGCGAACGAGCTCGGGATGGCCTCGCAAGTGCGCGTCGATCTCCGCAAGAGCGAGGGCGAAAGCGCGATCGCTCGCGAGCGGCTCACGCGCCTCATGGGCATGTGGGGTGCTCGCACGGCGTGGAAGCTCGCGCCGCGCCTCCCCGAGCTTCCACCGGTCGAAGTGCCGCTCGAGCGCCTCGAGTCGCTCGCCATCCGAAATCGCCTGGACATCGGCGCGGCGCGGCGCGAGGTGCAGGCGATCGACTCAATGCTGTCCCTCACGAGCACCGCCCGGTGGACGGGCTTCATCAACGTCGAGGTCGAGGCAGCGCGCCTTCGTGGCTCGAAGCGGATCTCGTTCGGGCCGCGCGCGTCGATCGAGCTTCCGCTGTTCGACCAGCGTCAAGCGGCAGTGGCGCGGCTCGAGTCGCTCAAGCGATCGAGCGAAGCCCACCTCCAGGCGATGTCGATCGACGTGCGCTCCGAGGTTCGTACGGCGCGCTCGCGCGTGGTCGTCGCGCGCGACGTGGTCGACGAGTACCGCAAGGTGCTGGTGCCGCAGCGCGAGAGCGTCGTGCGGCTGTCGCAAGAGCAATACGACGCGATGCTCATCGGCGTTCACCAGCTGCTCAACGCGAAGCAGGCCGAGTTCGCGACCTACAAGGAGTACATCGAGGCGCTGCGCGACTACTGGATCGCGCGCAGCGATCTCGAGCGCGCGGTGGCCACGCGGCTCACCGCGCCCCAAGCTTCGCCCCGAGGTGCACCGTGAAATTTCTGATCGCTCTCTTCGCCTTGGTTCTCTTCACGTTCGCAGGTGATGCCACCGCGCAGACGCAGCCACGTGCCGCCTCTTCGCTCCCCTACATCCCGGTCGTGACGCCGAACGTGTCCACGCTTCCGTGGGTGATGAAGGACGGCGTGAAGGAGTTCCGCCTCACCGCCGAGCCCGTGAAGCGCGAGTTCGCGCCGGGGATGGTCGTGAACGCATGGGGCTACAACGGCTCGACCCCTGGGCCGACCATCGAGGCGGTCGAAGGCGATCGCGTGCGTATCTTCGTCACGAACAAGCTCCCCGAGCGCACGAGCGTGCACTGGCACGGCATCCTCTTGCCGAACGGAATGGATGGCGTGTCGGGCTTGAACCAGCCGCACATCGAGAAGGGCGAGACGTACGTCTACGAGTTCACGCTCAAGCAGAACGGCGTGTTCATGTACCACCCGCACTCGGACGAGATGGTGCAGATGGCGATGGGCATGTCGGGCTTCTTCGTCATCCACCCGAAGGTCGCCGAGACGAAGATCGATCGGCACTTCGTCGTCATGCTTCACGAGTGGTTCATCGAGCCAGGCACCGCGACGCCGAACCCGGCGGTGATGCTCGACTTCAACCTCTTCTCGTTCAACAGCCGCGTGTGGCCGGGCACCGATCCATGGGTCGTGAAGAAGGGCGATCGCGTCCGCGTGACCTTCGGCAACCTCAGCATGGACAACCATCCGATCCACGTACACGGCTACGACTTCCGAGAAATCGCGACGGAGGGCGGCCCGATACCGAAGAGCGCGCAGCGGCCCGAAACCACGGTCGACGTTCCGGTCGGCACCACACGCACCGTGGAATTCGTCGCGAACGAGCCGGGCGACTGGGCATTCCATTGCCACAAGTCGCACCACACGATGAACGCGATGGGGCACGACATGCCCAACATGATCGGCGTGAAGCAAGGCGGCGTCGAAGAAAAGGTGCGCGCGGTGCTTCCCGGCTACATGGCGATGGGCGAAGGCGGCATGGGCAACATGATGGAGATGGGCCGCCCGAAGAACACGCTGCCGATGATGTCGGGGAACGGTCCCTTCGGCCCCATCGAGATGGGCGGACTGTTCACCGTGCTCAAGGTGCGCGAGGGGATCACGAGCTACGCTGATCCCGGTTGGTACAAGTACCCCGAAGGAAGCGTCGCCAAGAAGGTCGTGCAACCGTGATCGCAAGCAAGTCTCGTCATGCAGCAGCAGCTCTCGCGGTCGTGGGGCTCGCGCTCGCCGCGTGCACGGGCGATGACACGCCGTCGGCAACGACCTCGCCCCAGGACGCGTCGGTCGACAGCGCCGACGCCGCGATACTTCCGCCGATCGACGCCGCGCTCCCGAACGACGATGCCCCCGCGCCGCTCGACGCCGCGAAGGGCTGTCCCGATGTCTTCGGCGGCTACGGCACGATCGTCGCGACGGGGCCGGGCTGCGGAAACATCGACGTCGCGGCGACCGAGTGCCTCGTCGGCGCGAGCGACACCTGCACCGCGCGCTTCTTCTCGCCCGCGGATGGCGGCGCCGGCGCCGTGAGCGGCCTCATCAAGGTGGGAGGCGACGGCACGTTCACGAACGCTTCGCTGAAGCTCGGCACGACGGCGAAGACCGGATGCTCGGGGAAGTTCACGGCCGCCACGTCGAAGATCGACTTCACGTGCGGCGCGACCACCGAGCTGTGCACGGTGACGATGCAGCGCACCGGCACGACCTGCCCTTAGAAGATCAGTCGCCTTCCTCGACCGACGGAACGATGACGTCGGGGTTGGACGGTGAGGCCGGCGGCGGCGGGAGCTGGCTGTCGCCTGCGCGCTCGGCGCGGCCACGGCCGAACACCTTGGAGCCGGGCGGCACCGATCGCGTGATCCACACGTTTCCGCCGACGACCGAGCCCGCTCCGATGATTGTGTCGCCGCCGAGGATCGTGGCGCTCTTCGCTCCTCCGGTGTCAGCGGCCTGAGAGC
>CAXSGV010000080.1:4482-9757 GCA_964236615.1 uncultured Polyangiaceae bacterium
TTGTTGAGGATCGTGGCGCTGGCGTAGATCGTCACGCCGTCTTCGAGCGTCGGGTGCCGCTTGGCGCCGGCCTTGTCGCGGCGCGGGATGCTCAGCGCACCGAGGGTCACGCCTTGGTAAAGCTTCACCTTGTTGCCGATGACCGATGTCTCGCCGATGACGACGCCGGTGCCGTGGTCGATGAAGAAGCGCTCGCCGATCGTCGCCGCGGGGCTGATGTCGATGCCCGTGCGCGAGTGCGCGTACTCGGTGATGATGCGCGGAATCATCGGGACGCCCGCGACCGACAGGCGGTTCGCGATCCGGTACGCGACGATCGCCTCGATCGAAGGGTAAGAGAACACGATCTCCTCGACGTCCTTCGCGGCCGGATCACCCTCGTAGGCGGCCTGCACGTCGGAGTTGAGGAGACGCCGCAGCTCGGGCAGCTGGGTGAAGAGCGCTAGCAGAACGTCCTCACCGGAGCCGCTCGGAGCGAGCGTGCAGGTGCGCCCCATCCAGTGGTCGTAGTGAATCGCGCGTTCGATCTGCTCCACGAGCGAGCAGTACGCAGGGTAGAGATGCTCGGCGAGGGCCTGCCGCAAGTTGCCGTGGTCGAGGGCGCGTGTGCTGTAGAAGCCCATGAGCATCGAGGCTTTGATCTGCTCGAACGCATCGATGACGGCGCGCTTGTTCGGAAGGGCAGCGCTCTCGAGGTTGTCGATCTCCAGGTTGCCCTCGTAGCTCGCGGCCATCTCGTCGATTGCGCCCTCGAGCATGCGTGCACGGGCCGCGTCGTGTTTCCTCGTGCTCCGGCCATTCGGGGGTGCGCCCATGAGCACTATCGTACCCCTCCTCGGGCGGACGATTGCGGTACATTCGAGGGGTGGTGGTCTTCGCGGTCCTGCTGGCGGTCCTCGTCATGATCCCGTTCACGCTTCGTCTGACGGCGCGTGATCGGCAGCGGTCGCGCGGGCTGCGGTGGCAAGGCATCGACTGGGAGCGTCACCGAGACGATCAGCCACTCACGGACACGGACGCGCGGCAGAACCAAAACGACGAGCACGAAGAAAAGGCGGACCCGTGAGCGCAAGACAACGAGTGACGGTCGAGCAGCTCGTCGGCAACACCCCGATGGTCGAGCTCGAGACGGGCGTCGACCGGGTGGGCATTCGCCTGTTCGCCAAGCTGGAAGGCAACAATCCAGGCGGCAGCGTCAAGGATCGTCCGGCCAGATCGATGATCGTGCGCGCCGAGGAGCGCGGCGACCTGCGCCCGGGCGTGCGCCTCATCGAGCCCACGAGCGGCAACACCGGCATAGCGCTCGCGATGATCGCGGCGGCGCGCGGCTACCCGATCGAGCTCGTCATGCCCGAGAACGCAACAGCCGAGCGCGTGCAGACGATGCGTGCGCTTGGCGCGACGGTCTCGCTCACACCCGGCGCCCGCGGGATGGAGGGGACGATTGATTTCGCACGCGAGAAGGTCGCGCGCGGTGGCTTCCTGATGCTCGACCAGTTCGCAAATGACGACAACTGGGGTGCGCATTACGAAACGACGGCGCCGGAGATCTGGCGCGACACGAACCACGAGGTCACGCACTTCGTCAGCGCCATGGGCACGACGGGCACGATCATGGGTGTCTCGCGTGGGTTGAAGGAGCTCGACTCACGCATCCAGATGGTGGGCTGCCAGCCGACCGAGGGCTCGAACATCCCGGGCATCCGCCGCTGGCCGATCGCTTACTTGCCGAAAATCTTCGAGCCCGCGCGTATCGATCGCCTCGTCGACGTCGACCAGCAAGACGCCGAGCGCACGACACGGAGCCTCGCGAAGACCGACGGCCTCTTTGCCGGGACGAGCTCCGGCGGCGCCGTGTGGGCGGCGCGCTTGATTGCGGCCGAGCTCGCACGCGAAGGGAAAGACGCGACCATCGTCTGCATCATTTGCGATCGCGGTGATCGCTATGTGTCGTCACCGCTGTTCCTGCCGCAACCTGGGGACTCTTGATCATGAGCCAAGACGGCGCCGAAAAGACGATGCGCGTGCGGATCGAGCAGGTGGGTGCTGCGGCGTTCGAGGCCACCGGTGACTCCGGTGGTCGCGCCACGGTCGACGGCGCCCCCGAGATCGGCGGCGAGGGGAAGGGGATGCGCCCCATGGAGATGCTTCTCGGCGCGGTCGCGACGTGCAGCGCGATGGACGTCGTGAAGATTCTCCGCCAGCAGAAGGAGCCGCTCGAGCACCTCGCGATCGAGATCGAAGGCGTACGCGCCGACGCGATCCCCTCGCCGTTCCTGCGCATGAAGATCGTGTTCCTCGCGAAGGGCGCGGTCGACGACAAGAAGCTGCAACGCGCGGTCTCGCTATCGGTCGAGAAATACTGCTCGGTCCGCGCCACGCTCGGGAGTGGTGTCGAGGTGACGTGGGAAGCGCGCCACGTCGACTGAGACCTTCGGGCCGCGACTAAGGTTTTACGCGGCCGTGGGGCAGTCGCTGGGAGGGGACGAATTCCTCGCTCAGTTTGCGCGCTTCGCAGAATGCGCGAAGGCTCTGGAGCTGCACGAGGATAGCGTCGAGCTGCTCCTGTTTGTCGGCGTCGCGCGCATCGAGGAGGAGCTCGTGCATCTGCGTGAGGTCGCGCGGCTGAGCGATGGGCTTCACCTCGGCGATGGTTACTTCGATTTCCTCAATCAGCTCGTCACGTGTCATTTCAGTCTCGTGTAGCGCTTTTCTTGTTGCTGGCGCGTTCTCTCGGACGGGCAGCGGTCATCACGAGCGGCAGTACGGCCGCCGAGCTCAAACCGGGCGCGCCTAGGATCGGAGAAGGATTGCCTGAATCACCGCTTCAGGCAAGGGCTCTACCGAGGTGTTGGTTCAGTGCTGTGGGTGTCCGTCCCGCTCGAAGCGCTCGAGCGCCGACAGGATCTCGGGCGTCGGCTTGAGAAGCTGTGGCTGACCGTCGGGACCCTGGATTTTCCAGGCCCACGAGCCATCGTCGAGAGGGACCCGCTCCGCGCGGCCGTCGGTCTCTGCGTGCATCATCGCGTGCGCGAGCTGCTCGGGCGACATCTTGGGTGCGCCGATCTGCGCGAGCTTCTTGGTGGCAGCCGACGCGAGCGCGTTCGGCTTCTTCTTGTTGTTCTTCTTGCTGGTCATGGCGCGGGCAGTCTACCGAAGTCGATCGCCGGAGACGAGCACCCGTGAAGAGCACGGGAGTGACTGCTTGTCCGAGTTGTCGATTAGCTTCACGAGGCCGGTGTAATGCGTCCCCTGGAAGGTGATCTCCCAGTCGGCGCGACGGGCAAACTCTCCGTTTTGCCGATCATCGCAGGTCGCACGGAGGGTGCAGCCGGAGACTGTGGCCGTGCACGAGGTCGTCGGTGGGGCGTTGTCGGGGCGAACCAGGATGGCGCCGCCCGCTCCGACCGACATCGAAAACGCTCCGATCGCCGGCTCGTTTCTACACATACGAAGGTTTTGAGGATCGCGCTCGGCGAGTGCGCCGTACCCGCCGAGCGGCGTGCCGTTGCACGAGGCGAGCATGGACGCCGCGGGCGCGGGAGGCGGTGAAGCCGGAGCCGGCGCCGGCCCGTAGCTCGGCGCGGCGGGTTGCATCGGTGGCCCGTACGCGCTCGCGGGAGGCTGCGCGCGCTCCGAGCCGCCGCAGCCGATCACCGCGAGCACGACCGCCACTGCGAGAGCCTTGATCACTCTGCGACCGAGATGCATGCATCCTTCACGCACTCGGCGTTGTAGCCGCTCATGGACGGCTCGGGCCCGCACGGCGTGTTGCACGGAGGGCAATCGACCTTCGCGCAACGTGCCTCGTGCCACGCGAGGGCAGTGCGAAGGAACGCGTGCGGGAGCCGCGGGCAGCAGGTGCAGCAACCCGCAAAGGTCGAGAGCGTGCACTCCGCGTCGCGCTTGCAACCCGTCGGCATCGGTCCAGCGACGGAGGTCGAGGCGCTGCTCGCGCTCGCGGGCTCGTCGGCGGTGCCCGCCCCGTCGGGCGAGGTTGGGCTCGCGGAGGCGCCGGCGGCAGGTGTCGAGGGATCGGCGGGGGGAGGGGACTCCTTGCACCCGACGTACGTCGTCAAAACGAGGACGAGCGCCGAGGCGCCACGAACGAAGGGAGCGCGGGCTGCCATGAGCGCGAGCCTATAGTATCCGCGCCCATGTACGCCGCCCCTGTGACAGGCTCGTCCGTTCCGCGCAAAGGCGTCCTCTGGATGGTGATCGTCTACGCGGTCTCGGTCTTCTTCGCGTTGAGCGCGCCGACGTTCCTGGTCGCGCTGGCAACGGGAGGGGTCTCTTCTGCGTGGCGCCTCTTTCGCAACGGCGGCATGTACTCGTGGCTCACGTTCGCCGCCTTCTTCTTCACGCTCGTTGCGCTCGGCGTGCTCGGCGCCTTCTTTCTTGCGGGCCGCAAGGTGCCGGGGTCCGCGCTCTATGGCACCGCGCTGGCGCCCTTCTTCATGGGCATCGCGGGCGCGGCGATGAACTACCGCTACGTGCTATCCGCGGTTGCCGGCGCCTCGATTGACCCAGGCCAGAAAGCGCACATCCTCGCGGAAGGGACCAGCGAGGCCGAGAGCACGATCGTGCTCGGGGCTACGATGACCGCGCTTGCGATGTTGCTGGTTGGGCTCGCCGCGCTCTTCCGTGTTCTGTCACTCGATGCGGTGGCGATCGATCCCACGCGGACGCGACGCGCAATGGTCCCCATGGTTGCGACGGCGGGCGCGCTTTCGCTCGTGTTCATCGCCGCGTTCGCGACGCGCGTGATCCTTGGAGAGTTTGGCTACCCGCTCTCGCTCCTCGTCCTCTTCGGCTCGGTCGGTGTCGGCGGGCTTGCCGCGTGGCGTGCGCCGCTTGCCGGTCTCGTCGATCGCGAGGACGCAGACACGATTCGCACGCTGGGCATGCTCGCGCTCGCCACCGCGTCGTCGGTCTTCTTCGCGAGCTTGGTGACGTACGCGCTGGCGAAGAGCGATGCCCTCGGTGCGATCAGTGGCGAGCCCGCGGACGCTTCGCAGAAGGCACGGATCCTCGCCGAGGCGTTCGAGCGCATGCGCGCGGCGCGCGTGCTCGGCCTCGTCGACAGCGCGCTCCTTCTCGTCGGCTTCGCGGTGCCCGTCGGCTTTGCGTGGCGCGCGAGCGCGGCGGGGGGAAGCAGCACCGGCCTTCGTGCACGCGCGTCGCTCGCGGCGTGGGCCATCTTGATCTTGCTCGTCGGCGGCGCCGGGGCTGCACAAGCGCGCTCGACGAAAA
The DNA here is from genome assembly GCA_964236615.1 of uncultured Polyangiaceae bacterium. GTDB lineage: Bacteria > Myxococcota_A > Polyangia > Polyangiales > Polyangiaceae > CAXSGV01. The sequence continues at coordinate 9,736 of CAXSGV010000080.1, forward strand.
AAGCGGGCATGGCGTCGCAGCG
>CAXSGV010000080.1:9767-18483 GCA_964236615.1 uncultured Polyangiaceae bacterium
CCTCGAGGTGCCGACGACACGCGAGGACTGGGCGGACGCGCAGACCCTCACCACATTCTATGTCCCCAAGGACGGCAAGCTCCTCGTCGACCTATCGCCCGAGGGGAACGCGCCGCCCGCCCCTCCAAGCGAAGCCGCTCTCGCGCGAATCATGAAGACGTCGCCTTTACGAGCGAGCTACGACGGAACGAGGCTCGCGCGCTTCGCGCTCGTGGTCGATCGAGACGTGACCTACGGCGCGCTCAAGAGCGCGCTGGCGCCACTCCTCGCCGTCGAAAAGGAGTTCGCGCTGACCGTCGCGCCCGCGGCCGAGCGGCGCGTCGATCGCAGCAAGCTCGGCGAGCTCGGATCTTTTCTCGGGCCCGAGACCAAGGAGGCCGCGCTGCGCTTCTACACGCTCGGCGGCTCGCTGGCTGACACGCAGGCGGACAGCGCGCGGGCGCCGAGCGGCGCGCACGCGATCACGATCGTGACGGACGGGCCCACGGCGACCATCTTCAGCCGCCGGCTCCCCGGCGGGCTCATCAAGATATCGATGACGGCCGACGCTGCCGCCGTCGCCGAGCGGCGCGCCGCGTTCGACCACCTCGTGGAGGACCACGAGATCGCAGAGCTCGGAATTGCACCGAAGGATGACGACACGTTGCAAGCGATCTGGCAGCTCGCCGACGAGGCACGCTCCATGACGCGCAGCTCGCCCCGCATCGTGCTCAGTAGCGATCGCCGCAGCGCGGAGGAACGCGACTCTGCCGATTCCGACCAGGGCTTCGGCGGCGGCATCGGGCTCATTCGCCACGGTCAGAACCAGGGCGACATCCCCATCGGCGCCCTTCGTCCGATGCCTTCGACGTCGTCCATGCGCGCGGGCGCGCTGCAAGTGAACGGACGCCTGCCGCCCGAGGTCATCAGCCGCATCGTCCGCCAGAATTTCGGTCGCTTTCGTCTCTGCTACGAGAACGGCTTGCGCACGAACCCGAACCTCCAGGGCCGCGTCGCCGTGAAGTTCGTCATTGACCGCACCGGCAGTGTCACCACCGCGACCGACGGTGGCTCCGACCTTCCGGATTCGTCCGTCGTCGCTTGCGTCGTCCGCGGCTTCAGCAACCTCTCCTTCCCGCAGCCCGAGGGCGGCATTGTGACGGTCGTCTACCCGATCGTCTTCTCGGCAGCCGCGAAGTAAGCGAGCAACGCATTCCGAGCGCGCCGGCGTTCATGGCGAAATCAGCTCGTGGGCTCGCCGAGCCGCACGAGCAGCGGTCCGCGCGAGCTGAATTCGAAGGTCGTCAGGGACGCGGTCGGGCACGCGATGCGATCGCGGAAGCGCCCCACGTGGAGCCCGAGCAGCGCGCAGACGATCACGCGGATGGTCGCCTTGTGGCTGACGAGAAGCACGTTGCCTTCGTGGGCGTGGGTGACGCGGTCGACGATCGGAAGGGCGCGCGCTGCGATCGCGTAGCCGCTCTCGCCGCCGGGTGGCGCGTGCACGGCGGGATCATTTGCCCAGAGCGCGTGGACGTCGGGATCGCTGACCATGATCTCGGGCTCGCGCTTGCCCTCCCAGGTGCCGTAGGAGATCTCGCGAAGGCCGTCTTCGATGCGCGCGGTGATCTTCGTCAGCTCGAGGATGGGCCCCGCCGTCGAGCGCGCCCGCTGCTTCGGGCTCACGTAGATCGCCTCGAGATCGAGCTTCGCGAGGCGCATCGCTGCGGCCTGAGCCTGCGTGTGGCCTTGGGCGCTCAGCGGCGCGTCGATGTCGCCGCAGAAGGTGCCTTCGGCGCTGAGCTCGGTCTCGCCGTGCCGGAGCAGATGAAGCGTTCGCATCGCGCCACGATAGACCGCAAGAAGCCGCGCTTGGGATCGACATTCGCCACCGGCCCGGGTGGCGTGGGGACTGGTACGGCGAGCGGTGCTGGCGGTGCCGGCGGGGGTGGCGGTTCCGGATCGGGGTCGGGATCGGGCACGCCCTGCTGCGTCTGGATGGGAAGGGTACGCGCGCGCGAGGCACCCTCGATGCGCGCGACGATGCACGTGATGTTGTCGGGGCCACCGCCTTCGAGCGCCGCGCGAACCAAGGCGGTGCACGCGTCGCCCGGGTCGCCGACGCTCGCGAGGACTTCGCGGATCCGCACGTGACCAACAGGCCCGGTGAGCCCGTCCGAGCACAACATCAGCACGTCGCCGTCGGCGAGCTGTATCCAGCGGAGGTCGACGTCGACGTCCTCCGTCGTGCCGACCGCCTGCAGGATCACGTGGCCATGCTCGAACTTCTCGGCCTCTTCCGCCGTGAGCTGCCCGCGCTCCATCAAGAGAACCGCGAGGCTCTGATCGCGCGTCAGCTGAACGAGCGTGCCGTCGCGGAGAAGGTAAGCGCGGCTGTCGCCGACCTGCCCGACCAGCAGGCGATCGTCGACGAGCGCCACGACAGTCGCGGTCGTACCCATGCCCGCGAGCGAGCGCGTGGTGCGCGCGATCCCGAACACCTCGCGCGCAGCGTGCTGGATGCCGCCGACGAGCCGCTGCCCGAGCTCACGCGGATCGGCGGTCGGCGCCCACGTCGCCATCGACTCGAAGATCGCCTCGGCGGCCTTGAGGCTCGCGACCTCCCCACCGGCGGCGCCGCCCATGCCGTCGCACACCGCGAGGATCGCGCCTCCATCGCCCGGTGCGATGACGACGTCGCCGGTGTAGTCGCCGAGGTGGCGCTCCGTCGCACGAAGCGCTCCCACGAGCGCCATGTCCTGGTTCGAGCTGCGAAGGTTTCCAATGTCGGTACGGGAGGCGATGACGAGGCGGAGAGGCGGTTTTTCAGGGCTCATGCTTCTACAAGCTGAAACAGAAACTATAGTTGTCAACTGATTCGGATCGCGTCCACCCTCACGTGTGCGCGATCCAGGCGCTACCTTGAGGTCCAATGGTGGCGCGTGAGGTGGAGTGGCAGGAGCGTCTCGACGCTGCGATGGATGCCCGCGGCGTCACGGGCGGCGAGCTCGCGCGTCGCACGGGCTTCACGTCGCAGTACATCAACTCGCTCCGCAGCAAGGGGCGCGGCGCACGCCTACCGCTCGACACGGCGCGTCGCCTCGCCCAAGCGCTCGGCCTGTCCGTCGATTGGCTCACGAGCGGAGCCGGCCCGCGCGAGCGGCTGAGCGACGTCTACCCCGTGCACCAAGCGTCCAGCGACGCCGCGCCGGCGTCGTCCACCGGTCAGATCCCCACATTCGATCGCGACGATCGCTACCCGACGCGCGGCGAAGCGATCGCACTGCTCGCCACCACGGTCGAGCCCGAGGTGCTGGCTGCCCTCCGCGCTGCGGTCCCCGAGGACCCCGACACGGATCCGGGCCGCGACTTCTGGATCGACTACGCGAAGGACCTCGCGCGCGATTTGCGCCGAATCAAGTCCGACCGCGACCTCGGGGCCGCCGCCAACGCGAAAGCCCCCGAGAGCCGCTACATGCGCCGCTCCAAACCGACGAAGTAGGGGCCCGTCGAGGGCGGTGGCGCCGGCGCGGGTCGTCGCCTCCGCGTGCGTGAGCGCGCGTTCGCTAGCGGTTCTTGCGCGTCAGGACGCGCTCGTAGACGTCGCGCTTCGAGCGGCCGCTCCAGGCGGCGAGGCGCTCCGCGAGGCCTTTCGCGTGAGCCCCTTTCGCGAGCTCCTCGTCGATGCGCGTGTCGAGCGCTTCGTCGGTGATGGCCGCTTCGCGAGCTTCGGGGCGGTGGGCGCCGAGGACGAGAACGATCTCGCCGAGCCACTCTCGCTCTTCGGCGCTGGCGGCGAGGGTCGCGAGCGTGCCGCGCAGGAGCTCCTCGTGCATCTTCGTCAGCTCGCGCGCGACGCATGCGCCGCGCGCGGGCGTCGCTTCGGCGAAGTCTTTCAGCGTCGCCGCGATTCGGTTGGGCGATTCGAAGATCACCGCCGCCTCCTCGGTTTCGCAGACGCGCGCGATCGCGTCGCGGCGCGCGGTGCCGTCACGGGGGAGGAAGCCGAAGAAGCGGAAGCCGCCGCCGTCCGACAGGCCGCTCGCGACGAGCGCGGCGAGGACGGCGCTCGCACCGGGGATGGGCACGACGACGACGCCTTGCGCGATCGCGGCGCGCACGAGCTCGTCGCCGGGGTCGCTCACGGCGGGCGTTCCAGCGTCGGTCACGACCGCGACGCTCTCGCCCGCAACCATCGCGGCGACGAGACGCTCGACATCGCGATCGAGTGAGTGTGCGTGGAGCGACTCGACGTTCTTGCCGCGGATGCCGAAGTGCGAGAGCAGCCCGCGCGTGCGGCGCGTGTCCTCGGCGGCGATGCGATCGCATTCACGGAGCGTGCTGAGCGCGCGTGCCGTGATGTCGTCGAGGTTGCCGATGGGCGTCGCGACGACGTAGAGCTTGCCGCGTTCCATGGCGCGTCCCCGTACGCTTTCCGTGAGGCCTTCGGTGAGCCGGCCGGCTACGGAGCTTCCGCGGCGTCGCCCATCTCGGCGCGCAAGAAGTCGCGAAGTCGACCGGTGAGCCGCTGCTCGAGCTGGCGCACGCGCTCGCGCGAGATGCCGAAGCGATCACCGAGCTCCTGCAGCGTGAGGGGGTCGTCGGCGACGAGGCGCTCGTCGAAGATCGCGAGCTCCTTGTCCTTGCCGATGAGGGTGGTGCGGAACGCAGCGAGGTTTTGCTTCACGAGGGAGTTGATCTCCTCGTCGGCCATCAAGGCTTCGGGGCCTTGTAGCAAGCTCGGCATCATGTCGATGCGCGAGATCGAACGGCCGTCCGCGTCGCCGACCGGGGCATCGAGCGATTTTTCGCCGGACGAGAGCCGCACGTCCATGTCGGCGACTTCGCTCTCGGACACGTTGAGCTGCTTTGCGACCTCGAGGTCCGTGGGGTCGATGCCGAGCGCCACCAGCTCCGCGCGCTTCTTGCGGAGGTTGAAGAAGAGCTTGCGCTGCGCCTGCGTGGTGCCGAGCTTCACGAGGCGCCAGTTGTTCAAGATGAACCGCAGGATGTACGCGCGGATCCACCACGCGGCGTACGACGACAGCTTCACGCCGCGGTACGGGTCGTAACGCTTCACCGCTTGCATGAGGCCGATGTTGCCCTCCTGCACGAGGTCCATGATGTTCTTGTAAGCGCGCCGGTACTCGTACGCGATCTTCACGACGAGACGCAGGTTCGCCGTGACGAGCGAGGCCGCGGCGCCCGCGTCCTGCGACTCGACGAACTTCACCGCGAGCGCGTGCGTCTGCTCCGGCGTCAAAAGAGGATGGCGCTGGACCTCGCGGAGGTACGCTGCCATCGCGTCGAACTTCGCGAGCCCTTCGGACGGACCCTTCGCTGCCTTCTTCGCCGCGGTACGCCCGCCTCCGGCTTTTGCCCCGCCCGCGCCCGCGTCGGACACGTCGTCGTCGTCCGTCTCGACGATCTCCGCGTCGCCGTCGATGACGTCGTCGTCACCCTCTTCGCGTTCTTCGCGCTCTTCGGGCTCGGTGCCTTCTTCGTCGGTGCCGCCGCCCGAGTCTTTGCCGCGACGGCGCGCGGGCGCAGTGCTCTTGCTGGCGGCGCCCGCGGTCTTGGCACGGGCCGCACGCTTCTTCGGCGTGGCTCCGCTTGAAGCGGTGGCGGGGGCCTCCGGAGTAGTCTCGGTCTTGCGGCGCGGCACGATGGGGACCGTAGTCTAGTAACGCGGAGGCGGTTCTACAATTCCCGCCGCGAAAAAATAGCTATTCGACGATCCCGCTGTCGGCGCCTTGGGCATCGAGGTTGCGCGGTGCTGCGGCATCGGGCGAAGCGATCTTGCGGAGGCGGTAGCAGGGCTGGCAGTAGACCTGGCGGCCTTCGAGCGGTTTGAACGGAACCTGGGACGGGGCTCCGCACTCGGCGCACGTGATGTCGAATTTCGGTTTCGCGGCGCGCTCGCGAGCGGCCGGCTTGGCGTCGTCGTCGCGAGGCGCCTGCTGACGTGGCGCCTGCTGCGTTTGCTGCGACGTCGGCGCCGGACCGGCAAACGTGCGCTCGCGCGCGTCGCGTGCGCGCGCACCGGGCGGGGGAGCGTGCGGGGCGTGCGGCGTCTTCCATCCGCCGCTCTCGCGTGGGGCGCCGCCGCTGGGCCGCGGCCCGTTGCTCGAGGTTGCTTGACTCGCGGGTGCGCGCGCCGGGCCTGCACCAGCGTCACGCGGACGCCAGCCACCTTCGCCACCACGCGGCGGCGCGCCCCGCGCAGGAGCGCCGCGCGAACGATCGCCGAAGCCACCCGTGCTCGGTCGTGCACGTCCGCCGGGACGGGGCGCACGATCACCGAAGCCACCGCCACCGGCCCCACCGCCACTGGGGCTCGCTGTCTTGCGCGCCTGGCGACACGGCTTGCAGCGCTTGGGAGGTGTATTGAGCCCCTTCTCGGCGAAGAAGGCTTGTTCCTGTTCACTGAAGAGGAACAGCTCACCGCAATCGGAGCATCGAATCTGACTATCGGGCATTGGGCGTATCTCTGGCGGAACGACGCCCGTGTGGAAAGGCGCGGAGGACGAACGAGTCGAAACGGAGGGCTCATCCTCCCACGCGTGACTTCTCCGTCAAGGGACGAAGCATTGACAACACTCGGCAGGTCCGTAAGAAACGGGGCGGCCATGCCTCCCAAGTTGCCGCATCGCACGGCCACCAGCGCCGACGTGCTCGGTCTCGTCGATCGTTTCGGCGGCGAAGCGGGTGAAGTTCGCGACTGGGACGACGCGCGGCCGCAGATGCTCGGGTGGGCAAAGCGCGTCGCCGCGCGGCTCACGCAGATCGCCGTCGAGGTCGACGTCACCATCAGTGTCATCGCCGCACGGGCGGGCTCCGGCGAGGTCGTGAGCTTTTCGCGCGTCGGCGAGAGCGATCGTGACTGCAACGTTCAGCTCGCCCTTCGTCTCGACAGCCACCACGTCGAGGTCAGCCTCGAGCTCGATCCCGAGGTGAAGTCACCCGATCGAAAGGCGAACCGCGCGCCTCAGCGCGTCCGCGCTTACGACTCGATTCCGCTGCGTCCGATCGTGGCCGCGTTCCAGACGCTGCCCGAGCAGTTCACGATCGGCTTCGCCGACGAGCCCGCACGCATCGGCGTGCACGACGTCCGCGGCAGCAAGCTCCGCGATCTCTTCGGTCGAGGCGAGCCGATCTGGATCGGCTGGAACGTCCCGCGCGAGATCGTGGTCGAGCACGCAGAGACCCTCGATGAGCAGCTCGCCGACGCGCTCGTCGCGCTCGGTCCGCTCTACAAGATCCTGGTCGAGCATCCTCTGCAACCGACGATGTCCCCGCGCGAGGCGAAGGATGCCCGCCGCGCCAAGCGCTCACGCCGTACGTCGATGGTGAACCCCGTGCCCGCCGCGGTGCTCGACGTTGGCCCCACGTCCGAAGGGCGCCCGTCGGTAATGCCGCCGAATCAAGCGCTCCTCCGTCGCCTTCCCATTCGCAAGACGTCCCTGGTCACCGAGGTCGATCCGAAGATCCGCGTCGAGAAGGGCACCAGCGTACGCGTGCTCGCGGGCCCGTTCGTCGGCAAGACGGGCGTCGTTCAGGCGCTCGATGGCAAGGGCGGCGCGCGCGTCATGCTCGGCCTGCTCGCGACCCACCTCGACGTCAAAGATCTGATCGCCACTGCGGAGGGTGCCGCTCGCCCGAAGCTCGGGTCATCGCACCGCCGACCGCTGCCCGCTCGCTGACGAATGCTGGTCGTCCGAAACCTTCCCGTGTCCCTCGAGGGACAAGCGCGCCGTCACGTACCCGCCTACCTCGTCGGCGGCCTGATGCTTGCGGGCTTCCAGTTCGCGATGAACCGCATCGACTGGCTCTCGAAGGCCGCGATCGATCTGGTGTTCGGTCCACACCCCGAGCTCGCGTGGCGACCTGCCGCGACGATCCTCGCGTTGTCGGCGTTCGCCTTCTGCACGCGCGTCGCGAGTCGTTGGCTCATCTTCAATGCGGGGCGCGACGTCGAGTACGAGATGCGCGCGATCTTGCTCGATCGCCTGCATCGCCTGGGCGCGGCGTTTTACCGGAAAATGAGCTCCGGTGAGATCATGGCCCGCTCCACGGGCGATCTCATCCAAGTGCGGATGCTCTTCGGCTTCGGCATCCTCACGATGATCAACGTCGTGTTCGGGTTTGCGAGCGCGCTCCAAGTGATGCTCTTGATCTCGACGCGGCTCACGCTCGCGAGCTTCGTGACGATGCCGCTGCTCATCTTGATCACGCGCAGCTTTTCGAAGGGGCTCTTCACGCGCACGCGCTCCAACCAGCAGGCGCTCGGCCGGCTTTCGGACTCGCTCCAGACGAACCTCGCCGGCGTTCGCGTCGTGCGGAGCTTTGCGCTCGAGAAGCGCGAGCTGCACCGCTTCGAGGACGCCAACAAAGCTTACCTCGACGCGAGCCTCGGCCTGGCGCGCCTCCGCGGATCGATGGGTCCGATGATGGGCGGCGTTGGCGCAATGGGTATCCTCGTCTTCTTTTGGTACGGCGGCACATTGCTCCTTCGCGGCCCCGAGAACGGCGGCATCACGCAGGGTGACTTCTTCGCGTTCAGCCTCGCGCTCGCGCGCATGACGTGGCCGATGATCGCGCTCGGGTTCGCGCTCTCGATCGTGCAGCGCGGTCGCGCTGGTTACAGTCGCCTCAAGGAGATCTTCGACGCGAAACCCGAGGTCGAGGACGGGCCCGATCCCGCACCGCCCACGCTCGGCGGCTCGCTCGCGGTCAC
>CAXSGV010000081.1:0-18470 GCA_964236615.1 uncultured Polyangiaceae bacterium
ACTCTCGCAGAGAGCGCGCTCTTCGGTCACGAGCGCGGATCGTTCACCGGCGCCGTCGACAAGCGGGTGTCCCCGTTCGTCGAGGCGGACGGCGGAACCATCTTCCTCGACGAGCTCGGAGAGCTCCCGGTCGACGTCCAGCCCAAGCTCCTGCGCGCTCTCGCCGAGCAACGCATCAAGAGCGTCGGCTCGAACAGCTACCGCCCCGTCAACGTCCGCATCATCGCGGCCACGCGTCGCGATCTCGTGCGCGAGGTCAACGACGGCAACTTCCGAAGCGACTTGTACTTCCGCGTTGCGCAGATCAAGGTCGAGCTGCCCGCGCTGCGTCACCGTCTCGAGGACATCCCAGCCCTCGTGCGCCGGATGCTGATCGACCTCGGCGACAAGGGCGCCTACGCGCGCATCACGAACGACTCGCTCGAGCGCTTGATGCGCCACGACTGGCCCGGCAACGTCCGCGAGCTCCGCAACGTCGTCGCCGTCGCTCTCGCGTTCGGTAAAGAGGGGCCGCTCGACATCGCGCAGCACCTCTCGCCGCTCACGAGCACGGCCGAGTCCACGCCCACGCGCGGCCGCACCTTCCAGGATGCCAAACGCGACGTCCTCGCGCGCTTCGAGCGCGACTACTTCACCGCGCTCTACGCCGAGTGCGGTGGCAACGTCAGTGAGATTGGCCGCCGCGCGGCGATGGAGCGCGCGCACGTTCGCGGCTACCTGCGCCGTCACGGCATCGGCGATCCGTCGAAAAACGGCTGACGATTCCGCGGCGACGCACCTCAGGTGGCGGATGCGGTTGCGTCCCGCGCCCACAGCCCCAAGATTGAAGGCTGAAGAGGTGTGAAGGTGGCGCGTCGGGTTCGTAGCTTCTCCTTGCTGTCGATCGTGATCAGCGCGCTCTGCGCGATGGTCGCGGCGCGAATGGCTTGGCAAGACCCGCGCTACCTCCTCCCGTTTTTTCTCATCGCGGTTCTGTCGATGGCGCCGGCGCTACTGGCGCGTCGTCGGATGCGGCGCCTCTTGATGAGCGGCGACGTGCAACGTGTTCTCGGAACGTGGGCGGGCTCGATGGAGCGCGTGACCTACCCGGAGACGATGGCGCCCTTGATGATCGCGACGGCGTACGCGTCCTACGGTTGGATCGACGCAGCGCGCGCGGCGCTTGCGCGTGCGGCGAAGGGCCCGGCATGGGAGGCCGCGCTCGAGCAACGGCTCTTCGTCGAGACGCTGCTCGACACCTTCGAAGGCGACCGCGAAGGTGCGATGGAAAAGGCGCGCGTGCTCGAGAAGATGCCACTTCCGTCAGTGGGGCTCTTCAACTCGAAGCGTGTCGGGCGCCTTCGCCGCGGCATGACCGCGCTCGCGCGCGCATTCGCACACGAGAGCAACGTGCACGATGCGGGCGCGCTCCTCGCTGCCGGCCGCGCGTCACCGCTGATTCACTGGGCGATGCGCTACGCCGCTGCGATCGTGCTCGTCGATCAGGGCAAGAGCTCCGAGGTCCGCGCGCTCTTGGAAGGCGCACCGGAGTGGCCGAAAGAAAGCGCGTTCCGCGTTTTCCACGAGGAGCTTTTGGCCCAAGTTTCGGTTTAAGAGGTATCGTGGCCGCGCGCCATGTCGAACGCCGCGAGCTCCTCGTCATCCGGTCCGAACGATCAGGCTGAGCGAATTCGCGTGCTCTACGCGGACGACGAGGAAGACGTCCGCGAGGTGTTCGCGGCGATCTTCTCCGGCGACTTCGACGTCACCTGCGTCGCCGGCGGCGAGGAGGCTCTCGAAGCGCTCGCCACCTCCGACGGTGGTTGGGACGTCCTCGTGAGCGACATGCGTATGGAGCCGATGCGCGGCTCGGTGCTGCTCGCCAAGACGTACGAGCAGCACCGCGACACGCAACGCATCCTGCTCACCGGCTACAGCGATCACGACGATCTCGCCGACGCGGTGAACAAGGGCCACGTCTTCGCCTACGTGCAGAAGCCGTGGGACGCCGAGCAGCTCAAGCTCACGATCACGCGCGCCGCCGAGCAGCGTCGGCTCGAGGTCGAAAATCGTCGCCTCTTGCTCGAGCTGTCGAAGGCCAACGTTCGCCTCAAGGACGACCTCGAGACCGTGCACCGCGCGGTCGTGCGGCCGCGCCTCCAGGTCACGTCGCCGCCGATGGCGAAGGTGCTCGAGCAAGTCATCGCGGTGGCCGGCACCGACGCGAGCGTCCTCCTCCATGGCGAGACAGGCGTCGGCAAGGAGCTCGTGGCCGCCGCGATCCACGAGCGCAGCGCGCGGAAACGCGGTCGCTTCGTCGCGCAGAACCTCGCCGCGCTCCCACCCGAGCTGATGACGAGCGAGCTCTTCGGTCACGTGAAGGGCGCGTTCACCGGCGCCCAATCCTCGCGCCGCGGCCTCTTCGAGCTCGCCGATGGCGGCACGCTCTTCCTCGACGAGATCGGCGAAGCCCCACTGTCGCTTCAAGCGATGCTGCTTCGCGCGCTCGAGTCGCACGAGATCTGGCCCGTGGGTGGCAGCGAGCCGCGCCGCATCGACTGCCGCATCATCGCCGCGACCAACCGCGATCTCCTGTCCGATGCGCGATCGAACCTCTTTCGTCTCGACCTCTACTACCGCCTCGCGGTCGCCCCGATCTTCATCCCGCCGCTGCGCCTGCGTCCGCAGGACGTCCGCGGCCTCGGCGCACCGATGCTCGAGAACGCCGCGCGCCGCATGAACCGCCAGCTGCCGCGCATGACCGATCAATCGTGGGCGGCGCTCGAGAAGCACTCGTGGCCGGGCAACGTGCGCGAGCTTTCGAACGTGATGGAGCGCCTCGCCATCTACCACGCAGGCCGCGAGGTCGATCCCGACGATCTCCAGCTTCCCGCGGCGATTCCCGTCCTTGCCGAAACGCTCCCCGGCCAGATCGTCCGCAGCCCGTCGGTGCCGCCGGCCGACGCGCACGAGATGATCGTCCTTCGAGTGCCCGATGCAGGCACCACCTTCGACGACCTCGAGCGCGAGATCCTCGCGCAGATTCTCCAGCGCGCCGAGGGCAACCAGTCGAAGGCGGCCCGCTCGCTCGGCCTCAGCGAAAGCACGCTCCGCAGCCGCCTGAAGCGTCTCGGCCTCAAGGACTGAGCGCTCCGCCCCGCGCGCATCGCGACCCCCCGCGAGCGAGCTCGCGAATTCGCTCGCGACCTCGCACGTGAGCAGCCGAAGAACCGGATCGTTCCGCCCGGACCGCCCATGTGTGTGCGTGTGGGTGCCTGAATGCGCCGGAATTCCGCGCGCGCCTCACGGCCCAACGCTTGCGTAGCGCTGCAACCATGAAGACTGCACGTGTCCAAAGGCTCGCCGCGATGGCTACGCTGGTGTCCCTCCTCGCCGCTGCCTCCGCATGCAGCAGCTCGGTCATCGAGACGACCACGCCCGATGGCGCCGACGCAGGGGTGCCCGACGAGCAGAAGAACGAGAGCGATGCCGCGGTCGCCGACGCGCGCGCCCAGGCGTCCGATGCAGCCAAGGACACCGGGATCGACGCAGCGCTTCCCCCCGAAAAGGTGATCGTGGGGTCGAGCACGGCGGGGACGTCGTGCGCGGCCGTCTGCACGGGCAGCAGCTACGCTTGCTCGAACAGCTGCACCTTCGGCAACGTGACAGGGTCCGTCGCGGGACAGGTCAGCTACTCGCGAACCGTCAACACCGTCACGTCCTACAAATACGTGGGTCTGAGCGCCTGCACCGATGTCGTCGCGGCGACCTACGCCGACCCGTCCACGGGTAGCAGCTACACACTCGGCGGCGCGACAGGCACGCCGATCTCGTGCTGCTGCCTTGGTCCGGGCCACACGCGCATTGCCGGCGATCCCAAGGCTCCGCGCAGCTGCGCCGACATTTGCAAATCAAACGGAAAGACCTGCGATCCCGCCACGACGTGGACGTTCGGTGACAAGGGCGGCTGGGAGGCCGAATACAAGTGCTCCGCGACGAGCACGAGCTTCGCCCAGGGCACATGTGACGCGATCCCACCGGCGACGAAAAAAACGTGTCCGCTCGACCGGTTCACCTGCGGCTGCCTCTGAGAGCTCGAGAGCCGGGAAGCCAAGCACGGCGCGCGTGGTAAGCTCGTCGCCGGATGGCTGCCTCGGGACCCGCCCAGTCCATTGGCTCGTCGCGCCGGTTCCCGACCCTCACCAAGTACGAGGTCGTCGAGGAGCTCGGGCATGGCGGCATGGCGACCGTCTACCGCGCGCACGATCCGCGGCTCGGGCGCGACGTCGCGATCAAGGTCATCCATCCCCACTTGCGTGACTCGGCCGAGGTCGCGCACCGCTTCTTCGTCGAGGCCAAGGCGGTCGCGATGCTGCGGCACCCGAACATCGTCGAGGTGTTCGACGTCTCGGCGCCGGAAGAGCCGGAGCAGTACCTCGTCGTCGAGCTCCTTCGCGGCTGCACCTTGCGAAAGCTCCTGCAACGCCATGGCGCGCTGCCGCCCGAGGTCGCTGCTGCGATAGGCATCGAGCTCCTCGGTGCGCTCGCGCACGCACACGGCGCGGGCGTCATTCACCGCGACATCAAGCCCGAGAACGTGATGGTCGAGCACGTGAAAGGCGTCGGCGGTCACGGCGCCGAGCGCGTGAAGATCAAGCTCACCGATTTCGGGATCGCCAAGCTCCTCGACGCGCAGGGTGTCACGTCGACGGGGCAGGTCCTCGGCAGCCCCGCGCACATGGCGCCGGAGCAGATCGAGGGCGGGGACGTCGATGCGCGCGCCGACGTGTTCGGGCTCGGTGTTCTCCTTTACGAGTGCATGACGGGGCACCTTCCGTTCGAAGGCACCAACCCCGCGCAGGTGCTGCGTCGCGTCCTCGACGGCGTTTATTCGAGCGCCGAGCGCGAGCGCGCGACCGTTGGTAAGGCATGGAGCACGCGGCTCGACGGCGCGCTCGCTCACGATCCCGAGCAGCGCTTCGTCGACGCCAACGCGATGCGGACTGCGTTCTGCGAGGAGCTCGATCGGCTCGGTATCGAGAGCGGCAAGAAGGAGATCGAAAGCTGGCTCGACGATCCCGAGGGCTACGAGATCGAGCATGACAAGCGCCTCATCGAGCGCCTCGTCGATCGCGCCGCGAAAGCGCGCGCCGCGGGCGACACGCTGGCGGCCGCGTCCGACTACAACCGCGCGCTCGCGTACGCTCCGCTCGACAAGGAGCTGCTTCGCATCGTCTCGAGCATGCACCGCGCCGAGGCGCGCGCGAAGCTCGTGCGCAAGATGGCGCCGATCCTGCTCGGCACGGTGTTCCTCGGTACCGCCGCCTTCTTCGTCACGAGCGCCATCAAGGGATCGACGGGCAACGCGCGTCCCGTCCTCGTCACGACGCCGAGCGCTGTGCTACCGACGATCGCGCCGCCGCTCGTTCCGAGCTTCAAACCCGTCGTCAAGGTGGCGCCCTTCGTCGCGCCCGTGCCTGCACCCGCACCGCTCAAGAGCGCGGTCCCGCCAAAGCCGATCGAACGCACCATCACGATCAACAGCGTGCGACCGCAGTTCGGCGTGAGCATCGCCGTAGACGGCGATCCGGCAGCGTCCGCGGCCCCGGGGATGAAGCTCACGATCGACGGCTTGCCGCACACGCTCAAATTCACGTGCGCCAACGACGCGTGCGAGCCGGAGCAGCGCGTCTTTGCCGCGGGCGACGAGCCGGAAGCCGTCGACGTCGCGATGAAGATCAAACCGGGGCTGCTCACGATCGACGGTGATCCGAAGGGGACGTACCGTATCACCGAGGATCCGACCATCAGCCCGCGCCCCGGTGTTCCGGCCCGCGTTCCCATGAAGGGGAGCCGCATGGTGGTGCACATCGTCGAGCTCACCTCGGGCCGCACCGAAAGCGCGACGCTGCTCGCCGGAAAAGAAACGCACGTGGGGTTCGCCCAAGAGGCTCCGTAACGAGTACGCTCGTCGCGACCTCTCGTCCTCGTCAGGGCGTCGAGGCGCCTGCGTATGGCTCGACGACTCTCCCTCGCCGCCGCAACTGTTTTGGCCGCACTTACGCTCGTTCTCGCGATCGAGACGACGGCGTACGCCGACGAGCAGGGTGATCTCGACAAGGGCCGCAACGCGTACCTCACGCGCCAGTACGACGAGGCCGACGCACGCTTCAAGACGATGCTCGACCCGAAGACGGGCACGTTGCACGACCCGGTGCTCGTCACCGCCGCGTACATGTACTGGGGCGCCGTGATGATGGCGAAGCAGCGCCCCAAGGATGCGAGCGCTCTCTTCGAGCAACTCCTACTCAAGGATCCGCACTACGAGCCGGACCCACTCAGCTTCCCGACCGAGGTGCTCGACGCGTTCAGCGACACGCGCAACCGCATCCGCGATCGCCTCAACGCCGCGGCCCAAGAGCAAGCGCGTCGCGAAGCCGAGAAGCGCGCGCGTGACGAGGCCGAGAAGAAGCGTCAGATCGCGCGCCTCGCGATGCTCGAGAAGCTCGCGAGCGAAGAGAAGATCACCGAGCAGCACTCACGCTTCATCGCGTTCCTTCCGTTCGGCGCGGGGCAGTTCCAGAACCACCAGCCGGTGGCGGGTTGGATCTTCCTCGGCGCCGAAGCAGCCTTCGTGATCCTGGGTACCATCGCGGTGCCGCTCTATTTCGCCGAGGTTCAGTCGTCGCGCGATCTGTTCAACGAGGCCAACGGCTTCCGCTCGACGCAGGCCCAGGCGGCCGTGGATCGCGCGAACGGCTACCGCATCTTGAACCTCGCCTCGTACGGCGCGTTCCTCGTCACGGCCACGGTCGGCATCGTCCAAGCCAACGCGAAGTACGAGCCCGAGCTCCTCATCACGAAGAAGCGCACGCTCACGCTTCCACCGCCGAGCGGCGCCTTCTGGAAGCCGACGATCGCGCCGCTCGTCAGTGAGCATGGTGCCACCGGCGGCGTCGTCGGCGTCGAGGGCAGGTTCTAGCTACACGGAGGTTTTTGTTCACCTGGTTCGCTCGCCGTTCATGGGCAGCCCTCGCGCTTAAGAAGGTTCTTAAGCGTGGCGTGCGCGGGAGGACGATCGAACGAGAAGTGCTAGGTGATCTGCTGATGCGACACACGATCGGTTTCAGCCTCATCGCGCTCCTCGCAGCCTTCAGCGCCTGCAGCGGCGACGACGCAACCAACCCCGCCGGTCCCGATTTGCAACGTGACGCGGGAACGGTCGTTGTCGACGGCGATGGCGACGGCGGTGCCGCCGACGCCGCACCCGAGGAGCCGGTTCCGGCGTACCCCGATCTCGGACCGTCGGCGTGGAAGCCCGTGGGTGAGCTGTGGTCCGATCCCGCGACGTGGGGCGGCGTCGTCCCCGCCGATGGTGCGAAGGTCATCATCGCGCGCGGCAAGACGGTCGTCGTCGACGTCGACGTTCGCCCCGGCAGCGTCGAGATCGCGGGCACGTTGCTCTGTGGCGCGAACGACAGCTCGATCACGACGGCATCGATTCTCGTCACCGGCACGTTCGCGTGCGGCAGCGAGGCCGCGCCGATGTCGAACCGCTTCGTCGTGACGATGACCGGCGAGCGGCCGACCGATCCGACGATCGGGATGGGTACGAAGGTCATCGCGGCGATGGGCACAGGCACCATCGAGATGCACGGCAAGCCGCGAACGTCGTGGGTGCGCATCTCGGGCAACGCACCGGCGGGCGCGAGGACGCTCGTGCTCGATCGCGCAACCGACTGGCGCCGCGGGGATCGCATCGTGATTGCCTCGACGGACTTCGACATGAACCAGGCGGAGGAGCGGGCGGTCGCGTCGGTCGTCGGAACGACCGTCACGCTCGATCGACCGCTCATGTTCCTGCATTGGGGAACGACGCAGACGGTGACGAACGGAACGCGCACGTGGAAGCTCGAGGAGCGGGCAGAGGTCGCGCTCCTCGATCACCCAATCGTGTTTCGCGGCGACGACGCTTCGGTCGCGAGCGGCTACGGCGCCCACTTGATGATGATGGCCGGCACCACGCTGCACCTCGACAACGTCGAGCTCACGCGGATGGGTCAGCGCGACGTGCTCGCGCGCTACCCCATTCACTGGCACCTCGCGGGCAACATCGCCGGCCAGTACGTGAAGGGAAGCAGCGTGCATCATACATACAACCGCTGCATCACCGTGCACGGCGCCGACAACGGCTTGCTCCAGTCGAACGTTTGTTACGACAATCCCGGCCACGCGATCTTCCTCGAGGACGGCGTGGAGCGCGGCAACGTGATCGAGGACAACCTCGGCCTCGTCACCCGGCGGCCCGCGAAGGGGCTGCGCGTTTCGGACACGGCGCGGCGCGGCCCGGATGCGCTTGGCCCGGCGACGTTCTGGATCGGAAATCCCGACAACCACGTGCGGCGAAACGTGTCCGCGGGCTCGGATGGATCAGGCTTTTGGTACGGCGTTGCCGCGGCGCCCGGTGGACCGTCTGCGGGCGTGAAGATCAACCCGTCGACCACACCGCTCACCGAGTTCAAGAGCAACGTCGCGCATTCGACCGGTGGCATGGCGATCGTGATCGGCGCGCCCAAGGACGACGGTGAGACACAACACCTCTACGAGCCCACGTCGCTCGCCGTGTTCCAGAGCACGACCTATTACAAGACGCGCGCTCGCGGCGTTTGGGCGCACGGCAGCAACATGAAGTTCGACGACCTCATCGCCGCCGACAACGTACGCGGCGCGTTCTTCTCCTACGGTAGCCAGCTCACGAACAGCGTGGTCGTCGGCGAAAGTGACAACACCGGGACCCCGGTCTCGATTCTCGAGCTCGCGACGGGCCGCAGCCTGGCCGACCCGAAGGACGGCACCGTGGCGGGCTACCTCTTTTACGACGGCCCGGTCACCTTCGATGGCGTGCACTTCGCGGGCTTCGGTCGCGCGTCGAGCTCCGTCTACGTTTTCGCGAACAACGGTGCCGCACTGCAGTCGATGGACAACAAGCTGCAGCGGATCACGTTCGCGGCGGACACCCGCAACGTCTTCCCGCCCGCGTTCGACTTCGGCGACGCGGGCGGCGCGTACCAGGGCGCGTTCGTCGACGTGGATGGAACCGTCAGTGGCAAGAAGGGCTACTTGGTTCTTCCCAATATCCCCATCAACCGTGGCGCAGCCTGCGCTGCCGGACCGTGGACGTCGCCGCTGTGGTTTGCCTGCTCGCCAGCCACGACGTTCCGCATCCTCCTTTTCACGCCGAGGTTCGCGGCCGCCGTCGCCGCCCCCGTCGCCGCGACGATCACGCGCTCCGACGGCGCAACGCAGCTCCTCACAAACGCCGGAACCGCGCGGTACCAACTCCCGGTCATGGTCAACCAGAGCCTTCGTTACCGCTTTCAATTCGCTCAGGCGCCGACCGGCGGCACGCTGCAGCTCGTAGGGGAGAAGGCAGGCGAGGACGTCGTCGTCGAGCTCGTCGGCGCGGACCTCACCGCGGGCGCGCCTGCTGCCGCGAGCCTCGCCGATCTCGTGGCCGGGGCGTCGGGGCGCGCGTTCAAGCAAGGCGCGTCGTTGTTCGTCAAGCTCGGAAGCACAGCGATCGGAATCCAGTGATCGCGCTCTGAGCGCTCTGAGGCTTCACGCGCGGCGCACGGAGCTCACCTTCAGCGCGTGCTGCGACCGCCATCGCGACGTGCGCGCGCGGCGGGCCTCTCGTCGGGCGAGCACGCGGACGGCATCGGACCGTCCGGCGGCACGAACCCACGGTTCGCCATCCGGCGATCGCAGGCGTGGGTGCCGCAACAGCGCGCCGAGGCGTCGCCCGCGTCGTCGTCATCGCAGAACCCGTGAGCGTGGAGCCCGCAAAGCTTTCCGCAGTAGTCGCCGCGGTCCGTGTGCACGAGCCCGTATTCCTCTGGGCAGCTCGGCCCGAAGAACCGCGCCGACCCGATGGGCGCGGCTGTCGGCGGCAACGCAAGGAAGACGATCCGCTTCCGTGCGCGCTCGACTTCGCGCAGCGCGTCCGCCTTTGCCGCCTCGGCCTGCACAGCGGCCGCGTCGGGCTCGCGGTCCTCGGCGAGCGGGGCCACCGAAGGCACCACCGAAGGCACGGCCGAGGGCAAAGCCGAGGGCACCGCCGAGCTCGATTCTTCGTTCGACGGCGCGCGCCGACACGACGCGCCTGAAATGACTGCCGCTATCAAGACGACCGTCCGACGGTTCGTCATTCAGATGGCGCGCCGCACGAAGATCTCCTCCAACGACTCGCGCTTCGGCACCACGCTCTCGATGCGCGCACCTTCCGCGATCGCCTTGGCCAGAAGCGCGCGCACGGCGTCGTCGCCTTCGGTCTCGGTGACGGTGACCTTACCCTCGGCGTCGATGATCGTGACCTCGCTGCGCCGCGCGTCGGCGTGCAGCAGCTCGGAGATCTTGCCGGCGACCACGACGTTGCCTTCGCGGAGGATGCACACGCGATCGCACAGCATCTCGACGTCACTCAAGATGTGGCTGGAGAAGAAGACAGTGCGCCCCTTGTTTCGCTCTTCGACGATGAGGTCGCGCACTTCCTTGCGGCCGACCGGATCGAGGCCGCTCATCGGCTCGTCGAGGATCAAGAGCTCGGGCTCGTGGACGAGCGCGGCGGCGAGGCCGACGCGCTGGAGCATGCCCTTCGACAGCGCTCGCACCGGGCGATCGATCGCGTACGCCATGCCGACGCGCGCAACCACGGCCTCGACGCGCGCAAAGAGCTCCTTGCCCTTCACGCCGCTCAGTTGGCCGCAGAGCGACACGAACTCGCGCGGCGTGAGGTACGGGTAGACGTACGGATTCTCGGGGAGAAAGCCGACGCGCGCCATCGCGAGCGGGGAAGGGGTCTCGTGCCCGAAGACCTTCGCACTCCCCGACGTGCGCTTGATGAGGCCGGTGAGCATCTTGATCGTCGTCGTCTTGCCGGCGCCGTTGGGGCCGAGGAAGCCGAAGATCTCGCCCGCGTGGACCTCGAACGACACGCCTTTCACCGCTTCGACGCGGCGCCCACTGAAGGGCTTACGGAAGGTCTTCGCGAGCTTGTCGACGGACAGGACGACGGTCATTCCTTCTCACCCTTCGAAGAAGCAGGCTCGCCGCCGGGCGCGCCGTACTCGTGCAGCTTGTACTGAATCTTGCGCGTCGATACGCCGAGCAGCAGCGCAGCCTTCGACGTCGAGCCGCCGCAAGCTTCGAGTGTCTTGAGGATCGCGTAACGCTCGAGATCGGCGATCGTCGAGCCGGGGATCGGCGGCACGCCTTCACGCTCGGCTTTCGGCACGAGCGACGGGGGAAGGTGCCGCTGCTCGATCTGCGGCGAGTCGCAGAGGACGACGGCCCGCTCGACCACGTTCTCGAGCTCGCGCACGTTGCCCGGCCACGTGTAGGCCATGAGACGAGCGAGCGCGTCGGCCGCGAAGCCCTCGATGGTGCGGCCGTTCTCGACGGCGTAACGGCGGAGAAAGAAGTTCGCGAGCGCAGGGACGTCGCCTTTGCGATCGCGGAGAGGCGGCAAATCGATCTCGACGACCTTGAGGCGGTAAAAGAGGTCCTCGCGGAAGCTGCCGCGCTTGATGCCCTCTTCCAGGTCGCGGTTGGTGGCGGCGATCACGCGGACGTCGACCTTCTGCGTCTCGTTGCCGCCGACGCGCTCGAAGGTGCGCTCTTGCAGGAACCGCAGCAGCTTCACCTGGGTGCCGAGCGGGATCTCGCTGATCTCATCGAGCAACAAGGTGCCGCCGTCGGCCTGCTTGAAGCGACCCTCGCGCCGTCCGACGGCGCCGGTGAACGCGCCGCGCTCGTGGCCGAAGAGCTCGCTCTCGAGCAGAGACTCCGCGAGCGCCGCGCAATTCAACCGAATGAACGGGTGCTTTGCGCGTGGTGAAGCGGCGTGAATGGACTCGGCGATGAGCTCCTTGCCCGTGCCGCTCTCACCACGGATGAGCACGCTCGCGCGACTCGGGCCGACCTGCGCGACGAGATCGAGGATCGCGCGCATCTTCGGATCGTCGGAGACGATGAGGCCGAACGCATTGCGCTCCCGCAGGCGATCGCGAAGGGCGCGCGCTTCCTGAACGAGGCGCGCTTTTTCCATCGCGCGCTCGATGACGGCCGAGAGCGCCTCGAAATCGAGGGGTTTGGTGAGGTAATTGTCGGCGCCCTTCTTCACGGCGGCGACGGCGCTCGAGATGGTTCCGAAGGCCGTCATCACTACGAAGACCGCGCCGGGGCAGGCGGCCTTGGCCTTCTCCATGAACGCGATGCCGTCGAGGCCGGGCATCTTCAAATCCGTGAGAATCACGTCCGGCGCGAAATCCTCGAGCTTGCCGAGGGCCTTGAACCCGTCGGCCGCGGTTTCGGTGGCGTACCCCTCGTCGTGGAGGATCTCGCTCAACGCGGCGCGAGCGTTCGCCTCGTCGTCCACGATGAGGATCCGGCCTCGGCCAATGACAGGCGTACGGGTCATGGTCACAACTTTTCCGATCCCCGGGAAAGAAGTAGTACAACGCGGATCCGATGACGCGAAAATCAGCGGTTTCCGGATCCTCGCTGTTCCTTGGTCTCGCCGCCGGTCTCGCTTTCACCGCAGCCACGGGTGACGCCGCCGCGCAGTCGAGCAACGTGTCGTTTGGCGGAAGCGCCTCGACGAACGACGGTGCGACGGGCACAGGGAGCGCGGCAGCTGCTGCGCCGGCCGCCGCCCCCGCTGCACCGGAGGACGAGTGGGCCGATCGCGACCGCAAGCTGAATGAGGGCTCCTCGCTCTCCGGCGCCGTCGGTCTCCTCCACATGCGGCACGCCCAGGGCGGCGCGCCTGGCCAGCTCCGGATCGGATTCACGAGCGAGTATTTCTCGTCGGGCTTCCTCTGCACCCCCGAGTTCCCGTGCAAGAACCCGCGCGGCGCGGGCAACCTCACCGACGACACGCTCGATCACATCGGCGGCACGCTCACCCTGAGCGCGACGATCACGAAGTGGCTCGAGGCCTACGCAAGCACTGGCGCCTACGCCAACTCCGACACCGCCAACCGGCCGACGCTCGTGCAGGTCCTCGGCGACACCGACTTCGGCGTGAAGGCATTCGGCGCGCTCTCGAAGGTGTTCTGGATCGGCGGCTTTGCCGAGCTTTGGTTGATCAACGGCACCGGCGCGGTCGGCCTCGCGAGCGGCGGCACGAGCTTCAAGCTCGGTCCTATCGTCACCGCCGATCTCCGCGGAACGCAGAGCAAGACGCCGCTCCGTTTCAGCGCTCAGCTCGACTACATGTTCGACAACACTGGCGACGTCCTCTCGACGACCGAGCAAAACCGCGGCGCGCCCGTCTCCCGCATCGAGCGCTACGGCCTCAAGGTCAACCGCGTCGACCACGTCGACCTCGCGCTCGGCGGCGAAGTGTTCCTTGCGCAGGAGAAGGTGCGGCCCTTCCTCGAGTACAACATCCTCGTCCCGACGAACCGCCAGGACTACCTCTGCAAGCCGAACAACCCGAGCGGCGACCACTGCATGGCGAACGACGCCATCGCGCCGAGCTCACTCACCGTCGGCGGCCGTTTCTTCCCTTGGAAGCAGGGCTTCAACCTGCTCGCAGCGTTCGACATCGGCGTCACGGGCACGAAGACGTTCGTCGAAGAGCTCTCGCCGACCGCGCCGTGGACCCTCTTCATCGGCGCCGGCTGGAACGTCGACACGCAGGACCGTCCCGCGCCCGCGCGCCTGCAGATGGTCGAGAAGGTCATCGAGAAGAACGCGAATCTCGGCCGTTTCAAGGGCTTCGTTCACGAGAAGGACAAGTCGGACGCGATTCCGCTCGCGATCATCTCCTGGGACAACCACCCCGAGATCACGTCGCTCGCGACGGGCACCGACGGTCGCTTCACGACGCAGGCCCTGCCCGAAGGCAACTACGTCTTCGGTCTCAAGGCCGACGGCTACAAGGATGGAACCTGCACCGGGTCGCTCGCGAAGGGCTCGACGCAAGACATCCAGATCGACTGCCCGATGGAAGCCCTCCCGCGCGTGGGCTCGGTCGTCGGTCACGTGAAGGACGCCGACACGCAGGCCGGAGTCTCGGGCGCGCAGATCAAGATGACCGACAGCGCCCGGCAGATGACGGACCTCGTCGCCGACGGCTCGGGGAACTTCCGCGCCGAGCGCCTCGCGCCCGGCACTGCGTCGTTCGCGGTCGAGGCCGACGGCTACATGGCGCTCGTCCAGCCGAGCGACATCAAGGTCCGCACCGAGAACCAGATCGATCTCCTCGTGCGCAAGCGCCCGAAGGTCGCCCTCGTGAACGTCGGGAAGACCGAGATCACGATGAAGCAGCAGATTCAGTTCGCGGTCGATTCGGCGGTCATCCTTCCCGAGTCGCTGCAGCTGATGAGCGAGATCGCCGACGCGCTCATTCGCACGCCGCGCATCAAGAGCGTCGAGATCCAGGGCCACACCGACAACAGCGGCACCGCCGATCACAACAAGACCCTCAGCGAGCAGCGCGCAGGCGCCGTCCGCGAGTGGCTCACGTCGCACGGCGTCGACGCCGGTCGCTTGGCCGCGAAGGGCTACGGCCAGGAGAAGCCGCTCGTCCCGAACGTGACGACGTCGAACAAGGCGCGTAACCGCCGCGTTCAGTTCATCATCGTCGACCAGGACGCGCCCGCAAAGGCAGCGCCCACCGCTGCGCCCAAGCCCGCAGGCGCTGCGGCGCCGAAGCCGGCTCCGAAGCCCTGATTCGACGGCGAGGCGCTGCGGCGGCCACGAGGGGGCATGAACCTTCTCGGCCGCCTCGCTCTCGTCGTGTGCGTCGTCGTCGCCGCGCAAGGCTGCGGCGGTGAGGTGGAGACGCCACTCGCCTCGCAGTGCACGATCCGTGAGATCGCGCTGTACCAGGCGGTGAAGGTGCCGTTGATGCTCGACGGTCTTCCCGCGGATGATTCCCACATCCCCATCGTGCAGGGCCGTCCGGGCATCGTTCGGATTTACGTCGACGACCTCGTCGCCGATCGGTGCGGCGATTCACTCCGCGTCGACGCGGAGATTCATCTCGTGGGGGAGGACGACCGCGAGCTCGAGGTCATTTCCGCGAAGAGCCAAAGTGTCACGACGGCGCTGGAGGACCATCCTCAGACGACGATTGCCCTTCGCTTCGACGGAAGCACGATCAGCTCCTCGATCTTTTCCCCGTCGAGAGCGTGAGCATCTCCGTCCGCGAGCGGCTGCCATGGCCAACCTTCATCGGCTCCGATGGGCAAGGATGGGACGAAGCTCTCGACGCGGTGATGGCGCTCCGCAACACGGACGCGCTCGATCCCACTGTCTTCGACGTCGGCATCGTCGACCCTGCCGACACCTACGAAGCGTTCTGCAAATACGGGTGCGTCGGCGGGCTCAATGGCCGAGCCTCCGCCACGCGCCACGATCCCGTGAAGGAGCGTGCGGCCCTCGTGCTCGGCTACTCCGACTCGTGGGTCGCGCACATGGCGCACGAGCTCGGGCACGCGCTCGGCCGCGCTCACGCCCCCTGCGGAACTGCCGACCATGTCGATCCGCGCTACCCCTACGCCCGCGGACGCATCGGGCACCAAGGCTACCGGCTGTCGACGGACCACGTCGTCGCCGACGACTATGGCGACATGATGGGCTACTGCCCCCATCGCGCTTTCGTCTCCGACTACACCTACGCAGCTCTCTTCGATCAGCTTGCTGGACTGACCGCCGAGCGTTGAGCCTTCGGGGGAGCGCTCGCCATCCGCAGCCTGAGCGAGCTGTAGCGAGCTTGCGCGGGTTTCTTCGGCAAGCTACGGTTTCATTGTCACGAAGTTACCGGTTTACCGACACGACGCTCTCTCGCTGGATTCATGGGATCGCGCTCTAGTCTCTACTGCAGGGCACTTCGACCGCCCCTCCGATCCTCACGGCTCAATTGGACGGCGGTTTACTCACTCGAGCCGTTACAGCGAGAAGCATCATGGGAAATCGTCTCTACGTCGGCAATCTGTCCTTCCAGGCCACTTCAGAATCCGTTCGCGCAGCCTTCGCCGCGCTCGGTGAGGTGACCGACGTGCACCTCGTGACCGACCGCGAAAGCGGCCAGTCGCGTGGCTTTGCATTCGTCACGATGGGCTCGGCCCAGGAGGCGCAGAACGCCATCCAGCAGATGAACGGCGCGATGCTCGACGGTCGCGCGCTTCGCGTGAACGAGGCTGAAGAGCGCCAGAGCCGCGGTGGTGGCGGTGGCGGCGGCGGCGGCGGTGGTGGCTACGGTGGTGGCGGCGGCGGCGGTGGTCGTGGCGGCGGAGGCGGCGGTGGCCGCGGCGGTGGTGGCGGCGGCGGCGGAGGCGGCGGAGGCCGCTGGTAATCGGGTAGGTCGGCATGTCGAACCCGAGCGTCAACAAGCGGTTGAAAGAGAAGAACCGCCAAGACAAGCAACGGGACAAAGACGCGAAGCGTCAGCTGCGCAAGTCCGACAAGGACAAGCGCCCTCCCGCTGCACCCGGCGAGGATCCGGATATCGCGGGCATCATTCCGGGCCCGCAGCCGATCCCCGAAGAAGACCTCTGACGCGAGCCGCACTGCAGTTACCTACATTCCAGCTTGCCTGAGGCGTCCCGGAGGACTATATCTCCGGCCCTCAGTTGGTGGTTAGAAGACGCGGACCCCAAACCGGGGGCCGCGTTTTTTTTTGCGCCGGAATTCCACGACCGTTTCCAACTAAAACCCACGATTTACCCGACAAATACCATCCTCATGAGCCCCCGTTCCCCCCTCCACGGCATCGATCGCGACCGGCTCAACGCCGTTTTGTCGCCGATCGTCGAAGCCCATGGCGGTGAGGTCACGGATGTCGAGTTCAAGAGCGAGGCGGGTGGCTGGGTTCTGCGCGTTTTCGTGGAAAAGCTCGGTAGCAAAACAAAGCACGCGACCACGCAAGACGCCGCCGTCGATCTCGAGCTTTGCTCGAACGTCGCGAAGGAGCTTTCGCCTGCGCTCGACGTCGCCGATCTGATTCCGAACCGCTACCACCTCGAGGTCAGCTCGCCTGGCGTCGAGCGGCCGCTGCACGACGCGCAGGACTTCGCGCGCTTCGCCGGTCTCAAGGCCAAGCTCAAGGTTCACGAAGCCGTGCGTGGACAAAAGGTCCTCGTGGGCGTAATCGGCGCTCCCGTAGACGGGAAGGTTCCCGTGCAGGACGGTGGCGCGAGCTACGAAGTCCCGCTCGACAACATCGCCGCCGCACGACTCGTCTTCGAATTCGGACCCGCGCCGCGCCCCGGCAAAGGTCCCGCAGCCGCCTCATCGACGACGCCGGGCAGCAAGCATCCGCAGAGCAGCAAGCAGAAACGCACCTCGAGGTAAATCCATGGCCATCGCAAAGCAGCAGCCGAATCCCCAAGCCGCCGAGCCGAACCTTCTCCAGGCGATCGAAATGGTCGCCAAAGACAAGGGCATCGACAAAGGCCGCCTGATCAAGACCGTCGAGGAGGCCATCCTCAAGGCGGCGCAGAGCGCGTTCGGTTCGATGCGCGAGCTCGAGGCACGCTTCAACGAAGACACCGGTCAGGTCGATCTCTTCCAGTACATGACCGTCGTCGACGACGTGTCGGACGAGGATCGCGAGATCAACCTCGAGGACGCGCAGCGCGTGGGCCTCGAAGCGGAGCTCGGCGAAGAGCTCGGCTTCCAGATCTTCTGGCACCCCGCCGACGCGAAGAAGGCCGCCGACCAGGACAAGGAGTACGGCGATCTCCTCCAGGTGAAGCAGGCTCGCACGACGTTCGGCCGCATCGCGGCGCAGACGGCGAAGCAGGTCCTCATCCAGCGCGTCCGCGACGAAGAGCGCGATCTCATCTTCAACGAGTTCAAGGACAAGAAGGGCGAGCTCATCAAGGGCGTCGTCCGCCGCTTCGAGAAGGGCAACAACCTCATCGTCGATCTCACGCGCACGGAAGGCATCCTCCCGTTCCGCGAGCAGACGCCGCGTGAGACGTACCGCCCCGGCGATCGCATCGTCGCCTACGTGAAGGACATCGATCGCGAGGCCCGTGGCCCGCAGGTGATCCTGTCGCGGTCGGACCCGAAGCTCGTCGAGAAGCTGTTCGAGAGCGAGGTCCCCGAGATCTACGAGGGCATCGTCCGCATCGTCGCGTGTGCACGCGAGCCGGGCGCGCGATCCAAGATCGCCGTCACCAGCCGTGACGCGGACGTCGATCCGGTCGGCGCGTGCGTCGGCATGAAGGGCTCGCGCGTCCAGGCGGTCGTGCAGGAGCTGCGCGGCGAGAAGATCGACATCGTGCCCTGGGACCGGGATCCGGCGCGCTTCGTGTGCGCGGCCATCCAGCCGGCCGAGGTCAACAAGGTCATCGTCAACGAGGCGGACGGGCGCATGGAGCTCGTCGTCCCCGACGAGAAGCTCTCGCTCGCCATCGGCCGCAAGGGCCAGAACGTGCGTCTCGCCTGGCACCTCACCGGCTGGAAACTCAACA
>CAXSGV010000082.1:0-3605 GCA_964236615.1 uncultured Polyangiaceae bacterium
GCAGCTTTCGGCGAGCGTGTTTTCACGAGCGATCGGCTTTTCAGGTTCCGGAAGCGCCGAGGGGGATGGAGACGTCGAGCTTTTCGAGCAGCTCGCGCACGACGTCTGCGTGGGCGTCGGCGCTCCGCGCGCGCTCGGCCAGCTGCAGCTGCGCGGTCGCGTTCTTGATGGGCGCGCGCGCGGCCATCCGGTGCGCGAGCGCAGCGCGCTCGCGGAGAGCGCGGTAGGCAACCCACAGCGCTTCCTCGAGCGACTCGCTCTGCTGGGCGAGCAGCGCCTGCTCCGAGTACGCGTGGCCCGTGCGGCAACGGTAACGCAGGAGCGCGCCCTCGTTGAGCTGCCACAGCACGCCGTGGCAGTCGGGGCAGCTGAACGCCGATGGCACGCCGATCTCGCGCGCTTCTTCGGCGGCGTGAACATCGAAGAACATGACGTCGTTGACGGCCTCGAGCGCGGGCGGAGGCGGGGCGACGTCGTCCGGCACGTCCTCGACGACGAGCTTGGGGAGCAGCGCGGCGAGCAGCGGAATCGGAACGACGTGGTCGACGGCGACGTTGTCGATCGCGCTCTGCGGCATCGACGGAAAGGTCGCGGTCGCAGGATCCTGCACGACGGCGAGACCGCCACGCATCTTGACGGCCGAGAGACCGGAGGTGCCGTCGTCGAGGCTGCCCGAGAGAACGACGCCGATCACGCGCGGTCCGTAGGCGCGCGCTGCGCTCCGGAAGAGGGGGTCGATCGCAGGCCGATGCCCGTTCTCCTGCGGGCCTCGCGTGAGACGCACGAGGCCGTCTCTCACGAGAAGGTGATGATCGGGCCGCCCGATGTACACGTGGCCCGTGACGACACGCTCGCGGTCGCGTGCGTCGTGCACCTGCATCTTCGTCTTGCGCCCGAGGATGGTTGCCAGGGCCGTGGCCGACGTCGGCGCGACATGCAACACGACGAAGAACACCGCGTCGAGCGTGGGTGGCAGCAAGGTGAAAAGCTCGACGAGCGCCTCGACGCCGCCAGCGGACGCTCCGATCACGATTACATCACGCTTGGACATCGAATCTCAGCCCCTTCCATGACCGTCTTCTCATTGGCCGAGAGCGTCAAGCCGCACGAGGAAGCTCGACCGAGAAGGTCGCGCCCGTGGTTGCGCTCGCGCAGCGGATCGAGCCGCCGTGCAGCTCGACGATGTGCTTTGCGATCGCCAGACCGAGCCCGAGACCGCCGATCGAGCCGACGTCTTTACCTTGCCGGAAGGGCTCGAAGACGTGAGGAAGCAGATCGTCCGCGATGCCGGGCCCAGTGTCGGTCACGCGGATGATCACGCGCGTGCGCAGGATGTCGACGCCGACCGTGATCGTTCCCCCGACGGGCGTGAACAGCACGGCGTTGCCGACGAGGTTCGAGAGCACTTGCTGGATACGCGAGGCGTCGCCCTGAAGGCGAGGCAGGCGGCGCGCGATCTTGCGCGTCACCACGATTTTCTTCTCGGTGACGGCGGGGTGAACGCCGTCGAGGACGCGATCGATCACCTGACGGACGTCGAGCGCGCCCTCGATGAGCGACATCTTTCCGGTGACCGCGCGCGAGAGGTCGAGGAGGTCTTCGAGCAGACGCGACTGTGCGGCCGCGCTCGCCCGGATCGAGCCGAGACCGCGCTTCAGCGTCGCGTCGGTGTTGTTGCCGTGCAGGAGCGCGTGCGACCACAGCTCGATGGCTGCAAGCGGTGTACGGAGCTCGTGCGAGATGACGGCGAGGAAGCGATCCTTCATCTCGTTCATCTCCATGATCTGCGCGTGCGACTCGGCCGCAGCCGCCTGCGCTGCGATCGTCTCCGTACGATCGTCGACCATGATGCCGACGCCGATGATCTGCGCGCCGATGCGCACCGGGTAAAAGCTCGCGACGTGCGTGCGCCGGCCCGAGCCTTGATCATCGGTCATGAGGCGGACACCGTTGACGGTGATGCCACAGAGCGCCTGGCGGACGGGCGCCTCCATGGCGATGGCCATGTCCTGGCCGAACACGACCGCGACGTGGCGGCCGACGCAGTTCTCGACCGTGCGGCCCGCGAGATGAGCGAGCTGCGCGTTGATGCGCACGAAACGAAGCCCGACGTCGAGAAGACAGAACCCCACCGGCGCGCTCATGAGCATGCTGGTGAGCACGCTTGGCAGCGTGGCAGGCTCGGCAAGCTCCCTTCGCGGCGCGCGCGAATCGTCGGCCGCGATGCGTCGCTCGGCTGCGCCTGCGAGGAGCTGCGTGCGTGCGCGCGCGCAGAGCTCGAGGTCGGAGAAGGGCTGGAACAAGAAGTCCGAGGCGCCACTTCGGAGGCCGAGGGTCATGGCCGACTCTGCGCTCGCGGCTGCCGTGAGGATGACGCGCGGCGGAAAACGCATCGTGCGCTTCATGTGTCGCATGATCGAGAGGGTGTCGTGCTTCGGCAGCGCGATGTCGCTCACGAGGAGCTGCGCATGCGGGACCGCCGAGCAAGCCGCAAGGGCCTGGTCGCCATCCTCGACGCTCTCGACGTTCGGCCAGCGAGCGAGCAGCGCGCCCGCCACGCGCGCGCGTAAGGCTGCGTCCTTGACCGCTACGACGATCCGCGGTTCAGCGTTCATCCCTCACGAGCCCTTGAAGCGCGGCAAAGCGGATGAGCGCGCCGGTCGAGTGGACGCGGAGCTTGCGGTTGATACGTGCGCGGTGGGTCTCGACGGTCTTGATGCTGATGCTGAGCTCTTTTGCGGAAGCCTCGTTCGTGAAGCCCCGGATGATGAGATCGAACACCTCGCGCTCGCGGTTCGAAAGCTCGTCGAGCGGGCTGGCCTCGACCTTCTCGCCGCGGGCGCGGCGGCCTTCGCGATCGAGCACCCAGCGCGGCACCCGCGGGTCGAGGTAGATCTCGCCGCGCGCGACCGCGCGAATCGCTTTGATGATCTCCTCGGCGCGCTGATCTTTGAAGACGTAGCCGCGTGCGCCTGCATCGAGGGCTTGGACCACGTAGGTCTCGGACGTGTGCATCGACAGCATCAGGATCTTGCAGCTTTTTACGACCCGCAAGAGATCCTGCGCCAGCGCGATGCCGTTGGTGCCAGGAAGCGATACGTCGAGGACGGCCACATCCGGCGTCGTCTTGCGCGCATGCTCCAGCGCGGAGCGCGCGTCGCCGGCTTCCCACACGAGGCTCAGGCCGGCTTCGTTGGCCAAGGTGGCTTGGAGGCCACCGCGAAAGACCTCGTGATCGTCGACGATTGCGATGCGCGTCGGGCGGACGGAGCGAAGAAACTCGCGCGTGGCATCCGAGGTGCTCAATTCGGTGATCTGGGACATTTCCGGCGCTGTCTCCTGGGTCACGTCAGCTGCAGGCTGGCTTCAAGGGTGGTGTACTCATTGCCCCTTCGCCGCGCCACCGGCGATACACAATGCTGGCGATATCCTTGAAAAACTTCGGCTGAGGTACCGAAGATCTGCCTGACGCGGGGCGGAGCGCCTATGACGGGCGAATGGCGGGTCATGCAAAGCGGCCGGACATTCTGGCCACGATGACGCAGCTCATGGCGATTCCGGCGACCGAGCTCTCGGCGGCGCTCCAGCACGCGGCGACGATCGTG
>CAXSGV010000082.1:3615-18342 GCA_964236615.1 uncultured Polyangiaceae bacterium
CGACGCCTTCGTGTACGAGCCCGAGAACGACACGCTCGTCGCCATCGGGGCGAGCGACACGCCGCTCGCTCGCAAGCAGCGCGCGCTTGGTCTCGACCGCATGCCGCTCACCAACGGGGGTAAGGCGGTCGAGGTCTTCGTGACGGGCGAGGCACACATCTCGAGCGACTACGCGACGGGCACGGACGCCGAGCTGCGCGGCGTCGTCGAGGCGCTCGGCGTGCGCTCGCAGATTTGTGTCCCTCTCGATGTCGACAAGACGCGGCGCGGTGTGATCAGCGCCGTCTCGCGCGAGCCGAGCTTTTTCTCGAGGACGAACCTCGACTTTCTCGCGGTCGCAGCAGGCTGGATTGGCGCCCTGGCGCACCGTGCCGAGCTCGTGCAGACCATCGGTGCGCGCGCCGCGGAAGAGGCTCGGCGCGCAGCGGCCGACGATCTCGTCACCTTCCTTGCCCACGACCTCGGAAACTTCCTCGCGCCGCTCCGTGCGCGCACCTACTTGCTTCGCCAGCGCGCCGTTCGTGAGAAGCGCACGCAAGATTTGGCCGACGCAGAAGCGGTGGAGCGCATCGTCGATCGCCTGTTCCGGATGACCTCCGACCTTCTCGACATCGCGCGCCTCGATCACGGAATGTTCGCGATCGACGCCGTGCCCCTCAATCTCGTTGCGCTCGTGCGCGAAGTCGCGACGACGCTCGGCGGGAGCGCCGATCGCATCCCGCTGCTCGGGCCCGCCGAGATCGCCATCGTCGGCGACGAAGGCCGCCTCCGCCACGCGCTGGAGAACGTCGTTGCGAACGCCCTCAAGCACTCGCCCTCGGGCGTGACGATCCACCTTCGTACCGACATCGCGCGGTTCGGGGTGCCGGCGTCGCAGGTGGCCATCGTCGAGATCGCCGACGAAGGCCGGGGCATCCCAGCCGCCGAGATCGAACGCATGTTCCAGCGCTTCGCGACGGGGCCGGGATCGAAGGGTATCGGTCTCGGGTTGTACCTCGCCCGGGGCATCGCGGAGGCGCACGGCGGGACGTTGACGGTGCGGTCCACGCCTGGGACGGGCGCGTCTTTTTGCTTCACGCTTCCCATCGAGGGGGTGGGAGCCGCGCGCGTGCTTGCTGCGGTGCCCGCCGGGCGTCCTCGAAAGAAGAAACCGACGAAGCGAAAGGCAGCCGCCAAGAAGACGAAGGCGGTCAGGCGGTAGGCAGGCGGCCGCGTGCGCCGCTGTCGAGCACGCGGCCCAGCGCGGAGAGGATCACGTCACCGGTCGACGGCTTGTCGAGGAACGCCTCGCAGCCAGCATCGAGTGCCCGTGCGCGATCGGCGCGGCTCTCGGAGCCGGTGAACGCAAGGAGGGGAATGCCGGCAGTCGTGGGATCCTGCTTCAGCGTGCGCGCGACCATGCAGCCGTCGACGATGGGCATGTTGAGATCGAGCAAGACCGCGACGGGGATGAGCTCGCGCGCCTGCTCGATGGCAGACATTCCGTCGCGCGCCTCGGCTACCGAGTAACCGGCCTCACGTAGGCAGTCGACGACGAGCGACCGAGCGTCGTCGTCGTCGTCGGCCACGAGGACCAGTGGCAGCGCGCGGCGCCGCCGGCCATCCGATTCACGAGTCACGAGGCGGCATCCGAAAGGGTGAGATGCGCGGCTCGTGCAGCAGGGGTCAGTGCACCAGCGGTCAGTGCAGCAGGGGTCAGACGGTGGCGAAGCCCGCGTCGGGGATGTCGATGGGCGAGCGATCTTCCTCCGCCATCTGCTTGGCTTTGATTTCGACGCTCGGCAGCACGGTGCGCGCGAAATAGAGCGCAGCAGCGGTCTTCCCCTCGTAGAACGCGCGATCGGGGTGACCATCGGCGACGCCGGGCTTCTTCTCTTCGGCGACGACGGCGCCTTCGAGGAGCAGCCAAGCCACGGTGACCTCGCTCATCATCTCGAGGAAGCGTGTGGCGAAGAGCGGAACCATCTCCATGCGACCGCTCTGGAACCACGAAAGGAGCTTCATCGCCGAGCCGGCGAGAGCTTCTTGCGCGAGGCCGAGGCGCTTGACCGCAGGACCGATCGCCGCGTGCTCGCCGTGCTTCATGACGAACTGCGCGAGGTCGCCGAGAAACGCTTGCAGGTTCGCGCCGCCGGCTTGACCGAGCTTGCGGCCCACGAGGTCCATCGACTGGATGTGGTTCGTGCCCTCGTAGATGCTGAAGATCTTCGAGTCACGGCAGTATTGCTCGACGGGGTAGTCGCGCGTGTAGCCCGCGCCGCCGTACGTCTGGATGGCCATCTCGCAGACCCGGAACGACTGGTCCGAGCCGTAGGCCTTCACGAGCGGAACGAGGAGGTCGACCTGGCCCTGGTGGTACTGCGCCTTGGCTTCGTCCTTGTCCTTCAGGACCTCGGCGCAGTCGATGTGGTGCGCGAGCTTCACGGCGAGGGCGCGGATGCCTTCGACGCGCGACTTCATGTCGAGCAGCATGCGACGCACGTCGGCGTGCTCGATGATCGGGACGCGCGGCGCGGTCGCGTCCTTCCAGTTCGAGATCGACGCGCCCTGCTTGCGATCCTTCGCGTAGTCGAGCGCGTTGAGGAACGCCGTCGAAGCGACGCCGACACCCTGGATGCCGACGGCGATGCGCGCGCCGTTCATCATCTTGAACATCTGCGGCATGCCCTGGTTGAGACGGGCGTCGCCGCCGACGGGCCAGCCGAGGCACTTGTCGCTGTCGCCGAAGGTGAGGACGCACGTGGCGGACCCGTTGATGCCCATCTTGTGCTCGATCGCCGTGACGAACACGTCGTTGCGCTCGCCGAGCGAGCCGTCCGCCTTCACGAGGTGCTTCGGCACGATGAAGAGGGTGAGACCCTTCGTGCCGGCGGGTGCGCCATCGACGCGCGCGAGGACGAGGTGGACGATGTTGTCGGCGAGATCGTGGTCACCGCCGGAGATGAAAATCTTCGTGCCCTTGATCGCGTAGCTGCCGTCGGCGTTCTTCTTCGCGGTCGTGTTCGACGAGCCGACGTCACTGCCGGCGTGCGGCTCGGTGAGGCACATCGTGCCGCCCCAGGTGCCACCGAACATCTTCGCGCAGAAAGTCTCTTGCTGCTCGGGCGTGCCGAAGTGCTGGATGACCTCGCCCGCGCCGAACGCGAGGCCCGGGTACATGTTGAACGCGGGGTTTGCGCCGCTCAGAAGCTCCTCGACGAGGACCTGCACCGAGTGCGGCGAGCCTGCGCCGCCGAAGTCGGGGTGAACGCCGATCGACTTCCAGCCCGCCTCGTAGATTTTTTTCCAGGCGTCCTTGTAGCCGTCGGGCGTGAGCACGTTGCCGCCCTCGAGCCGGCAACCCTGCGCGTCGCCAATGGCGTTGATCGGACCGGTCACCTCGCGGACGAAGCGGTAGCACTCGGCGAGCGACGACTTGACCTCGTCCTCACCCCAGCCTTCGAACTTCCCCTTGCCCAGCACGGTCTCGCCAACCTTGAACTGCTCGAACAAAAGGAAGCTGAACTCACGGAGATCGGCCTTGTAGCGGTTGATTGCAGGGGGGAGTGAGGCTGTGGTCGAGGGCACTGGGAGTTACTCCTTCACGGCAGAATGAATCGCCATTCAGTTTCCATTTAGTTCATTTCTCGCGCTTCGGCCAGCGCCGCCGTGCGCGTAGCTTCTCTCGCGCGTCGTCTCTGCGTCGTGGCATGATGAATCCGCTTGGAAGCGAGCCTAGAAGCCCCGACCACCGACGACTCCGTCCTCCGCGCGCTCACCGACGACGGCGCGTTCCGCGTGGTGACGGTCAACACGACGTCGACCGTTCGCGCCGCGATCGACGCGCAGCGAACGACCGGCGACGCCGCGCGCGTGTTCGCCGATCTCGTCACGGGCGCGATCCTCGTCCGCGAGACGATGGCGCCCGATCTGCGCCTGCAGGCGATCCTCCAGGGCGAGAAAACGGGCGACCGGATGATCGCCGACGCGCATCCCGAGGGCATGACCCGCGGGCTCGTGCACCTGCCTGCCGGCGTCGCCACGTTCTCGTTCGGCGGCAGCGCACGCATGCAGATTGCACGTTCTCTTCACAACGGCGCGCTTCACCAAGGTGTGGTCGCGGCGGCCGCCGACGGCGGGATCTCGGGCGCGCTCATGGGCTACATGCAGTCGTCGGAGCAGGTCGTCTCGACTGTCGCCGTCGGCACCCACGTGAAGGACGGCGAGATCGTCGCGGCGGGTGGCTACATGGTGCAGCTCCTCCCCGAGGTGGTCGACGGGCCGCTCGCCGTGATGACCGAGCGCCTCCTCGCGTTCGAGAGCATCGAGAAGCTTCTCGCCGAAGGGCACGCGTCGCCCAAGGAGCTCCTCGACGAGATCCTCTACGGCATGCCGCACACGGAGGTCGGCCGCTCGCCCGTCTTCTTCGGCTGCAACTGCAGCAACGAGCGCATCCTCGCGAGCCTCGCGACGCTCCCGCGCCACGAGGTCGAAGATCTGTACGGCCGCGGCGAGGTGCTCGAGATCGCGTGTGACTACTGCCGCAAAGAGTACCGAATCACCCCCGAGCTCTTGAAGGGGCTCGTCGGCGCGATGAACTGAGGGCTCGCGTGGTCGAGGTCGCGCGGGGGGGCGCGATCGGGCGTCGATTTGCGGGCACCGCCAGTAACTCCGCTTGGGCCGCCCCGCGCGCGATGAAGGCGGCGTTGGGCGACTTGGGGCCAAGTCGGATGGGGCGCTTGGCAGGTTGGGGCCGCGCGCGAAAGGGCGGCCCTCGCTTTGCCCTTTGGCGGTGCCCGCAAATCGACGCCCGATCGCTCTGGCGGCGGGCGCGGCAGTTACTACGGAGCAGTGGGGTCGCGCCAGGGCCCGGCGTCACTCTCCGCGTGACCGATCTATGGGACGCCTCTAGGGGTTTGCGTCTGGGCGTAGTGTCACCCGCGGGCGCGCGCGCTCGGGGACGAGCTGACGGAACTGCCACGACTGGATGGCGAGCTTCTGCTCGGCCGCGGCGAGCGCGTTGCCGACGCGGCGAACGATCGTGACGGCGGCGAGCAGGAGGAAGGTGGTGATGGCGGTCGCCAGACCCAGGGTGGGGCCGGCGGGGAGCGCGACCATCTGCGGGACGACCACCATCGCGTCGTTGCGAAATACGTACGACGCGGGGATGAAATGGTTCCACTCGAGGAAAAGCGCTCCGAGCGGCACCGCGCACATCGCGATCAGCGCCGTTCGCTGCACGGCGCGCACGGGGTAGAGCGCGTAGACCATCGCGACAGCCATCGTGAACGACGGAAGAATGACGAGCGGGCCGGTGAGCCGTGTGAGCGTCATGAAGTTGAGGGTCGTCAGCGCAATGATGCCGTAGCTCAGGGCCTGCGATGCGACCCGCCGCTGCACCGCGCAGACGAGCACCGCCGTCATGCACAACACACCGACCAGCGTCGTCGTACGCCAGTCCTTCACACCCATCAGCGACCAGAAGCCGATGAAGATGAGCAGGCAGAAGGCGTACGTGATCCCGCCGGTCGTAGCGATCGTCCGTACCGCTTTGGTGCGCGACGCTTCCATCTGGACCGCCACCTCCGGCGGCATTTCGCGCGGAGGATCGACGAGCAGGCTCACGATCCCGGCGAGCGCTTGCTCGTTGGTGGGGTCGAGCGCGAGCGAGCGACCAAGCTCGGCAAGTGCGTTTGCGCGGTGGGTCGAAGCAGAGGTGAGGTCCACGCGCGCGCGCTCGACCGCCGTCATGGCGACCTTCGCGTGCTGCTGCGCGAGCTCTTTGCGGCGCTCGGTGTCGCGGTCGCCGTCGAGGTAGCGCTGGACCGCGTCGTAGAGATCGCGTGCGCTCTGAAAGCGGTCTTGGGGCTCGACCCTCGTCGCCTTGACGCAGATCGCTTCGAGCTCGGGGGGGATGTCGCGTTTGGGAGCGCGCACCGAGCAGCGCGCGTCGACGCCCTCGGTGGTGCGTCGCACGACGTCGAGTGAGGAGCCTGCGTTCAGCGGCTCGAGCGCGAGCAACCCGAACAGAATGGCGCCGAGCGAATAGACGTCGCTGCGCGCGTCGATCGGGTCGCCGTGGAGCTGCTCCGGCGAGACGTAGCCGAGCGTGCCGACGAACGCGCCCGCCTTCGTCGTCACGTTGATCTGCTGGGAGTCGTCGTCGAGGGCGAGAGGCTCGGCGTCGACTGCGGTGTTCGATGGCTCGTCGACCTCGTCGAGGATCTTCGCGATTCCCCAATCGAGGACATAGACCTCGCCAAAGCGCCCTACCATGATGTTGCTCGGCTTGAGATCGCGATGGATCACGCGACGCGTGTGCGCGAACGCGACCGCGAGGCACACGCTCGCAAACGCGGCGAGCAACTTGCGCTGCGTGTGCTCGACGGCAGCTTGCGGATCCTTCTTGCGAAGCTTGTCGAAGATGTCCGCGAACGTGAGCCCCTGCACGCGCTTCATGGTGAAGTAGAGCGCGCCGTCCTTGCCGAAGCCGACGTCGTAGACCGGCACGATCGACGGATGCTCGAGCTGACCTTGGACCCGCGCCTCGCGGAGAAAGCGCGTCCGCCGCGTCGCTGCTTGGTCCGGTTGGTCGGCGCGAATCACCTTCATCGCGACGTCCCGCCCGATGCGAGCGTCGCGATGGAGCCGCACCTCGCCCATGCCGCCTCGGCCGAGAAGGTGTTGCGCGTCGTAGCGCGCCGCGAACGAGAGCATCTCCTGCGCTGCGATCGCGTGCTCCGCGTCTTGGAGCGCCGGCCCCGCGGAGGTCACCGGGCCCATGCCAAGCTCGAGAGTCGTGTTCTCGTGCGTCGCTTCGATCAGCTCGGGAGCCATACCGCGAGGGTACCCGAACCGGGGCTACCTGAGCCCCAAGCCACGCGCGCCGGAAATCAGAGCATGCGCCAGATCACGGCCATGAAAATGACCAGCGACACGAGGCTCCCGAGCGCCGCGGCGCACCCGCAGCCGAATGGCGCGCCGATCGCCTTACCTGGCGATCCGAAGCGCGTCATCAAGGCGACGATGGAGCCGACGAGGCCGAACATGAACGGGCCGACGGCGACGTAGGACATCATCACGCCGTTGCTCTCGCTGCCGTACGCGGCGATGCCGGTTCCGATCACGAGAAGGACCCCGAGCGCGAGCACGCCGAGGCAGACGAACAGCGGCCACGCCAGCGCCTTTTTCGGCAGCGGCAGGATGTGCTGACGGTACGGACCTTGTTGCGCGCTCGGCCCGTACGGCCCCCCATGCGCGTGCGGATCGGGCCCTTGCACGACTTTAGAGCTCGGCGCGAACCAGGATGAACTTGTTGCAGACGACCTTGTCGGTCATCTCGCGGTAGCTCTTGCCGCCAACCTCGCTCTTGAGACCGCCAACGCGCGAGTGCTCGGTGACGAAGTAAATGACCTTCACGCCCTTTTCCTTCTGCTGCTTGATCCAGGTCGTGAACGCCGCGCCCGACGACACGAACGCCGGCACCTTGTTGCCCGTGTAGAAGTTCTCGCCCTTCCAGTTCATCTGGTAAGCGACGATGGGCTCCTGAGGTCCTGCGCGGTTCGTGTAGTAGGCCTGAATGACCTCGTGCTGTCCCCAGTGCGGCGCCGTCTTCACCATGTAGACGTCGAGGCCCCAGAGCGCCCAAACGAACGAGAAGACGCCGAACACGGCGACCAGATGCGGACGGAATTTCTTGATGCCGATCGCGAACGCGAGGAGCACGCCGACGGCGGTGAACACCATCATCGCCGACTGGAAGTCGAGGTTGTCGGGCCAGGGTCGGCGGTAGTTGTACGTGAACAGCTGGAGCAACCGGATCGCGCCCGGTTGATCGGCCCCTTCGCCCTCGTGCACGATCAGATCGCGACCGACGAGCGCGAGAACGAAGCCGCCCGCCACCGAGGCTGCGCCGATCATGAGGCTCTCGTGCGAGGTGCGTTTCTCGAGCTCGTAGCGATCGGCCTCGGTCTCGGCGGTGGTCCCGCCGGTCTCGACGAATTTCAGCGCGGGCGCGAGTGAGGGCCAGTATTTTTCGCCGAGCATGTCACTGAGCACAACGCCGATGAGCATCGCGATCGGCGGCACCGCCGGGAAAATGTAGTGGTGGAACTTCGTGCCCATGAATGAGAAGAGCGCGAACGCGAAGATGAACCACATCGCGAGGAAGACCGACGCGTCGCCCTTGCCCTGATCGGCGGAGTCACCACGACGCAGCCAGTAGATGAGGCCGAGCGGAGCAAATCCGGTCCACGGGAAGATCGCGTAGCCGAGCTGCCATAGATAGAAGCGGAAGCTCGTATCGTCGCCTTCGTTCGTGTCGTGCACGTGGTTGAAGGCGCGGTTGAACATGTCGTGGAAGATGAGGCGATCGGTGAACGGCGGACCGTGCCGCACGTACATCGCGACGTACCAAGGGATCGCGACAGCGAGGATGATGAGCACCCCGCTCAAGAGCTCGAGGCGAAGCAGCTCGGCAAAGCGGCGCTTCGTGCAGACGTACGCGAAGGCGCAGATCATCGGGAGCAGGAAGCCCGCCGGACCTTTGCCCATGGTCGCGAGGGCGGCGAAGAACCAGGCCGCCAAGTAGTAGAGGCGGCGGACGCGACGCTCGCCCCAGTTGATGTAGAGCAGCGAACCGAGGACGACACTCCACAAGATCCCTTGGATGACGGGCTCGAAGCCGCCGAACAAGCGCAGCATCTGCTGCCCGAACGCTTCGGGGTGGGGGACGATGCCGTGCGGGATGCTTGCGGGGTTCGTGACGACGCACGCCTCGTTGCCGGGCAGGCCGCAGTTGCCCATGCCGGAGCCGCTCTTGAACTCGTCGAAGTGAGCGCGGATGCCCTTGCCGCTGCTGCCATGCAGGACGAGGTCGAGGTTGCGCGAGAAGAGGTAGAGGATCTGCGGGATCGCGCAGACGAGGACGACGCCGAAGACGAGGTGCCAGCCCGAGAAGCGGAAGGAGTGCTTGCCGGCGTCGACCTGGTAGACGCGCGTGACGCGCTCTTCTTCCGTGTAGAGGCCAAGGAGAAGGAGCCCCATCGCGGCCGTCATCGACGCGACGAACGGCATGTCCGTCATCGTCTGGTGCGCGAGGAAGAACCAATCGGGCACCGTCGCGAGAACAATGCCGCCCATGAGACCGGCGCGTCGACCGAACACCTTGGCGACGCCCTTGTAGAGCAGGTACATCGCGGAGATCGTGAGCAGGAAGTTCGGCGCGCGAACGACCCACTCCGGGTGCGCGGCCGCACCGTGGAAGCCGATGAGCATCTGGTCCGGCTGGTAGTGCGTGCCGAGCGTCGCCATCGAGAGCGACTGGATCCAGAAGTTCAAGATCGGCTTCGACCAGAACCAACCGTCCTGCGCCCACCAGAGCGAAACCCAGTCGTCACGTGCGAGGATCTCGCGCGCGACCTCGCCGTAGTGCGTCTCCCACGGATCCCAGAGCGAGTAGCTGCCGAGCGCGGGGAGGTAGAGAAGCGATCCGATCGCCATCACCCAGAAGCCATGCCGGCGAAGGAGCGGCCGCGCTTGTCCGAGCTCGTCCTCGGCCCACGGTCCGAGCTTCACGCCGAGATCGAAGATGGCCGCGATGACGCCGAGGAACGAGGCGGTGACGATGATGCCCCACAGCCACTGCCAGAGGATGCCGCTCTGTCCGCCCATCAACGCAAAGGCGAAGACGAGGAGCGACGCGATGACCTGGACGATGGGCCACGTGAGCGCGCTCAGCGAGGTCTTCGCGGCGACGCGATCGTCGGGATCATCGAATGTGCCGAGGAGATCCATGATCCCGAACGCGGAGATCGCGACGAACACGAACCCGAGCGGCACACCGAAACGAAGCTGGCCGTTGTGGGCCATGAGCAGGAACGCGAAGAGCGCGCCGAGCAGCGCCGTCACGCCACCACGCACACCGCGGAGAGGGTTGCCTGGGATGAGCAGCTTTTCGCCCGGAGGCTCCTCCTCGACGGTCACGACCTTGCTCGGCTCGGCGGCGACGGCGTCGACCGTTTTCTCGGGCTCGGGCGCGTCGCCTGGCACCTCGTCGGCGTCAGCTGCCTCGCCCGCTTCTGTAGCGTTGGCGGGCACTTCGGGCGTCTCAGCGGGATCGTTTTCTGGGCTCATGACTCAAGCCCACGAGGGATTACCAACTTTGGGCTCCGGACACTAGGCAAACACCGGACGGTGTCGCCGTTTGTAAGAAAAGCGCGGGGTTAGAATATTTCCCCGTCGAGGCACGTAGGAAGAAGAGGATGCGCCCCCTCCCCATATCGCTCGCTCTCGTCGCAGCGCTGTTTGCCACCGGCTGCGGCCCCTTGCTGCGTACCCAGGCGAAGGCGGGCACCCTGCGCGCGGTGGCCGTCGATCCCAGGATCGAGCGCGACATCAACCGCGGCTTCGCCTCCTACGAGAACGTGCTCACACGCTGGGGTCGCTGGGAGCAGGACGAGTGGTACGGCGTTCGGTGGTGCCCTGATCCGAAGCACATGCCGGTGAAGTTCGTCCCGTACCGATCGCGCGGTCACTGGACCGCGAGCACCACGCCGATCGCGCAAGCGCCCGCGGGCTCCCCTTACTGGGTCAGCGACGACAGCGACACGTGGGGCGAGATCACGATGCACCACGGCTACTGGGTGCACATCGACACGCGCGCGCCGAATTGGTGCTGGATCCCTGGCGTCGAAGAGACCGCGGGCCGTGTCGTGTGGCGCACCGGTGAGGGCTTCGTCGGTTGGGCACCCGAGCCTCCGGTCTGGGTCGACGACGGTGACGAGGGGCTCATCGCAAACCTGACTTGGAACTTCGTATTCCTCGGCGCGCTGCTCGAGGACGACCTCGAGCCGCAATACCTCGAGGGCGACTCGTACGGCGCCGCCGTCGTTTCGACGTCACCGGTGCGCGCGACGCGCGATGCATATGCGCCCGCACGCCCCTCCGTCGTGGGCGGCGAGGGGGGCGACCGCGTGCCTGCGAACCCGACCGTCGGCAACGCGACGCGCGTGGGTCCGCCGATGACGAAGGTGAGCGAAGCGCGGCTCGTGCTCGCGGAGTACACGAGCACGCACGCGGGCAAGCTGCCTGCGGGCGGCCTCGGCGGCAGTGAGAGCGTGAGGACGGGCGCGCAAGGTGGCGCAGTCGCCGACAAGGGCACGACGTCGTCCGGCACGAAGAAGGAAGAGAAGCTCGCTAGCGGCGTGGTCGTTTACTCGTCGATGTCGACCATGCCCATGCTCGGGCCTGTCGGAATCACGCCGCGGTATTACCGCATCGACAACGACCCTTACGCGGCCAGCGTCGAGCCCGCGTCCACGCGTACGAGCTCACCGTCATCGAGCGGCAGCGGCTCCAGCGCGCCTAGCTACTCGTCCTCGTCCTTCGCGTCGACGCCTTCGTACGCGTCGTCGCACACCTCGTCTTCGTCTTCCTCCTCTTCGTCTTCCTCTTCGTCTTCCTCGCATGGGTCGAGCTATTCCCCGGCGAGCTCGTCGAAGTCGTCGTCGAGCAGCTCGAGCTCGTCCAGCCACAGCTCGAGCTTCCGCGGCGGCGGGTCGAAGCACTGAGCTCGGGCTCGGGCTCGGGTCGGGTCGTCGGCTCGGTCAGCGTGAGGAAGGGGGGACGGAGCGGCGCTCGGCCCGGCCCTGCATCGTTCGCGAGAAGCGGATGATCGCTCGAAAAATCTCTTCGATCGCGTTCGCGTCGAGGCTGTGGGCGCGGGCCCACTCACGGCGCGC
This sequence comes from uncultured Polyangiaceae bacterium, assembly GCA_964236615.1. Taxonomy (GTDB): domain Bacteria; phylum Myxococcota_A; class Polyangia; order Polyangiales; family Polyangiaceae; genus CAXSGV01. The sequence goes on from CAXSGV010000082.1 coordinate 15,336, forward strand.
TTCGATGAGCTGCGCTTCGCGGTTCGTGTCGACGATGCCGTAGCCAATCGACTCTTTTGCGGAGGCAGCGCGGTCGGCCAGCTCGGAGCGGCGTGCGAGGAGCGTAACCAGCTCGCGATCGAGCGCGTCGATCTCGGCGCGTGTCTCTTTCAGCTCGGGGAGGCGCGAGTCGATGTCGATGTTGGGGATGGCGAACGCGACCGACCCTTCTTCTTCGTGCTCGTCGCTCGCGAGGTCTCGGTGGATCTCGCCCATCGCGTCGAGGAGCGCCTGGCGCGTCTCTTCGGCGAATGGGTTCTCCTGCTGGATCGCGCGAAAGAGGTGACCTGCGTCGGAGCGCACGAGCTCGATCGTGTGCGCGATGGCCTTGTAAGAAGGCGGCGCAAACGCGATCTCACCGCCACCGCCGACCGACAGGATCCCCTTCGCCACGAAGAACGCGAGCGCGTGCGTGCGTGCCATCAACCGATCGTGCTGCTCGGCGGTCTGCTCGATCACGATGCAGCCGAGACGCTCGTAGAAATCGCGCGCACGCGCGGCCGCCGTTGGATGCACGCCGTTGGGGCAGACGACGGCCCGCAGCGGACGCTCGGAGCGCGCGAGGCTCACCGGGCCGAACAACGGGTGCGTGCCGGCCCACGGGATGCGCGCGCCGAGCGCCGCGTTGAGGGCATCGATCGGGCGAACCTTCACGCTGCCGACGTCGAGGACGAGCTGCTCGGGGACGAGGTACGGCGCGATTGTTCCGAGCGCGGTCGTCATCGCTGAAACGGGCACCGCGACGACGACGAAGGCAGCGCCCTGAACGAGCTCCTCCGGGGACGTGGCACGAATCGCCGGCGAGAGCTCGACGCGCGGATCGTAGGCGGCGATGTCACCGCCGGCCGCTCGAATGACGTCCCCGAGCGCGGCGCCGAAACGGCCATAACCAAGAATCGCGATCTTCATGTCAGCGGTCCTCGGGTTGCTGCTGGCTCTTGCCGTTGAACAGGAAGCCGCGCATGCGGATCGCAGGCGCGACGCACGCGCCCGCGTCGCTCCACCACGTAGGGATCGCGGCGCGCTCCTTCGTCATTCCATCGCAGCGCGCGAGGCCTTCGAGGAAGCTGTCGGTGAAGCGCACGTTGCCGACGGCACGCACGATCTTGCCGTTCTCGACGAGGAAGCAGCCGTCGCGCGTGAGGCCGGTCATCACGGTGCGGCGCGGCTCGAGCAAGCCGTTCACGTAGTGAAGACGGCAGACGTAGAGGCCTCGCTCCATGCCGGCGATCAGCTCGTCGACGCTCTTCGCGTCGCCGCCCGCGAGCTGGCAGCAGCTCGTCCCGACGCCAGCGGCGCCGAGCTCGGGCAAGATCGCGCTTCCCGTGGACACGGCCTTCATGCGCGTGGCGTAGGTGCGGTCGTAGAGGACCTCTTTCGCGCGACCGCCTTCGATGAGCGACACCTTGCGACGCCACGTACCTTCGCGATCGAACGGCGCGCCGAAGCCGAGGTCGCTCGGATCGAGCGGATCCTCGACGATGCCGACGCGCTCGCCCGTGATCAGCTCGCCCATGCGACCTGCCATCGCGCTCGTGCCTTGCTCGACCTCGGGCGCGCCGAACGTGATCGTCGACAGCCACTCGAGCAGCTCGGAGACTGCGGGCGGCTCCATCACGACGTCGTAGACGCCTGCCTCGATGGAGCCCGGGCTCTTGCTCATCTTCGCGATGCGGATCGCGCGCTCCGTCTCTTCGGCGAGGCGCAGCGCAGAGACGTCTTTGTGAAGGTGCCCGCCGTAGCCGGCAGCGCCGCCGGCGCCTGGCGTCTCGAGGGCCCACACCTTGTAGCTCGCCATCGTGCCGTCGTGCGCGCGCGCACACCCGCGCGTGGTGGCGACCGCGATCGAGGAGGTCGAAGTCTCGAGGTAGCCGGCGCTGACGAGACCCGCCGCGCGGATGGAGGCGAGCAATGGAATCAGGCGCTCGACCCGCTCCTCGGCGTCGCAGCTCGCGGTCGAAGCGGCGTACCGTGGCGGCTCTTGTCCCGCGGGGTCGTCGCCGCTGAAGCCGTCGAATCCCTCGGTCTCCGGAACGAGACGGGCGGCCTTGGCGGCGTCGGCGATCGCGAGAAGCAGGGCGTCCCGATCGAGCACCGAGGTGGCGACCTCGGCCACGCGCTTGCCATGCGCGACGCGTACGAGCGCCTGCGGCTCGACGAGCTCCATGTGCTGACTGAGCTCACCGATCGCGAAACGCGCGACGCCGCGGTGGCGCGAGCGCGCGCAGATCTCGACCTCCGCTTCGCCCGCGGCAGAAAGCGCATCCTTGCAGAGTGCAAGCAATTCGGCGCCCGTCATGTGTGCCCCGTGTTGCCGACGGTGACGTTCTTGAAGCGTGCGGCCGCGGCGCCGTGGCCAACCTGCATCACCTGCATCGGGTCACCCTTGCCGCAGTTGCCGATGCCCCAGAGGTGCCACTCTTCGGGGCCGCAGATGGCGTCGCACGAGCGCCAGAACGTCGGCGTGACGCCGGTGTAGAAGGGATCGCGGAGCATGCGCGTGCGCTTGCCGTTCTTGATCTCCCACGCGATCTCGCAAGAGAACTGAAAGTCGAGGCGGAGGTCGTCGATGCTCCAGCTCTTGTCCGTCGCCATGAGGACGCCGTCTTTCGTGTCGGCCACGAGATCCTCGAGCGAGCCGGCACCGGGCTCGAGCGACACGTTCACCATGCGGATGAGAGGTGTGCGGCTCCAGCCGTCGGCGCGCATGGTGCCGGTCGACTCGCGACCGAGCGCGGCGGCGGTCTCGCGGTTCGAGAGGTAGTCGACGAAGCGTCCGCGCTCGACGAGAGGTCGCTTCCCGGCGGGCGTGCCTTCGTCGTCCCAACCGAACGTGCCCATGCCGCCGGGCGTCGTGGCATCGGCGACGAGATCGACGATGCTCGCGCCGTACTCGAGCTTGCCGAGCATCTTCGGCTGCATGAACGAGCCGCCGGCCAGCGAGATCTCGGCGCCGAGCGCGCGACCG
>CAXSGV010000083.1:0-5166 GCA_964236615.1 uncultured Polyangiaceae bacterium
AGTCGGCCCGGGCACCGCATTCGGCGGCGAGCGCGCGCGTCTTGTCGCGCGTGCGCGCGTCGTGATCGGAAAAGCGCCCGATCGATCGCGTCGCGGCGGCGGGCGCGATGCCCTTGGCAACGACCTCGGCGCGCGCGTCGTAGAGCGTGCCCGCGACGTCGTTCTTGTGATCGCAGTGCTCGCGGCACTTCATGCAGCCGGTGCAGCCGTAGGTGGGTGCGGCAAACGACGGCTCGAGCGCGACGTCTCCATTCGCGAGGAAGTACGTCATGCTCATCTTGCCCCACGGTGTCAGCGTCTCGCGGGGCTCGGCGTTCGAGACCGGGCACGCGCTGCGTGAGAGCTTAGGGCAAAACACGCACTTCTCGAGCTCGTCGCGCCGCGCTTCGAGCATCGGCAGAGCCTTCATCGGGCGTAGGTCTGGCCGCGTCATGGTTCGAAGTTAGCGTAGCCGGCCGAGTAATTGTTCCAGCGCAGCGTGCGGGACCGCCTTTTCGCGCGCGAGGTCGACCATGGCTTCGGCCATGCGGACGTTCTGCGTGTGGAGCTTCCGGCCAAAGTGCTCCTCGACGTAGAGAATTGCTTCCGGCGCGCGGCGCTTCGCGAGGCCGATCCCGATCTTCAGCGTGAACGGCGACACGAACTTCATGAAGAGGTCGGACCAGGCCGCGGCCTTGCCGAGCGTCCGGCCGAGCGCGATGCCTTCGTCGACAGCGCGCAGCACGACATCGAGCAGCTCCGTGTTCTCCATCAGCGCATCGATGCCCCCTGCGGCGTCGATGCCCATCGTCACCGGAATGAATGTCACCGTGGTCGCCATGTTGGTCTCGTGGACGCCCATCTCGATGCGCGAGGCGATGCCAGCCTCGACGAGCGACTTCACGAGCGCTTCGAGCTCGACTCGCTTTGGCTTCGTCTCCTCGATCTGCGTGACCGCGACGCCTGGAAGCCAGAAGCGAACTGCGCCCGTCCCAGCGAAGTAAGCCACCACACTCGGCATCGCAGGGATGACGCGATCGCCGAGCCCTGCGTGCACGAGCGCGAGGTCCTTCGGGAACATCGGCGTGAGGAACACGCACGGCGCGCTCGAAGGTGCGAGCAAACAGACGAGCGCGTCGTCGATCTGCTCGGCCCGTACGCACACGAGAACGACGTCCGCGTCGGCAGGAACGACGCTCGCGCGTGGCGGAGCGCCAAACGTATGCCGAGCTTGATCGCCGTCGACGCGCTCGAGCACGAACGGCTGTGTGTCGTCGACGTGCGCGGGGCGGACCACGAACGTGACGGCGACGCCGACCTTCGCCAGCAGCGTGCCGTAGACGATCCCAAGCGCACCTGCCCCGAGAATGGCTACGTGCACGGCCGCAACCGCGTCACCGGTAGGTGAACCTCAAGTCGTGGTCGCAGATCTTGAAGGTGTCGCCCTCGGCGATCTGCTTGCGAGCAATGCGCTGTCCGTTGAACTCGACGCCGTTGGTCGAGCCCATGTCGACCATGAAGTACACGCCGTTCTGGAACTCGATCATCGCGTGCTGCCGCGAGACGTTGGGATCCTTCAGCGTGAGGTCGCTCGACTGTTTTCCGCGGCCGATGACGAAGCGGTCCTTTGTGACCGCGACCTTCTCGCCTTGGTAGATGACGTTGAGCTGGCCGCCATGACCCTGCTGCGGCTGGTGCTGTTGGTGCTGCTGGTAGCCGCCGTTTTGACCCATTCCGCCACGCGGGCTCTGGTCCGGCATCGGCGGCATGTTGGAGGGTCCGCGCGGGAGCGGCGGCGGGACGCTACGCGGTGCGGGCGGTGGAACCGATCGCGACGGCGGACCGGACGGCATGGCGAGACCACCGCGGCCACTGGGCTCGCGATCCATGTTGCCACCACCTCGCGGAGGCGGAGGCGGGAGACCGTGCATGCCACCACCACCACCGCGCGGAGGCGGAACGGGGAGCGAAGGCTGCCGCATCTGGGGCCGGGTGCCTGGCGGAGGAGGCAGAGGACCGCCTCGTGCCCCAAGACCTTGCTGCGGCTGCGGCGGACCGCCGTAGCCACCGTGTGCGTTGCCTTGGACGCTCGGGGGCGGCATCGATCCCTGGTCGCGCGGTCCGCCACGGGCATCGCCTGGAAATGGCGTGCGTGTTCCGTAGCTACGCTGACGGGCGTACTGCTTCATCGCCTCGTTGATCAGGTAGTCGACGCTGCATTCGAGCTCGCGCGCCATCTGCTCGAACGTCTCCCACAGCACGTCGCGGCACTGGAACGTTCGGGCGCTCTTCTTGTTGGGATCCGAGCTCATCGCGACGCCATCACCTCACCTTAGAATTACCGCCGGTCAGCAAAAAAGCACAGGCGGTGAGCAGTCCTCGGCAAAATACCGAGCAAAAAACCACACCGGAGTGTGTCGAAGCCGCGTTTACGGGCTCGTCATCGAGGGCACGAGACAGAACTTCACGAACTCGCCGACCGTCTTGATGTCCTTCGACTCGGTCTCACCGGCGGCCTTCGGCACTTCGCACTGCCAGCCGCACTCGTCTTCTTTGGCACATGCGGGAACCGGAGTCGCGTCGTTCTCGTAAGGCTGCACGACGCCGACGTCCGCCTTCCGCCCGCCATAGAAGAAACCGAGCGCCGTGAGCTTGGCGCCGAAGTCCCTCGAAGGGAGGTACGGAAGGATCGCGTCACGCGGCTTGGGCTCGCCCGCAGGCGCGTCCAGCGTCTTGGCGATGCCGCCGTACGAGATCGGCTCGGTCATACCCATCTTGGTCGCCGGGGATTTCGGAAGCCGCTCGAGGAAGCCAGGCAGGCCCTTCGTCGTGAGCGTCTTCATGACGAGCGAGGCCGCGACCCAGCGAACCTTCCACTTTTTCGCGTCGAAGAGCATGTACAGCTTCGGAACGACGATCTCTTTCGGGAGCTCGCCGAGGCGCTGGAAGGCGAGATCGCGCACGGAGTCGGGCGTGGAGTCGTCCTTCGCGATGTCGAAGAGCGTGTCGATGTCCTTCGTCTGCGTCTTGTCGACGGTGCCTTCGATCGCGGCGAGGGCGGCCTTGCGGCGATCCTCGTTGTTGTCCTTGTTCGCAGCGTAGGCGAGCGAGTACTCGATGGAGGGTCGTCCGCCGACCTTCTTCATCGCCGTGAAGATCTTCACGAGCTCTTGGTCCTGGAACTTCTTCACCTGTTCGGCGAGCTGCTCCTTCGTGACCTTCTGGTTCGCGCGCTTGTCGGCCTCCTCGACGAGAGGCGTCTGGCGGTCGATCCACTCCTTCGCGTCGATCTTCTTCGCGAGGTTCACGAGCGCGACGCTCGCCTTCTGCTTGGTCTCGGCATCGCCGAGATCATGGATGAGCGCGGCGATGCGATCGATCTTGGTCGAGCTCTCGGTCAGCATGCCCGGTAGGGCCTTGACGCTGTTCGCACCGAGAAAACGCAGGACTTGCTCGATGCCGTACTGCTGCGACGTGTCGAGACGGTTTTCGAAGTCGGCGTGCGCCCACTCCGTGATCGCGTTCGAGAGATCGGCCTTCACTTTGTCGTCGGTGACGAGCGGCGGATCGTGCGAAAGCATCGCGAACGCCGCGTCCTTGTAGGCTGTCGATGGATCCAGCGGCTTGCTGCCGTCGGGGTTCTTCGGCGGCGGCGGGGCTTGCATCTGCTTGATCAGCTCGGGCGCCATCGCCTCGACGAGCTTCGCGCGCACGGGCGGGGGAAGGACGAGCAGCGCGCCTTCGCGCACTTCGCCGGTGTCGTCTTTGAAGCCGTCGATCAGGTACGGGATCGCCCAGTGCTTTCCCGATCGCGGCTTCATGCGGATCAGGGAGAGCGCCGCTTCGACGCGCAAGGGGAAGGCGTACTTGTCGTGGGTCACGACCGCGTAGAGCTTGCCCGGACCACGCTCGGTGGTCTCCCAGCGATGCACGTCGTTCTCGCTGACCGCGCAGCCCGTCGCCGTGACCGCAGCCCCCGTCAGCGTCGCCGTAAGCAACATGCTGCGCGCCAAGGTGCCGAGGATCCTGCCTGCGTTCTGCGCCATCCGCGTGCGACTCGTCGTCTTTGCCATTCCGCCAGGCCTTTCCCGCGGGGATGCTACTCGCCCCCACGCGATTTCAAAAGACTCGTGCGTGGAGCCCCTCACCGCGGCCGAAAGTTGACCCCCGTCGAGGCCCGGGCGTAGGTTCCGATGTAGGACAACGTAGGCATCGGAATCGAACGAAATGCTCCCTCTCTTTGCACCACGCCGCGCCGGCTCGATGGCCGATGCACCCGCAAATACGCGCCAAGCCACTGTCCTCGGACCCGGCGCGACCACGCGCTCGGGTCACGGCCGTCCTCATGAAGTGGCGGCCCTCCTCCTCTGGACGCTCGCCGTCTTCCTCATCCTCGCGCTCGCGTCGTTCGAAGGCGACCCCGCGGCGGGAACGAACACCGGCGCAAGCTGGGTCGGCCCCGTCGGCGAGTGGTGCGCGAAGAGCCTCGTCGGCGTGGTGGGCGTCATCGCATGGGCGCTGCCGCTCGAAGCGATGCTCCTTGGAATCCCGCTCGTGCGCGGCAAAAAGAGCCTCATCACGCCCGCGCGCTTCGCCGGCGATCTGCTGATCGTCTTGAATGCGGCAGCTATGGTGCAAGTCGGCTGGGCGGGGAAGACCTCGTTCGGCGGCTACGCGTCGAGCGGTGTCGTGGGCGAGCTGTTCGGTGAGCTGCTGCGCTCTCTCTTCTCGACCATCGGATCGTTCCTCGTCGGCTTCGCGTGCCTCGGCCTCATCCTCATCGGCCGCGCGTCGTTCTCGTTCATCGCGCTCATGCGCTTCCTCGCGCGCTTCACCGAGAAGGGCGCGCGCGGAACCGCGGCCGGCGCCAAGAGCGTCGCCGAGGCCTGGAAGACCGCGCGCCAGATCGAGCAGGAGAAGCGCGAGCGAGATCGGCTCGCCGATCTACCGAACATCGAGATGCCGGGAGGCGACGAGGCGACGATCGCGGTGCTCCCCGACGAGGATCCGCTCGACCTCTCCGTCGGTATCGCGGAAGCGCTCACCGACGAGGAGCCCGCGCCCGCGTCGAAGCGCCGTCCCCGCAAGAAGAAGGAGAAGCCCCCCGTCACGAAGGCCCCGCCCGAGCCGGAGCCCGAGCCCGAGCCCGAGTCCGAGTCCGATACTGAAGAGGCCGAAGAGCCGGAA
>CAXSGV010000083.1:5176-13289 GCA_964236615.1 uncultured Polyangiaceae bacterium
ATCTCCATCGAGGAGAAGCCCAAGGCCCAGCGCGTCCGCGTGAAGATCCCGAAGACGGGCCCCGTGATCATCGACACCAGTAGCGCGCTCGAGAAGGAAGCGCCGACGAAGGCGGAGATGAAGGAGAAGATCGTCCCCGCGATCGGCAAGGGCTTCCGCCTCCCGCCGATCGACTTCCTCGTCGCGGCGAAGGTCGACCCCACGCTGATCATCGACAAGGAGACGCTCCTCAAGAACTCCGAGCTGCTCGTGAAGACGCTCGCCGACTACGGCGTCTCGGGCAAGGTCGAGGACATCCTGCCCGGCCCCACGGTCACCACGTTCGAGGTCTCGCCCGCCGCCGGCACGAAGGTGTCGAAGGTGGCATCGCTCGCCGACGATCTCGCGCTCGCCCTCGCACGCAAGGTCCGCATCGTTGCGCCGATCCCGGGTAAAAACCGCATCGGATTCGAGCTTCCCAACGAGCGTCGCGTGCCCGTGAGCCTGCGCGACCTCGTCGAAGATCGTCGCTTCCAAACGATGGACGCACCGCTGCCTGTCGTGCTCGGCCGCGACATTCTCGGCGCGCCCGTCTACGCCGATCTCGCGAGCATGCCGCACGTGATCGTCGCCGGTGCGACCGGCGCCGGTAAGAGCGTCGGCATCAACGTCATCCTCACATCGTTGCTCTACCGCCGCACGCCCGAGGAGCTTCGTTTGCTCCTCATCGATCCGAAGGTCGTCGAGCTCGCGCCCTTCGATCGCATCCCGCACATGCTGTTGCCGGTCGTCACCGACATGAAGCAAGCCGCGACCGCGCTGAAATGGGCCGTCGACGAGATGGAGCGGCGCTACCAGCTCTTTGCCGACGCTGGCACCAAGAACATCGGCACCTACAACGGCTGGGTCGATCGCGTGTGCCGGGGTGAGGCGCGCAACCCGCTTCCGAAGACCGTCGTGTCGAAGGACATGAACGGCTTCATGGACGAGATCCCGGCCGGCAAAGACGAAGAGGGCACGCAGCAAATGCCCGAAAAAATGCCGCTGATCGTGATCGTCATCGACGAGTTCGCCGACCTCATGATGCAGCAGGGCAAGGATGTCGAAACCTCGGTTGCTCGCCTCGCCCAGAAGGCACGCGCCGCCGGCATGCACGTCATCCTCGCGACGCAGCGCCCGAGCGTCGACGTCATCACCGGCATGATCAAGGCGAACTTCCCGACGCGCATCGCCTACCGCGTCGCGCAGAAGGTCGACTCACGCACCATCCTCGACGAGCAGGGCGCCGAGCACTTGCTCGGACGCGGCGACATGCTCGTGAAGCTCAATGGCTCGAACGAGACCAAGCGCGTGCAGTGCCCGTGGGTCAGCGAAGAAGAAGTGCAGCTCGTCATGGACTTCCTGCGTCTGCAGGGCGAGCCGGTCTACGACGAGAACATCCTCAAGCCGCGCGACGACGAAGCCGCCGAGACCGAGGACGACGCGGAGCAAGACGCGATGTACGACGACGCCGTGCGCATCGTCGCCGACACGCGCCGCTGCTCGACGTCGTGGCTGCAGCGCAAGCTCGGCCTCGGCTACAACCGCGCCGCACGCATCGTGGAGATGATGGAGCGGCGAGGGCTCGTCGGCCCCGCCAACGGCGCAAAGGATCGCGAAGTCTTGATCGACGCGATCTAGTCTCGCCGCTCAGCGTCGACTTTACGATGTGCGGTGCTTGAGCCGCGCAATCAGGCGGGTCTGCAGACAAATTCGACGGGTGCGCAAAAACCGCTAGACTGCTCCCCCGCCGCTTGTGTCGAGATTCGTTTTGGCGGGGCTAGACCAGGCAGCAGATTCGGTCGTAGGTAGGTCAGTAGCCAGCAAAGCCGGGGTAGGGCGAGCACCGCAGCACTTGGGATCGCGGCGAAGCATGGTTCGGAGGTTTTAGGTGGCGGACGAGAGTGATCGGGCGAAGTTGATCAACGAAATCTCCGTTCTCATTCGTGAGCCGTTGATGCCTGAGAGCACGCGAACGGCGGGCCTCACGCTCATCGGATGGTTGGCTCGCCGGATGCCCGGTGAATGCGCCCACGCCCTCGGTGTCGCCGAAGCGCGAGAGTCCGAGCGCATGATGAAGACCGCTCGCCGCAAGGTTCGCACGGGCTGATCGCGTGAGGGCCGGCGGCGCCGCCATCGAAAAGGCCGGCGTCGTCATCCTCGTCGTTTTGGGTGTTGCGATTGCCGTCGTGCGGCTGACGCGACCAAACGCTGCCGCCGCCGTGCCGCGCGCGCCTGAAATGTCGCAGGCGAACGCTGCCAGGGCACCGGCAAGGGGATCCGTCCTCGCTGCGCGTGGCCCCGTTCCCCCCAACGCACCCGTTCCGAGCGCAGCCGCCCGCGTCGCGCACGGCGATGGTCACCGCACGCACCGTGCAAAGGGCCACGGCCCCGCCCGCATCACCGTCGGCTGGAAAACGCAGGTCGGCGGCGCGATCCAGGCGCAGGTCACCGTCTCTCCCGACGGCGCCACACTTTACGCCGCGTCGCTCGACGGCGAGCTCACGGCGCTCGCGCGCGACACCGGCGCGATTCGCTGGAAGCTCGCGGTCGGCGATCGCGCGTACGGCGCGCCCTGCGTCGCCGAGGACGGAACGATCTACGTCGGGAGTGACGCGAAGCGCTTCTACGCGGTGACGCCTGGGGGCGCCGTGAAGTGGAAGCTCGAGCTCGACGACGAAGCCGATACCGCCGCCGCGCTCACGAGCGATGGCAAGATCGTGTTCGCCGCGGGCCGCACGCTTTACGCGGTGCGCAGCGGCGGCGACGTCGCATGGCGCTTTCACGCAAAAAAGAAGATCTTCACTGCGCCTGCCATCGCGGACGACGGCTCGATCGTATTCGGCGCGCAGGACCACCGCGCCTACCGCGTGACGTCGCAGGGCGTGCTCGCGTCGGTCACCGATCTCGGCGCTGACGTCGATGGCTCGCCTGCCATCGGCGACGACGGCGCGGTCTTCTTCGGTACCGATGGCGATAACGTGGTCCGCCTCGGCGATGCGGGCGAGATCGCGTGGCGCGCGCCCGTCGGCGGCTTCGTCCGCGGCGGTCTCTCGATCGCACGCGACGGCGACGTCCTCGCAGGCGTCTACGGCCCTACCCCTCGCGCTGTCCGCCTCGACGCGCACGACGGCGGCATCGTCGGCTCCCATTTCGTGCAGGGCACGGGCGCGCGCGAGTTCGGCGTCCATGGGGGTGCGCTCGAGGACGACGACGGCACCCTTTATTTCGGCGCGCAGGACGACGCTGCCTACGCCATCGAACGAACGGGCGCGGTTCGCTGGCGGTTCGTCACGGGTGACGACGTGGACGCGCCCCTCACGCTTCTCGCCGATGGTGCACTCGTGGTCCCAAGTGACGATGGCATTGTGTATCTTCTGTCGCCGTGAGCATTCCGTCCCCCCTCGATACCGACGCGGAGGATGTCGCGTGGGCTCTGCAGACGGCGGACGCTCTGTGGAAGCGCAACGAGCGCGTCGACGCGATCGTGTGGCTTCGTCGCGCGGCGCAAGCAGCCGGTGAGCTCGAGGACGACGATCGCGCGCTCGCTCTTGCGCGCAACGCAGCGGAGCTCTCGGAGTGGATTGCGCAGAACCCAGGCGCGCCCCCCTCCGTGCAGCCAGGCTCACTCGAAAATCTCTACTCGCCGGGGTCGAACGCGCCCGGTTCGCTCGCGCCTGTCGACGACCTCATGAACGACGGTGCGCCCGCCATCCCGCCGGCCGCCCCTTCGTTCGCGTCGGCGCAGTTCGACATTCCGGTCTCCGTTGGCGAGCTCCCCGAGGTCCCGAGCGCCGCGCAGGTGCACGCAGGGATCCTGGATCCGTGGTCGGGCAAGGACGACGACGAGCCGGACACCGGCGTCACTTCCGTCAGTGGCTCCGTGAGCGGAAGCATGCGCGCCGCGCGCTTTGCGGCGCCCGACGACGAAGTGCTCGAAACGCGCACGATGCAGCGTCCGCCGGATTTTACTGCGCCCTCCGCGAGCTTCGAGCCCGAAGAGGTCGTCACGACCTCGATGGACGTGCCGCGGATGCCCACCGCGCATGTGGCGCCCGTCGTAAACGAGCCGTCGTCGCCTCCTCCGCTTCCGCCGATCCCCGAGCCGACGCTCGTCTCGCACGTTCCACAAGTTTCGCATTCCAGCACGCCGCAGGCGCCATCGCCGCTTCAGGGCGCGTCGCAAGGTCCACCGCCGCTGCCACGTCGTCCGCCCCCGGTGCCCGGCACGAAGCTTCCGCCGCCGATGCTACCGTCACGCGCGAAGAAGCAGCAGCCGCCGATCATCCTCGAGGCCGCGCCGCCGGCGATCATCCTCGAGGCCGCGCCGCCGACCGCGCCATCGCCGATCGCGCCGCCGCCCGAGCAGACGATGCCCGCGCTCCCACCGAGCGACGACGACGACACCGCCGCGCCTTCGCCCGTCTCCGCAGCGCCTCCCGTGCTCGATCTCGAGAACGTCGAAGGCCTCAGCGATCTCCCGGACGAGGCGCGCGATGCCTTCGCGGCCGCCGCCGAGATCCATCACCTTCGCGCGAACGACGAGGCCGGCTCCTTTGCGCTCGCCCTCGTCGTCGAAGGAATGGTCGACGTCGCCGCGACGATCGTCGACGCCGCTGGTGCGCGCGTCGGACCCGGCACGGTACTTCGTACGCGCGGCACCGTCGGCGAAGGTCTTCCCCTCCGTCTGATCTGCGTAGGTGAATCCGCGACCATCGCGACGTGGCGACAGGACGCGATCGACGGCGCGTTCAAGAGCTGCCCTTGGGTCGAAGAAGATCTCCGCGTGGCCGCCGATCGCACGCAAGCGCTCGTCGGCATCACGATGGGGCCGCTCGCCGAGCGTCTCGATGCGTCGCTGCGACAGCAAGTCACCGATCGCCTCGTCGTGCGTGTGCTCGGCCCTCGTGAAGTGCTGGTCGAGGCTGGCCAAGTGGTTCCCGGTCTGATGCTCGTCGGCGTCGGTGGCATCGAGATGCTCGACGGCGCGACGTTCCGCGGTCAGATCGGTCCTGGTGAGTTCCTCTTCGCGTCGACGATCCTCGGTGGCGGCAGCGCTCCGCTCACGGCGCGCGCGTCCGAAGAGGGTGCCGTGATCTTGTGGGCCGATCGCAAAGTGGCGCAGGAGCTCCTCGTCACGTGTCCGCCGCTGCTGGAGCTCTTCGCCGGCATGTGAGCCGCACGCGCAAGCAAAGCGCGTGTCGTAGGCGTTCGATCAGAAGCGAACGGGGTGACCGTCGCCGAACGCGCTCTTCTTCGCTTCGCCCGACTCGACATCCCAGTGAAGCTCCTGGTTGCCCTCGGCTCCAGCGAACCGCAGACCGAACCACTTCGAGCCGGGCGCGATTGTCGGCTTGCCTCCGTTGACGCGAGGAAAGCGGATGCGAAACACCTGACGAAAGGGGCTCGTGTACGGAAAATACGTGCGCTCGAGCGCAGCGGGCTTCTGAATCAGCTCGAGCTTCTCGGGCGCGGTCTCGTTCCCTTGCTCGTCGATCAAACGCACGATCCACGCGCTGTTCGGCTTCGTGAGATCGGTCCATCGCCGGTTCGATCCGTAGAGCGCGACGTAGAACTGGTGCGCGTTGTTCGTCTCGTTGAGCGTGGTGTCGAGGAGATCGCGTCGCTGCTCGACGGTGAGGCGGTAGTCCTGCGCGTAGCGAACGACGTAGGCCCAGCGAAAGTCCCAGGACTCGAACGTCGCGGTGACGGTGAGCAAGTCGTCGAGATCCGTCACCGTGACGAGGCTGCCGGATCGCGTCCATCGCTTGAGAACCTGCGGGTAGTCCGAGGCGACATATTCACGCGCGCCACCGCCGAGGCTCACCTTGGGCTCGCTACATCCCGAGAGAACGCCAAGAGCGCAAACCGCCACGAGCACCGAGAGTGTGTGAGCCGTCACACTCCGTAGCCTACCGCGTACCCGGGGTGGCATGGCACCGCGATCACGTCACACAAAACTTAGCGGGGTAAAACGCAGAACTTTGCGAGGGTCGCGCGCGTATCCGCACCTCGTCGGCATGGCACGTCGGCTGCACCGCTTTGGTGCGTACACCCACCCCGCAGCCCCGTTCGAAACGAGGGAAAACCACCGTGATTGAAAAGCTCGATTTCCTAGTCCGGTTTTGGGAGCTGAAAGCACGTCACGCGACGCTCGGCGAGCCGCTCGACCAGCGCGAGCAAACGGAGCTGCTGTCGCTTCTCCAGCTCGTCACGTCCGATCTTCGCCTTCCCGAGATCGGACCTGCGGCACGCGCCTCGAACGCGCTGCCAGCGCAATTGATTGGCGAGACCGTGCTGCTCGCCGTCGAAGTGCGCGCGGTCACCGCATCGGCGCTCGTCGTGGCGAGCTCGTCGCCCGTGCCGGACGGCGCACAAGTGATCGTGCGGGTCACCGACGCCGTGAGTGGCGTCGAGTACGCGCTGCCGTGCAAGGTGCTCTGGGTTCACCAGGGCAGTCCGTTCACGATTGCGCTCGTCGTTGATGGCATTCCCACCCGCAACAGCTTCGACGCGCCGTCGAGCCGTCGTCTTGCCGGCAGGCCTCTGCGCCACACGGAGCGCCTGTTCGGATGGAGCACGCAGCGCCCGATCGTCGTTGCCCGCCGCCAATAGCCCGCCAATAGCGCCCGTTGTCGCGGCGCATCAGAAAAAGACAACTGGACCGGCAGGGGCCCTATTTGTAATGGTGCCCCGCATGTCCCTCCAGATTTCCTTCGGCTCAGGCCAGCCCACGGACGTTGTCGCAGACGTCGTCGTCCTCGGGGTGTGGCTCTTTGGTGGGAAGAAAGCGCCGCCCGCGCTCCAGGCCGTCGACACCGCGCTCGGTGGCGCCCTGATGGCGCTCCTCGCGAAGGACGAGTTCTCGGGCAAGCGTGACCAGTCGCTGTCGGTCCCCACGATGGGGAAAATGAAGGCGTCGCGCCTCATCGTCCTTGGCCTCGGTGATCGCGCCGCCGCGCGCGATCCCGAGGTTCGCGCGTTTGCCGCACGCGCTGCCCGCGCTGCAATGGGCGAGCGCGCCAAGAGCCTCGCGATCATCCTTCCCGACGGCGCCGAAGCCCGCGTTCGCGCGATCGCCGAGGGCGTCGAGCTCGGTGCGTACCGCTTCACCAAGTACCTGACCGGCGAACGAAAGCCGAAGGCCGAGCTCGCCACAATCACGCTCTTCACGGCGAAAAAGCTCGGCGTCACGGCGAAGAAGGACGTCGCCCTCGGCCAGCGCATCGGCGAGGCCGTGAACCTCTCGCGTGATCTGTCGAACGAGCCGTCGAACAGGCTCACGCCCGCGCAGCTCGCGATCGAAGCGCAGAAGGTATCGAAGGCGAACGGCCTGAAAATCCAGGTGTTCGACTACAAAGAGATTCTGAAGCGCGGCATGTCGCTCATCGACGCGGTTGGTCGCGGCAGTGAGAACGAGCCTCGCTTCGTGCACATGCAGTACATGCCCAAGGGCAAGAGCAAGAAGCGGCTCGTGTTCGTCGGCAAGGGCATCACGTTCGATACCGGCGGCATCAGCATCAAGCCCGCCGCGGGCATGGGCGAGATGAAGCACGACATGTCCGGCGCCGGAAACATGGTCGGCCTCATGGCCGCCGTCGGCGCGCTGCAACCCAACGTCGAGGTCCACGCCATCATGGCGTGCGCCGAGAACATGCCGGACGGTAAGGCCTACCGCCCTGGCGACGTGTGGCCTTCGCTCGACGGCAAGACGGTCGAGATCATCAACACCGACGCTGAGGGCCGCCTCGTCCTCGCCGACGCGCTCGCTTACGCGAAGGCGCTCGAGCCCGATCTCCTCGTCGACAACGCGACGCTCACCGGCGCCTGCGTCGTCGCGCTCGGCAACACCTGCTCCGGCTGGTACGCGACCAACGACGCGACGGCGAACGAGTTTCAGGCCGCGCTCAAGATCTCGGGCGAGCAGATGTGGCGCATGCCGCTGCTCGAGGAGCTGAAAGATCAGCTCAAGAGCGACGTCGCCGATCTCAAGCGCGTGGCGGTGACCGATCAGCACGTCGCCATCTACATCGCCAACGGGCACGGCGCCTGGGAAGCGGCAATCTCCAACATGTTTTCGCGAGGCGACCACGCC
>CAXSGV010000083.1:13299-15876 GCA_964236615.1 uncultured Polyangiaceae bacterium
CACACCGGCGATCGCTTCGGCGGCTCGATCAGCGCTGCGCTCTTTCTCCGCGAGTTCATCGGCAACGTGAAGAACTGGGTCCACGCCGACATTGCCGGCCCTGCGACCGCCGACCGCGCCTCGGGCTGGAACCCGAAGGGCGCGACCGGCCATGGCGTCCTCACGTTCCTGACGCTCGTCGAGCGCGCGAGCAGCGAGAAATAGGCCTTCAAGCTACGTTGGCGTTCGCGCGAGCAGCGGGAAATAGGCCGTGCTAGATCGGGCCATGCCCGAAAGTACGGACGTCATCGAGAAGAAGCTGTCCCGCGCCATGGGTCGCGCGATGGGCGACTTCCAGATGCTCGAAGAGGGCGACCGCGTTCTCGTCGCCGTGAGCGGCGGCAAAGACAGCTACACGATGCTGCATCTCCTCCGGGCCTTTCAAAAGAAGGCGCCGGTCCGCTTCGAGATGAAGGTCGTCAACATCGACCAGGGTCATCCGGGCTATCCCGCCGATCGCCTGCGCGGGTACATGGCCCGCGAGGGTTATGACTTCACGATGATCGAAGAGGACACGTACTCGATCGTCACCGACAAAATCCCGGAAGGAAAGACGTATTGTTCGCTGTGCTCGCGTCTGCGGCGTGGCATTCTTTACCGGGTCGCCGACGAGCTTCAAACGAACAAGATCGCGCTCGGCCATCACCGGGAGGACGTGCTTCAAACGTTCTTCTTGAACCTGTATTTTGCAGGCAAGCTCGCGTCGATGCCGCCGAAGCTCCTCGCCGACGATGGCCGCCACATCGTGATTCGCCCGCTCGTGTACTGCGCCGAGGACGACATCGCGGCCTTCTCGCACGCGATGGAATTCCCCATTCTTCCCTGCGATCTCTGCGGCTCGCAGGACAACTTGCAGCGGAAGCTCGTCGGTAAGCAGCTCGACGAGCTCGAGCTCGCACGCCCCGGCACGAAGCAGATCATGCTGGCGGCGCTGCAGAACGTGCGCCCGTCGCACCTGCTCGATCGCTCGCTCTGGGACCAGACGCTGCTGCCGGCCGAGCGCGTGCCGAGCCAGCGTGGTGTCGCTCTGCCCGTCCTACCGGACATCGACCTCGTGCCTGCCGACCGCCTCGTTCGGGCGGGCTGAATCGCATGGGAGCCAGCGTCGACGAGGCCCCGGAGAGCGCGCCCCCCTCGCTCGCGCCCACCTCGCCTCGCGTCAGCCCGCTCGCCCGCTTCGGTGAGATCGGCGCGGTCGCGCAGGCCACGGTGCCTGGGCTCTACGCGTGGGTCGTCACGGTCGCGCCCGCTGCCTGGGCGCGCGGTGCCCCGTCCACGGCAAAGGGGCTCGCGCTCCTCGGGCTTGCGCTCTTGCTCGGCGCGGCGGGCGCCGAATCGCGGTGGCAGAAGTGGGCGCGCATCACGTCGATCTGGGGTCTCGTATCGACGAGCGCGCTCGTCTGGGCGGTCGCACCCGCGGCGCTCGGCGTGACGCGCCTCGACACCGCGCGCGGCATCACGGGGATGATCGGCTGGGCGCTGTTTGCCTACGCCTCGGCAGCTCCCGCGTTGAAGCGCGTGCCGCGTCCGATCGACGACGCGATCGTGCCGGGCCGCGAGCGCCGCACCGACGCGCTCAAGCCGAAGACGCGCATCTCCAAGGGCGATACCTGGTTCGTTGCCGGCGGCGTCGTCCTCGCGCTCGCACTGCAGGCGATCGGTTGGCACGTCGTCACCCCCGAGCGCGGCCTCCTCGTTCGCCTCGTCACTCTCGCCGCGGGTCTCGGCGTGATCGGCACCGCTACCTCGCGCGCCACCCCGTGCGCGTCCGTGCGCCTTTCCGCCGCCGCTTGCGGGCTGCGATCCCTTGGCTCGCCGCGACCGTCGTGCTCGCGGCCGGCGGCTTCCTGCTCTGGGCGGTACGCTGACCTCAGAGAAGAATTTTTCTTCCGCGTGTATCCTCGGCCCGGATGCATCTCTTCGACGTCGTCGCGGTCTGCATGGTGGTGCTCGCGGCGGTCGCGTTTGGGCTCGGGGGTACGGCGCTGGCGCGAGCCGAGGATCTCGTGGCTGGCTACTGGCTGCTCGTCGGTCTCGTCACGCTTCGCGCGTCGGTGCAGATCGCGAAGAGTGGAGTCAAAGGATGAAGGGAGCTCGCGCTCTCACCTGCGCGGTCGTGGGCATGGTGGTGGCGACCGCGGGTTGCGATCGACCCGCTCCCCCGCGTGAAGCGCACGTGGCGCTCGGCGGTGACGTCGTGGCGCGCGTCGGCGACGTGGTCATCCCAGCTCCGCTCGTCGCCTCGGTGGCGGCGGCGAACGCGGAAACTCCTCAAAAAGCCGTAGCCCGGCTCGTCGATGACGCGCTAGCGGCGCAAGGCGCCCGCGCGCAGAAGCTCGATGCCACGCCCGCAGGCCGGCGCGATCTCGACGCTTTGCACGCGCGGCTCGTCGTGACGCGTTTCCGTGAGCTCGCGCTAGCGCAAGGCGCGCCGACCGACGCCGAGGTCGCTGCGCTCACGAAACTCCATCCTCGCGATGGCGCCTCCGGCGTGTGGTCGGCCGACAGCTGGACGCGGATGCGAGCCTCGCCCTTCGG
>CAXSGV010000083.1:15886-18105 GCA_964236615.1 uncultured Polyangiaceae bacterium
TGTTTCCGTGAGCTCGCGCTAGCGCAAGGTGTGCCGATTGATGTTGAGGTTGTTGTGTTTATGAAACTCCATTTCCGGGAGGTCGATCTGCCCGAGCAGGTGCAGGTCATTCACGCGATCGCGCTACGCCCGAAGACAGACGATCCGACGGCGCTCGCGCAGGGCCGTGCAGTGGCGGCGCGTCTTGAATCGGCAGTGGTCGCGGCGACGTCGACGGACGACTTCGAGGCGCGCGCCAAGGCGGTTCCGCACGACGAAATCGAAGTAAAGGTGGAGCGACTGCCCCCGTTCACGGCCACCGGCGAGCTGGTGCAGTCGTCCGGCAACATGGACGCGACGTTCGCCGCGGCGGCCTACGCCCTTCCTACGCGCGGCAGTACGAGCAAGGTCATCGAGACCTCGTTCGGATGGCACGTGATCCGTCTCATCGAACGCGTTCCGGCCAACCGGATGCCGCTCGAGGAGCGACGTGCTCTCTTCGCCGACGAGGTGATCTCCGATCGCGCGCGCCGCGCCTACGAGCCGCTCATCGCGTCACTCCGGCAACAAGCCAGTGTGGCGGTGGCCGACGACGCCGACGAGCTGATGGCACCACTCTCACGAAGCACGCTGCGCGATTCGAGCCCGCCTCCGGGCCCTGCTCCGTGAGGACACCGACCGCCGCGGCCGCGCGGCGCAGCACGATCGCCCCGCGCGACATGGACAAGAGTCCGTTCTCACCCATCCTCGAAGATCTCGTACGGCGTGTCGGTGGAAGCGAGGCCGTCGCGCTCGTCGATCTGGGCGGGGAAACGGTCGACTACGCGGGGAGCGCCTCGCCCTACGACATCAAGGTGGCCGCCGCCCATTGGCGCATCATTCTCGCGCAGCTCGCCGAGGTCCCCCGGCTCGGGCGTCCGCGGGTTCTCCTCGTACGCTCCAGCAAGAAGAGCGTGATCGTCCGCGCGCTCCCGGACGACTATGCCCTCGTCGTCCTGCTCGTTCGCCGAAGCGGCTTCATGGCGTCGGGCCGCGCGCTCTCCCACTGCGAGAAGGCCTTGGCGCGCGAGGCGGGCTGGGCGCTCGATCCCCTCGAAACGTCGTGGTTCGCGGTTTCGGTCGAGTGCGACGCGCGGCGCCGGCCGACGCGCATCGTCTACGGCGGCCTCGAGGAGCGCGTCGAGGTCCTCGGATCGCTCGTGGGGATGAGCCGCCGCGAGACGGGCTTCCGCGTTCGGCTCGCCTCGGGCCCCGAGATCACGCTCATCCGTGAGGCGGGCAGCTTTTGGTACGTCGAAGAGAGCGGATGACACACGACGAAAGCCTGCAAATCACGCCGCTTCAGCCACTTCTGCAAAGCATCGTGATTTAAACTGTGGACTTCAAAAACGGCGCGACTATGTTCCGCCGCCCTGGACCTGAGGTGGCGTTCCACCGCAGTCCGGCTCGAGGGCGTAACAAGCAGTAATGCCTCGAGGTTCTGGGTATAACCTGTGGGCAACTTTGCAGCAGTCCACCCTCCTCCTCTTCGCGTCAGCGGGTATTCCCCGCCTGGCGTTCAGATGAGCTGGGACTCGGGCTTTCTGTGGAGACGCCGATGTACCAACAGGCTATTTCCCCTCAGGTGAACCAGCGATAAAAAGCTGGAGGAAGCCTTGACCTGGTCCTCGCGACCAGGTAGGTTACCCCTCGCTCCGAACTGCGGATGGCAACGACTCTTTCGAGAGCCGCTGCGGGGACCGCAAGACCGGAAGCACCTCCTGAAGTCGGCAACTGCCTCGTAACTCTCGAAAGAGAGTCTCAACGCAGCCTCCCGACATCCCCAGCAAATGGGGACGGCATCGCCAAGCAGGCCTTCAAGGCTGCCAAAACGAGTCCGAAAAGATTCTGAAGAAAGTCGTTGACGAACAAGGTGCTCGGCACTAAGGTTCGCCTCCCCAGACCGGAGCAGGGTTGTGCTCCCTCGGTCCTTGAAAACTGAATCGTACGTCCACTTTCGATAAGAAAAGTGGGTTCATGGAGAGCGCGAGGTCCGTTCTGATCGTTTCGATCAGACGTGCACCGAAGTGACTCTCCGATTGCCAGCCAGGAGATTCCTTAGCCGGGTCGACTGGGTGGTTCTTACAAAAGTTAGAGCCGAGCAAGTCCTCTTCTTATGAAGAGGAGGCGCTCGTCACGCTCACCAGATTTAACTGGAGAGTTTGATCCTGGCTCAGAACGAACGTTAGCGGCGCGCTTAA
>CAXSGV010000084.1:0-397 GCA_964236615.1 uncultured Polyangiaceae bacterium
GATGGTTGATATGATTGATGAGCGCGAGACGCAGAAGGCGCTTCTCTACCGTGCGGCGCGCATCTTCGATTCGGCTGCACGCGACAAGGCCCGCGCGGAGACCATCTACGCCGTCCTCCTCGAGATGGACCCCACCGACGACATCGCGATGGCGTCGCTCGAGCAGGTCCGCAAGGCGCTCGGCAAGTACAACGAGATCGTCGAGATGCTCCTCACGAAGAGCGAGGCGGCGACGCCGGGCGAGGACAAGGCGCGCCTCATGGCCGAGATCGGCCGCCTGTGCGCGGGCGAGCTCGACGACACGGAGCAGGCGCTCGTCGCGTACACGCAGGCTCTCTGCGAGATGCCGACCGACGAGGAGTACGCGAGCGAGGTCGAGCGCTTCGCGCGTCAGGAC
>CAXSGV010000084.1:407-17871 GCA_964236615.1 uncultured Polyangiaceae bacterium
GACGCGGAGCGTTGGGGCGAGGTTCTCACGTCGCTCACCGAAGCCTCGAAGAGCGAGCAGCTCTCGATGAACGATCGCAACTCGGCGCTCGCGCTCGTCGGGCGCTGGTACGAGTCGAAGCTCGCGCGGCCCGATCTCGCGCTGATGGCGTTCCAGCAAATCCTCGTCACCGATCCGGCGAACGAGACCGCGCACGATGGCCTCACCGTCATCTACCGCCGCGCGCAGCAGTGGCCCGAGCTCGCGAACATCTTGCTCGCGCGTGCCGACGCCGCGCCGACCACGAAAGCACGCGACCTCAAGAGCGAGGCCGCTGAGCTCCTCGAGAGCAAGCTCAACGATCCCTACCGCGCCAAGGAGATCTACGAGTCGATCCTGGCCGAGGACCCGGGTCACGTGCGCGCAGGCGATGCGGTCGCACGCATCCTCGAGCGCGCCGGCGACTTCCAGAACCTCGTGCGCCTTCTCGAGAAGCGCGCCGAGGCCCGCCGCGGTCCCGAGCGTGCGGAGGCGCTTTCCCGCGTCGCCGAGGTCTACGAGGACCACCTCAACGACCTCACCGCCTCGACCGAGCGTTACGAAGAGGCGCTCGCGATCGATCCGCTCAGCCTCACCGCGCTGAAGGGCCTCGACCGCATCTTCAACCGCACCGGCAAATACCGCGAGCTGCTCGAAGTGCTCGAGCGTCAGATCACGGTCGCGGCCACACCGCGCCAGAAGATCAACCTCTACGAGCGCATGGCCTCGCTGCACGACGAGGAGTTCCTCGATCACGCCTCGGCCGCCGCTGCGCTCGAGGAGATCCTCAAGATCGACGTCGCCAACGACGCGGCCCTCACCTCGCTTGCGCGTCACTACCGCGCGCTCGACAAGTGGGAGGACGCCGTGAAGCTCTACGAGAGGCACGCGAGCGTCACGCAGGACGAAGCGCGCCGCATCGAGCTCGTCGTCTCGCAAGCGCGCACGTTGGCCGAGCAGGTGGGCTCGCCCGAGCGCGCGATCCGCGCGTACGAGAAGGTTCTCCAGATGTCGCCGGGGCACGCAGGATCGCTCGAGGCGCTCGCGCATCTTCGCGAGCTCTCCGGTGATGCGCACGCGGCCCTCAGCGCGATCGAAGTCCTCGCCGGCAAGGCCGTGACGCCCGAGGCGAAGGCGGAGCAGTGGATGCGTGCCGCGCGGCTCCTCGAAGCGCGTGGCGATCGCGACGGCGCGATCGAGCGGTACAAGCTCGCCCTCGAAGCCAACCCGCGCGACGCGGCGGCGTCAGCGGCTCTTCGCGCAGCGTTCGCGCACCGTGGCGACACCGCGTCCGTCGTGTCGCTCATCGAACGCGAGCTGTCGTTTGCCGAAGGCGACCTTGCCAAAGCGCGTCTCCACGCGGAGATGGCCAAGCTTTACCGCGATCAGATCCGCGACCAGCCGAAGGCCGAGCAAATGGCCAAGCGCGCGCTCGAGCTCGACAGCTCGAATGCCGAGGCGCTCATGGTGCTCGGCGACCTCGCCTACGACAACGGCCGCTTTCTCGAAGCGCAGAAGCACTACGAGTCGCTGGTCAACCGCGCGGGCGTCCTCAGCAAAGAGGACGCGATCCGCTGCTGCGTTCGTTACGTCGAGGCCATCGGCAAGAGCTCGAGCACGTCAACCTCCGGCTCGCAGCCCGGAGGGTCGGTCCCACCGGGCTCGATGAGCGGCGACAGCGTCGGCCGCATCTCGATTGCGCCGCCGTCGATGCGCGGGCCGGGCAACCCGAAGATCCTGGCCGCCGTCGAGACATTGCAAAAACTCGCGCCGACCGATCCCGAGGTCCTCGCGCGTGCGTCGCGTGTCGTCCTCGAGCACGGCGACGCCGCCACCGCGCGCAAGATGTACGAAGATCTCATGGCGCGGCACTCGCGCACGCTTGCCGGCACCGATCGCGCGGAGGCTCTCTACGGCCTCGGTGAGTCCACGCGGCTGACGGGCGATCTCGACGCCGCAATCATTCCCCTGCGCGAGGCCGCGACCACCGATCCGTCGAACCCGGAGCCGCTGCGCGCGCTCGGCAAGATCTACGAGGCGAAGGAGAACTGGCCCGAGCTCCTTCGCACGAAGAAGCGTCGCCTCGACGTCGCGGTCGGCGCAGAGCGTTTCGATCTTCTCATCGAGATCGGCGACGTGTTCTTCCACCGCCTCGCCGATCGCTCGATGGCGAGCAAGACCTACGTCGCCGCTCTCGAAGAGCGCCCCGACGATCGCAAGCTGCTCACGCGGCTGATGCAGCTGTACTCGGAGGAGAAAGACTGGGGGAAGCTGGTCGAGGTCGTGCTTCGCCTCGCCGAGCACGTCGAAGATCCCAAGCAGCGCGCGAAGTACATGCACACCGCAGCCATCGTCTCGGCTCGCCAGCTGAACGATCCCGACCAGGCGATCAAGTTCTACGAGCGCGCGCTCGAATACGATCCGTCACTCGTGAAGGCGCTCGAGGAGGCCATCGACCTTCGCCTTGCGAAGAACGATCACGAGGGGGTCGAGAACCTGCTCAAGATGAAGCTCGAGCAGGCGAAGAACGTCCACGACCGCGGGAAGCTGCAAGAGACGCTCGACGCGCTCGGCGGCCTCTACCAGAAGTTCCTCAACGAGCCCGAGCTCGCCATCGACGCCTACGAGGCCGCGCACGCGTTCGATCCCGACAACCGTGACCGCGAGGCGCTCCTCGGCGAGCTCTACGCGAGCGATGTCACGCAGTACCTCGACAAGGCGGTCAAATCGCAGACCCAGATCCTGCGCCGCAACCCGTACCGCGTGGAGAGCTACAAGCTGCTCCGCAAGCTCTTCACCGAAGCGAAGAAGGCCGACGCGGCGTGGTGCCTCTGCCAGGCGCTCAGCGTGCTCAACCTCGCCGAGCCCGACGAGGAGCGCTTCTACAAGCGCCACAAGACGGAGAACGCGGCGCCGGCGCAAGCCGCGCTCGACGAGAACGACTGGGCGCGCATCACCCACTACGATCAAGACGTCCTGCTCACGCGTATTTTCGCGATGATCCAGCCCACGATCATCCGCACGCGCACGCAGCCGCTCGAGCAGATGGGGTACGACCCGCGCTACGCGATCGACCTCACGATGCACCCGTACCCGGTGTCGCAGACGCTCTATTACGCGGCCGGCGTGTTCGGCATGACGCCGCCGATGGTGCTTCAGAACCCGAACGATCCGAGCGGTCTCGGCTTCCTCCACGCGCAGGTTCCCGCGATCGTCTTGGGACGCGCTGCCTTCGAAGGCAACGTTCCGAACCAGCAGCTCGCGTTCATCGCTGGCCGCCACCTCTCCTACTTCCGCCCCGGCTTCTACGTTCGTCACCTCGTCCCGACCGGCACCGGTCTGAAGGCGTGGTTGTTCGCCGCAATCAAGTTGTCGGTGCCGCAGTTTCCGGTGGCCGCGGACCTCCAGGGCCAGGTCAACGAGGCCATGGCTGCGATGCAGCACGAGTTCCAGGGCGCCCACCGTGAGCGCCTCGCCAGCGTCGTCTCGAAGCTCCTTCAAGCCGGCGGCAACCTCGACCTCAAGAAGTGGGTCGCGTCGGTCGACCTCACCGCCGATCGCGCCGGCTTCCTCCTTGCGCACGATCTCGACATGGCGACCGAGGTCATGCGTGCCGCGGCCGACGAGGGCGCGAGCGTGCCGGTGAAGGAGCGCATGAAGGAGGTCGTGCTCTTCAGCGTCAGCGAGGAGTACTTCGCGCTGCGCGAGAAGCTGATGATCACCGTCGACACCTGATTGCTGTATCTTCGAGGGGATCCCATGCGATTGCGAAATCTTGGTCTCACGTCGTCCCTTGGTCTCTCGATGTGTCTGGCGCTCGGCGTGGGCGCTTGCCTGCTTCCGGACGAGCACCCGGCTGCCGTGGTGTCGCCCAACCCATCGGGTGAGGGTGGCGTCGTCGACGGCGGGACGGACGCACCGTCGCCGCCCGGTCAGGCCACACAGAAGGGCCGCATCATCGACCTCGACTCGAAGGCGGGTGTCGAGGGCGCGACCGTCGACCTCGGCGGTAAGACGGCCATCAGCGGAGAGAAGGGCGCGTACGCGATCCAGGTCCCGCTCGACACCAACTTTTTCATGACGGTCACCGGCCCCGATCACCTCAAGCTCATCGAGCAGGAGTGGAAGCTCACCGGCGACTTCGATCGCAGCACGACGTCGTTCATTCCGACGGGCACGTCGGACACCTTGCGCTCGACTCTGCCTGGCTACGACTCGACGAAGGCCACCATCAGCGTCGGTCTCGTGATCACGGGGGCGTGCACCACCGAGGGCGGCGCGACCATCGAGATCGTCCCCGCGGGCAACGCGAAGCTCAAGTACTTCCACGGCGGGTTCCCGAGCAACGACACCGTGTCGTTCGCCGGCGAGATCACGCCCACGGCGGTGTTCTGGAACGTCGAGCCGGGTGACGACTACACCATCAAGGTCACGCACCCGACGTGCACCGTCATTCCGTTCCCCTACACCGACGGGCCGATCACGTACTCCGGTCGCGCGCGTGGCGAGTCCGGCGACGCCGCGTCGTTCGCGCGTGTCTTCCTGAAGTGACGTGCCGATAAAGAGATCCTGGGGGAGCTTCTTCGTCGTCGTCTGCAGCGCCGCCGTGTGGGGTGGCGCTTGCTCGCGTGATCCCAAGCCAACGCCGCCGGCGACGTCGGTCACCGCGATCGCGGCCGCGGGCTCAGCCCCACCGACTCCGCCGACTCCGCCGACTCCGTCGACTCCGCCGGCTCCTCCTGCCCCGAAGCGTCCTGCGGCGGATCTCAACGTGCTGCTGGTGTCGATCGACTCACTGCGCGCGGACATGCCGTGGAACGGTTACGAGCGACCGATCGCGCCGCGCCTCACGGAGCTCGTGAAGACGCGCGGCGTCCAGTACACGCACGCCTACTCGCTCTCGTCCTATACCTCGATGAGCCTCGGCGGCTTCCTCGGCGGCAAGCTTCCGGGCGAGCTCAATCGGGACGGCTACTTCTTCGGCACCTACGCGACGAAGAACAATCTCTTCTTCCCCGAGGTGCTGAAGGCCGCGAAGATCCGCACGGTCAGCGCACACGCGCATGGTTATTTCTCGCGCGCCAACTTCGATCAAGGGTTCGACGCGTGGGAGATCGTGCCCAACCTGATCTGGAACGGACAGACCGACGAGAACTCGTCGGGGCCGCAGCTCGAGGCCATCGCCGAGAAGCTCCTCGGCGATCCCCAAATGGACGCAGGTCGCTTCTTCGCGTGGTTCCACTTCCTCGATCCACACGACCAGTATCTCTCGCACCCCGGGATCGCTTGGGGGAAGACGACGCGCGACAAGTACGACGGCGAGGTGACGTTCGTCGATCAGGCGATCGGCAAGCTGCTCGACTTCGTCGCGTCGAAGCCATGGGCCGGCCGCACGGCGATCATCATCACGGCCGACCACGGCGAGTTCTTCGGCGAGCACGGGCGTTACCGCCACGGCTTCGAGCTGTGGCAGCCCGCGGTCCGCGTGCCCCTCATCTTCGTGTTGCCGGACGCAAAGGCGACAGGCACCCCGCGCAAGATCGACGTCGCGCGTGGCGCGATCGACATGGCGCCGACCATCCTCGATCTCTTCGGCTTGCCACCCACGCCCGAGTTCGAAGGCCAGAGTCTCGTGCCCGAGCTCTACGGCGCAGAGCCGCTGCCTCGTGACATTGCGATCGATCTTCCAGCGACGAGCAACAACGATCGCCGCCGCGCGTTCATCCATGGAAAATACAAGCTGATCGCATCGGGCCCTACGGACGCGATGGTCCAGGTCTTCGACATCGAGGCCGATCCCGAAGAGAAGACGCCGGTGCGCGGCGAAGCGGCGGCGGAAATCATCCAGCTCTACAAAGCATTCGTGAAGACGGTGAAGGACGTGCCGGCGTTCGGCTGCAAGGAAGACTGCCTGAACGGCGGCTACGAGAAGAAGGACGGAGGAGCCGCACCATGACCATGCGTGTCACGCCAATCGAGTGCCTCTCGGACAACTACGCGTACCTTCTCACCTGCGACGAGAGCGGGGACTCGGTCGTGATCGATCCGTCGGAGTCCGCGCCGGTGCTCACCGCAATCGAACGGCTCAAGGCGCGCGTGGTGGCGGTCTGGAACACGCACCACCACTTCGATCACGTCGGCGGCAACGAGGAGGTCCTCGCGAAAACCGGCGCCAAGGAGATCGTGGCGCACGCATCGGACAAGGGCCGCGTGCCTGGGCAGACGCGCTTCATCGAAGAGGGCGACGAGCTCTCCGTCGGCAAGATCCGCGTTTCCGTCCTTCACATTCCAGGCCATACGACCGGCGCCATCGCTTACGTCGCGGTGCCCTCCGATGGCGGCCCCAGCGCCGTGTTTACCGGTGACATGCTCTTTCTCGCAGGCTGCGGCCGCATGTTCGAGGGCACGCCGGCGATGATGCACGCGTCACTCTCGAAGGTCGCGGCGCTCGCACCGGAGACCCTCGTCTACTGCGGCCACGAGTACACCGCCTCGAACCTGAAGTTCGCAGCCCACGTCGAGCCCGACAACGCGCAAGTCGGCGCGCGCGCCGAGCGGGTCGCCGCCGCACGCGCCGCGAAGGAGCCCACGGTGCCCGGCACGATTCGCGACGAGCTCGCGACGAACCCCTTCCTGCGTGTGGGCTCGATCACGATCCGCAAGACCCTTGGCATCGCGCCTGACGCTTCCGACGCCGACGCCTTCGGCGCGATCCGCAAAGCGAAGGACTCCTTCTAAGTCGACTTCTGCTAAGCCGACTCCTTCCAAGTCGGCTCCTGCCAAGTCGGCTCCTGCTAAGTCGTGGCGGCCTTCGGCTGCTCTTCCCAACGCGCGACCTGCGAGCCGGACATGTCGATGATATGCGCCGCATTCAAGAGACGCATCACCTGGTACGTCGGGTCAATCTCGAACCAGCGGTTGGCGAAGTTCGGGCTCATCGAAAACTTGTGGTGGTTGTTCTGGAAGAGCTCGCCCATCGTGACGAAGTCGACGATGAGCATGTTGCGTGAGACGTCGGTGCTCGCGTAGTTGCGGTAGCCGTAACGGTGGCCGCACCAGTTGACGATCGCACCGTGTGTCGGGCCCATGACGAAGTGGTACGGCAGAAGTAAGAACATCCACCAGTGCGTGGCGAACGCCACGTAGATGGCGGTGTAGAACGCGATCCACGCGAGGCGGACGGCCCACGACTGCCCGAGCGTGCGATCGACGAACGTCCACTCCGGGTAACCGCCGAGGAAGCGCGCTTCGGGCTCGTCCCTGTAATACGCGTAGGAGTCGTACTTCTTCTTGGTGGCCCACATCATCGTGAGCAGCCCGAGCCGCCCTGGGTGATTCGTCGGCGAGTGCGGATCCTTCGCGGTGTCACTGTATGCATGGTGCATCCGATGCAAAATCGCGTACCCGCGCGGTGACAAGTAGCTCGACCCCTGCGTGACGTACGTCGCGAGGTGGAAGAATTTCTCCCACCGCTTCGACATCGAGAACTGCCGGTGCGCGCCGTAACGGTGCAGGAAGAAGCTCTGAAAAAACACCGTCAGAGTCCAATGCGCCGCAAAAAAATAGAGGATTCCCACGCCGCGGAGCCTAGAGCCAGGCTGCGCTCCGTGCCGGCCACGGTTGCACCACAAGTGTCAGCGTTGCGTCACGCGAGCGCCGAGTCCACGCGAGCACCGAGCACCGCGCACCGGGAAGCGCCGATCTAAGGGTCGTCGCCTTCGGCGCCGCCGGCGACATGCGCTTCGATCGCGGCGCGCTCGCGGGTGACGAAGTCGCGCAGGATGCCGCGCATCCGGCGATCGCGGATCCAGTGCGCGGAGTACGTGATGGTCGGATCGAAGCCGCGCGCGCGTTTGTGCTCGCCGCCGGCACCGGGCTCGAAGACCTCGAGGCCGCGCGCGATGCACTCCTCGATGCCGTGGTAGTAGCAAACGTTGAAATGCAGGAAGGGGAGGTCGACCGTCGCGCCCCAATAACGTCCGTAGAGACGCTTGCCCCGCTCGACGTTGAAGGCGCCCGCGATGATGTCGCCATCCTTCCGCGCGACGACCCACGCGAGGCGGTGACGGAAGCGCTCGACGAGGAGCTCGAAGAATTTCAAGTTGAGGTAGCGGCGTCCCCACGTGAACTTGTCGACCGTCGCGAGGTAAAGCTCGAACATGCGCTTCGTGACCGCAGGCGTGTAGTCGTCGGGCTTGAGTCGCTCGATGGTCACGCCGTCCATTGCGGGCTGCTTCGCCTCGCGCCGGAGCTGCGTTCGTTTCTTCGAGGGAAGCGTCTTCAGGAAGTCTTCGAAGGTCGCATAGCCGTTATTTCGGAAGTGGTACTGGATGCCGTAGCGAAGCAGGTAGCCGGCCTCGACCCATGTCTCCGCTTCGGTCTCCGTCGGAAAGAGCGCGTGCACGCCGTGCGCGCCGAGCTCGGGTGCTGCTTGAACGAGCGCGCGCGCCATCGTCGCGACGCGCGCCGCGCGATCGTCGCCGGGGCGCGTGAGCACGCGTGCGCCGGTCGCGGGCGTGAAGGGGACTGCGGTGACGAGCTTCGGGTAGTACTCGGCGCCGACGCGCGCCGCGAGATCAGCCCAGCTCCAATCGAAGACGAACTCGCCTTCGCTGGACGTCTTCATGTACGTCGGCGCGAGCGCCACGAGTATGCCGTCTTCGTAGAGCGCCGCGTGCGCCGGCAACCAGCCCGCAGCCGCGCTCGCGCAACCAGCTTCCTCGAGGCAGTCGAGCCACATGTGCTCGACGAACGGCGAATCGTCGGGCCCCACGAGCGCGTTCCACTCGGCCTCCGGAATCTTGCGGACGCGATCGAGGACGCGAAGCTCCAGAACCATCGTGACGCCTTGTTAGCGCGTTGCGAGCCAGTACGCGATCGCTACCGCGAGTGCGATCGCGATCACGGCGAAGAGCGCCCATGCGGGCGAGAGACCATTGTCGCGCACGGGCTTCTTCGCAACCTGGACCCACGCCGTCACTTCGGCGGCGTCGGTCCCCGGCTCGCTCAGAAGCATGTTGACGCGTGAGGTGCTGAGCGAGCGCGGCCGCGCGTCTTCGAGAGGGACGTCAATCGGGCTTGCAAGGGCAACGCGCGAGATGCGTGAGCCTTCGTGCTCGAGCTTGCCCCGCAGATCTTCAGCCTGCGCGGTGTCGACCACCGCGGTCCAGCGGCCGTTGCCACGCTCGAGGAGGAGCGCGCCCGAGGCCTCCATGGCCATCGCCATGTGCTCTTGTTTCACGCCGGGCGCTTCGATCGCCATGATGACGACGCTGCGACGCTCGCGCTCGCCTTCGGTGAGTCGCGCCCGGCAGTCGGCGCAAGTGGCCACGTGCGCGAGCGCGTCTTGAATGTCGTCCGAAAGATCGCCAGTGCGCATGAGCGCCAAGAGCGGCTCCGCGACGTGATCGGCTTGCGCCGAGGGGGACCCCGCAAGCGCTGCGAGCGCGCGCAGCTTCGTCTCGCGAAGCGTCGATGGGGCAGGGACGAGATCGCCCGGGCGACCCGCACGCGCCGTGGGCCCAGCATCCGCCGAGATGCCGTGTGTTCCCGCCATCTCGAGTATGCGCTCGCGCGCGTCGGTGATCGTGTCGGGCACCTGCGAGAGCACCTCGGCGACACGTGCTTCGCTCGCGTCGTCTTCGATGAGGAGCGCGAAGACGAGGCGATCCTTCGGGGCAAGCGCCTGACGGATGGCGTCCATCCTCGTCCGCGCCGCGAGTACCTCGGCGTCGTCGGGCTCGGGCTTGGCCGGAAGGTCGGCGTCGAGACGCTTGAGATCGTCCGAGACGGCTTTTAGGTCGTCGCCAGCGGCGACTTGCTGGATGAGCGTGTGACGTCGCTTCGCGCGACCTACCGCGTGCCGCACGAGCGACCGGAAGTAGCGGTCAGGGGAGGTGAGCGCGTCGAAGTCGACGCCTTTGGCCGCGAGCTGCGTGACGATGAGCTCGAGCTCACACGCCACGTCCTCGGCGTCGACCTTCTCGGAGCCGGAGCGCACGGACGCCCGTGCATGCTTCAGCAGAAGCGCGCGATGACGGTTCACGTGAGCCCCCCCGAGGGCGGTGCGACGAGCCTCACCGTCACGTGGTCTCCGGATCTTCGCGGCAAAGGACGAACCATGCGTTCATCCATTTCCCCTTCTTCATGGCGCGGCCGATGCTCACATGCGTTGAGATGCCGCGCATGACGTCAACCATTCCCCCATAGACGAGTCCCGGTACGATTCCGCCGTTTGGCGCGATGGCGGGCCAGGCATCCGGCTTCTCCGGCGGGATCTTGCGGTAGTCGATGTCGACCTCCCCCTCGGCGGCGCCGGGGACCGTCGTGAAGTACCCGGGACCGGTCAAGGGGCTGAGATCTTGGTGGTTGTAGCCCCACAGCTGATCCTTGTGCGCCTCCGCATCCTTCGGCTTCGCGAAGCGCTTCTGAAAATGCGTCCAGGCGGGCAGCGTGTTTTTGCCGTGGTGGATGACCTCGGCCAGCGGCTCAGTTGCGGACGGAACGAAATGCTCGAGGGTGATCGGACGGAAGCCCTTCACCGCTTCGAAGAGACGCGACTGCGTCGACTTGTTCCAACCACGGACGGTGTCGAGACGACCAAGGTGGCCGAGGGTATCGAGCACTTCCACGAGACGCGGGAGATCGAGCTTGGGCTCGAGCAAAACGTTGACGTTCACGGGCGATGTTTACCACGGAAGTTGGCCGGGTCGCGCGGCCTCCAGTACCGACTCGGGAAGGAGAAACCCCATGCGTTCCATCAAATCTTGGATTGTTCTCGGAATGGCCACGTCGGTCTTCGCCTTTGGCTGCGCGGACACCAAGCCGGTGCCGAAAACGGCGAACGTCGCCCTGACGTCCGCGCTGAAGAGCCAGTGGGACAAGGACGCGAAACGAGGCGGACCGGGTGGCGACGACGCGTCGGTCGAGACGGCCGGCCTCCACATCTCCGATGCCATCGCGCGCGCATGCGGCATCCAGTGGAAGAAGACCGCGACGAACTTCGACTACGACTCCACCACCATCGCCGACGACGACCGCGCCCTGCTCGCGGCGCTCGCCAAGTGCATGAGCGAAGGCGCGCTCAAGGGCAAAGCGGTTTCACTCGTCGGTCGCGCCGATGCGCGAGGCGAGATGGAATACAACATGTCGCTCGGCGAGGCGCGCGCGGACTCGGTGCGCCGCTACCTTCACGATCTCGGCGTGCAACAGGAGCGCGTCAACGCCTCCTCACGCGGCGAAATCGACGCGATGGGCAAGGACGAGACGGGGTACGCCCTCGACCGTCGCGTCGACATCGACCTCGCGAACTGATTAGCGCTGAATCAAGCGACCGGCGGCGGCGGCATCGTTCGCCGCCAGGTGCCGAGGTAACGGCCCTGAACGAGCGGGTGCTCCTCGAAGCTCGCGGGATCGGCCATCACCGCGATCGCGCCGTCGAGCAAGAGGAGCGCGCGCGTGCAGATCCGAAGCGCCTCGGCCACGTGGTGATCGGCGAGCAGCACGAGAACGTCTTGCGTCGCGAGGTCGCGTAGGAGCTCACCGAGCTTCTCTGCACCCACGGGATCGACGCCACTGAATGGTTCGTCGCAGATGAGAACTTTCGGCGTACGCGTGAGCGCGCGCGCGAACTCGAGGCGACGGCGCTCGCCCGCCGAGAGGACGCCCGCCTTCACGTCGAGCCGCCCGAAGAGCTCGACGCTCTTCGCTGCTTTCTCGACGTCGTCCTTCACCTCACCGTGCACGACGCGCTGGAACGCGATGAGGTTCTCGCGCACGGTCATGTCCCACAGAACGCTCGGGGTCTGCGGGATGTAGCCGAACCCCGCACGCGCGCGGCGCCACAAGGACCAGCGCGTGACGTCGGTGCCGTCGAGGCGCACCGTACCCGCGTCCGCGTGGATCTCGCCTACGAGCGCGCGAAAGAGCGTCGACTTGCCTGCACCCGACGGACCAAGCACGCCGAGCACCTCGCCGGTCTTCGCGGTCACGTCGACGTCGCGCAGGATCACCTTTCCGCTTCGCTCCACGCGGAGGCGCTCGGCGACGAGGCGTTCGGTCATGGGCGAAGTGCGCGCTACTTGGTCGGCGCAGGGACCGGAATCGAGCCCTTCACCTGCGTGAGGACGACCTTCGCGGTCGCGATGTCGATCGTCGCCTTGTCGGCTTGCAGCCAGCCTTGGCCGCGCGTGAGGCGCACGCCGCCGCGAAGCTCGAGGACTTGCTTGGTGAGATCGAGCTCGACGTCCGGTGCCTCGGCGTGAACACCCTTCACGTCGGCGACGACGCCGCCCGAGCCGCGCGCCCAGCTCACGTGCGGGGTGGTGTCGAACTTCAAATCGATGCGCGGGCAGCTCACCTTGAGGCCGCCCTTGGCGAGCGACACGTTGCCCGTGAGCACGGCCTCACCTGCGGTGACGTCGACCTCGAGGCGATCGGCCTGCATCTGCATCGCGTCACCGCCCATATTCAAGATGGGATCGGCGCTGGCGGTCGGGGTAGGGCTCACCGAGAGGAACGCGAGGGCGAGCGCTGAAATGAGTGCACGCCGCAGCATGCGGTATTTCTCCTTCATCGTGAGGCTGTGCGCAAGGCCTTCAACGAGAGACGCTCACGCGAGCGCTTCCTTGAGCGCGAGCAGCTCGCTCTGCAGGCCGGTCGCAATCGCGCGCCGCGGCGGCGGTACGGCCAACGCGGCGAGGTGCTCGATCAGCGTCGCCACGGCCGCGCGTGCCAGCGGTGTCACCGCGCCAGCGCCCGCAGCGCCGGACGCGAAGCCGAGCGGGCGCACGAGAGCGCGTGTGAGCGGGACGAGGTCCACGGGCTTGAGCCCGGCGTCGGGGGCAAGCGAGGCGAGACCATCGGCGAGCGCTGGACCAAAGCGCGCGAGCGCGCGCTCGACCCGGTAGCGAAGGAGGATCGGATCCGAGGCCGCGGCCTCGCGATCGCGCCCCGTGACGACGACCTCGAGATCCTTCTGCCACGCTTCGGCGGAGGGACCGAGCATCGTCGCGAGGCGCTTGGCGGCATCGTCCGATTCGCGATCGAGCTTCGCAGCCGCCTGCGCGATGACCTGCGAGCGGCGCGTGATGCGATCGACGGCGCCGCGCTCGTCGTCCGCAAGCGACGCGGCACGCGCCGCCAGCTGCTCGACCACGCGCACACCCCGACGCCGGAGCGCGCGCTCTTTCAGCTCTTCACTGCGCGCGACGATCTGCTGATCGAGCAGCTCCTCGACGGGACCCCAGCCCGATTTTGCGAGCGCCGCTTCATCGCCGAGCTTGCCCGCGAGCGCGAGGCGCGCCGAAAGCGGAAGCGGCGGCGTCCACGACTCGAGGCCAATCTCCTTCATCGACTCGAGCACCATCGTCATGACCTTGGCGAGGTCGGCCTCGCCGAAGCGATCGGCTTTGTTGACGAGCATCTGCACCGGGATGCCCGCCGCTTTCGCCTCGTCGAGGATCACGCGCTCGGTTTGCTTCAGCGCCTGGCCCGCGTCGAGCAGCCAGATCACGGCGTCGGCCTCTTCGAACGCGCCGCGTGCTGCTGCCGCGTGGCGCGCGTCGGGGGCGTTGAACCCGGGCGTATCGAGGATCTCGACGCGTGTCAGCGAGGGGATGGGGACGAGGATCTCGACGCGCCGGATCGGATCGTCCGCAATCGCTTTCAGCGTCGCGCGCAGCTCGGTGACCTGCACGATGCGCTCGGGCGGCGTGTGGCCCGGCTCGAACACGACGCGCGCGATCGGATCGGGCGCGTAGCGAAGATGGTGGAGAGTCGCGGTCGTCGGGAGGACGCCGGTGGGCGCGATCTCGGCGCCGATGAGCGCGTTGATGAACGTGCTTTTGCCAGCGTTGAACTCGCCAACGATCGCGACGCGGACCGGACGCCGGCGCTCGGCCGCGAGCTCGGCGATACGCGAGGTCGAGTCGAGATCGTGGAGCGAGCGCGCGTGCGCATCGAGACGCGCAAGCAGCGGCGCCCACTCGGCCGGCAGCCCCGACGTCGGGACCAGGGACTCCATGATCTGCTTCTTCATCGCCTCGGCCCACGGCAGGACGCGCTCGCTCTCGATGCCCTGCAGGCGATCGAGCGCTTCGCCAAGGCGTGTCTTGTCCGCGATCATCGCCGCGTCGGGAAGGCGTCGCGCGTCGGCGACGACGGCGTCGAGGGCGGCGTCCGTGCCGGCACCGCTGCTACCGCCGTCGAGCGCTTCGAGCGCCGAGGTCAGCGCGGCGTGATCGTGATCGTCGACGGCGGCGTCGAGAAGCGGGCGCGCGGCCGAGCGATCGCCAGACGCGAGCGCGTCGCGAAGGGCTTCCCGGGCCTCGTCGCGGCGGCCGTCAGCGCGGGCGAACGCAGCACGCCAGCGTGCAAGGCTCGACTCGCCGCGGTCTTCGACGATCATGCGCACGCGCGCGCGTGTGGCTTCGTCGGACGGCACCCACGCGAGCGTGGAGGAGAGCAGCTCGCTCGCGCCTTCGGCCTCGAGCACGTACGCGCGAACGAGCGCCGTGAAGGCTTGGGCGTCACCCGCGAGCGCGAAGATTCGTCCACGGGTCATCGCCGCGCGGGCGTCGGTGGCATCGCTCTCGATCGACGCAATCGCCGCGCGCGCCCCCACAAGATCGTGAAGGAGCAAGCGCGCCTCGGCGCGACGTAATGCGACCAACGGGTTGCGGTTCTCGGCGACGCGCTCGAGCCACAGCTCGGCACGCGCGCCGTCGGCCTGGGAGAGATCGAGATCGGCGAGCGCGAGCAGCGCATCGCGACGCGACTCGCTGCCGGCCTCCGCGACGGCGAGCCCGCGCACGAAGGCGTCGCGCACCTCTTCGAGAGGCGTGCCCGTCTTCTGCCGCGCATGCCCGAGACGGA
The DNA here is from genome assembly GCA_964236615.1 of uncultured Polyangiaceae bacterium. Taxonomy (GTDB): domain Bacteria; phylum Myxococcota_A; class Polyangia; order Polyangiales; family Polyangiaceae; genus CAXSGV01. The sequence continues at coordinate 15,300 of CAXSGV010000084.1, forward strand.
CCCAGACATCGGCGCTCGACGCGAGGCGGCCCGCGAGCTCCTCGAGTGTGAGGGCGAGCTCGGCGTCGAGCCCCGCGAGCTCGCACGCGTCGGCGAGGAGCGCGAGGCCGAACGGCGATCCCGGCAGACGCTCGAGCACCGCATGCGCGAGCGCGCGGGCGCGCATGGCTTCACCCGCCGCCAGCGCTTCTTCGCCGGCGCGCAGTGTCTCGTCGGCGCCTGCGAGCACGACCTCCACGCGTCCGAGCCAGCGGCCTATGGTGTCGAGGAGACGCACGCGGGGTCAGGATTACCACGAGCCTCAGGAGAGGTCGCCGGTCTCCGTTGCGAGCAAGCGCGCGAGCCGCTCGGCGTCCACGCGAAGAACGAGCACGCGCTCGCGATCGACCATCACCGCGCCCGGCGGGCTCTTTCGCGGCTTCCGCACGTAGCGTCGCTGCACGTAGGTGATCTCGACGATGGTCTCGCCGCGCAGATCCGAAAAATGCGCTGCGAGAAGCGCGGCGTCGACGAGCTGATCGGGCGAAAGGTCTTTGCCCTTGTCGACCTTCACGACGACATGCGCTCCGGGCGAGCCTTTCGCGTGGAGCCACCAGTGGTGAGGCCGCGCGACGTCGAGTGTGAGCTCGTCGTTCTGTTTTGCGCCGCGGCCGACGAGGATGGCGACGTCGTTCGCGCCGACAAAGCTACGGTACGGCGGCTTTCGCTGCTGGAGCTTCGGCCGCTTGCCCTTCTCTTCGACGGCGCCCGGATCGGCGAGTAAGCGCGCAAGCACGCCGAGCTCGCGAGGCGCGGCCACCAACGCACGCTTGCCGATGGCGATCAGCGCTTCGTCGTTTTCGGACGCGACGGCCTCGGCGACCAGCCCTTCGAGCACGCGCGTTGCTTCCTTGGCTTCGACGAGACGCTTCTCGGCCACTGGCCGTCCTTGCCGCAAGCGACGCGCGCGCTTGAACACGGTATCCACCTGCTCGCGCGCCGGCTTGCTCGGATCGAGCGGGAGCTCGACCTTCTGCTCCTCGCCGGTCGACCAATCGCTCACGACGAGCGACCGCGCACCCCGGGGCGCCTTGGCGGCGGCGGCCACGAGCCACTGCGCGCGGGCCGACCAGCCCTCGGCCTCGTCGATGCGGCCGAGGTCGCCGCCGATCGCTGCGATCCGTCGTTCGGTGCGGGAAACGGCCTTCCGCAGCAGCGTGAGGACCTCGCGACGCAACGCACCATGACTCGCATCGAGGGCATCAGGAGCCGGGCTGTCGCTCACGACGTCCGGTATAGTCCGAAGCCGTGAACCGAACGAGCTTCCCCGCCGGTCAGGTGAGCGCCTCGTTCGTGAAGGCTATCTTGATGCAGCTCGACGCCGGCGAGGGCGCGGCCGCGGCCGACTCGTGGCTGCGCGCGATTCACATGCTGCGAGACGACCTCGACGACGAGACGCGCCTCATCCCGCTGCTCACGCTGCACGACGCCCTCGTCGCGTTCGTCGAGACGCGCTCGCGTGAGACCCTCCGCGGCACGTGGCGCTGGCTCATCGCACCCGAGAACCTCGGCACGTGGGTGCGCGTGCTTCGCGGAACCAATTCACCGACCGACGCGTTCGCGCGCCTCGACGCGACGGACAGCGAGTACACGCGCAGCGTGCGCTGGGAGACGACCTCCGCAGGCGTTGGTTTCTGGAAGGGCAGGGTGGTGCTGCTCCACGATCCGGCGGTCGAGGAGGACGGGCTCCTCGTCCTCGCGCGCACGGCGCAGCTCGCCGCCGTTCCTGCGCTCTTCGGGTTCGAGCCTGCACACGTGATCGCCGTCGGCACGACTGGCACCGCGAAGGCCGGCATCTCGCAGGAGTACGAGGTCACGTGGCCGGTGCCGCGCGCGCTCCGCACCTCGGGCGCGGGTGCACTTTGTGGCGCGTTGCTCGGCGCCGCAGGCTTCGCCGTCGGCGTACCGATGCCGGGCGAGCTCGTGGCGATTGGCGTTGGGCTCGCCGGCGGCACGATCGTGGGCTCCGCGATCGCGCGTGATCGTCAGCGCCGCGCCGAGACCCTCGCGCAATCGATGCGCGTGCGCGTGCTCGAACGATACCTCACGCTCAAAGAGGCACGCGAGCGCGCCGCCGCAGGGCAGCTCGAAGGCTCGGTCGTCGCGGGCCAGTACCGGATCCGCGAGCGCATGGGCTCCGGCGCGAGCGGCGTCATCTACGAAGCCATGCGCGTGCGCGACGGCCAGCCGGTCGCGATCAAGCTCCTACGCGCAGCCGCGGCACACGACGCGATTGCGTCCGATCGTCTCCGTCGCGAGGCCGAAACACTCGGTCTTACATAACACCCCAACGTCGTCGAGGTGATCGATCACGGCTACTTGCCCGACGGCACGGCGTTCCTCGTGATGGAGCTGCTCCGCGGCGAGTCGCTCTCGGTCCGCCTCAAGACCCAGGGACGCCTCACGCCCGCAGAGCTCAAGACGATCGCGATCCAGGTCTGCGATGCGCTCTCCGCGGTCCACGCGGCGGGCATCGTGCACCGCGATCTGAAACCGTCGAACATCTTCCTCGAGCGCCGCCGCGACGCTGACG
>CAXSGV010000085.1:0-17808 GCA_964236615.1 uncultured Polyangiaceae bacterium
TTCAAGGTAGGTGCTCGGCGATGCGACTCGGTTAGACTTCCCACGTGGTCGACCCGAACGATTTCGTAGGGAAGACGATTCAAGATCGCTACCGCGTGACGCGCGTTCTCGGGCAAGGCGGAATGGGCGTCGTCCTCGAAGCCATTCAGCTCGCGAGCGGCGGCACGGTCGCCATCAAGATCCTCACGGGTGCAGGCAAACAGCGAAGGAGCGCGCTCCGCCGCTTCCAGCGCGAGACACGCACCGCGGCGGCGCTCGGCCGTCCTCACGTCACCGAGGTCTACGACGTCGGGCGCCTCGAGACCGGCGAGCCTTACTTCGTGATGGAGCGCCTTCACGGCGAGACGCTGCGGCAACGTCTCGATCGCGAGAAGTACCTCACCATCCAGGATCTCGTCTCGACGTTCGTGCAGCTGCTCACGGCGCTCGAAGCGGTCCACCAGCGCGGGCTCGTGCACCGCGACATCAAACCCGACAACATCTTCTTCGCGACCAACCGTGGCGGCGGGCCGGCGCTGATCAAGATCATCGATTTCGGCGTCGTGAAGCTCATGAACCCCGCGCGCGACGAGCGCACGCCCGACGAGGACGCCCCCATCACGCACACCGGGATCGTGGTCGGAACGCCCGCGTACGTGTCACCCGAGCAGATCCTCACGCCGCGCGGCGTCGACGGCCGCGCCGATCTCTGGGCCTGCGGCATCAGCCTCTACGAAGCCATCAGCGGGTGCCTCCCCTTCAACGCACCGACCGCGCCGATGCTCATGCTCGACATCCTCAACGTGGCCGCCGCGCCTCTGCGTCCGCTCCGACGCGACTGCCCCGAGGACCTCGAGCGCATCGTGATGACCGCCCTCGAAAAGGTGCCCGACAAACGTTATCCGGACGCGGACTCCTTTCGCCGCGAGCTGCTCTCGTTCTGGAGCACGCACCGCGCAGCCACGCAGAACGAGAGTCCTCTCAAGCGGCACGCCGGCTCCGAGGACACCGGCGTGTCGACCGAGCTCCCCATGGTGGACCTCTCGAAGTTCGCCGCGCTCACGCCGATCGGCGCCACGCCGGTCACCGATCACCTCACCCCCGCCGCCCCACCGAGCAGCAATCGGAAGAAGAAACGCACGCCATGACGATCCGTTTTCTCGTGTCTGCCTCTGTCGTTGCGACCGTGCTCGCGCTCTCGGCCTCTGCCCTCGCGGCGCCGCCTCCGACGCTCGAGATCGACATCCACCGCGAGAAGCTCCCCAACGGGCTGCGCGTCGTGCTCGCGCCCGATCGCACGTCGCCCACGGTGGCCGTCGACGTCGTCTACGATGTCGGCGGTCGCAACGAGGAGCGCGGTCACTCGGGGTTTGCCCACCTCTTCGAGCACATGATGTTCCAGGGGTCGAAGAACGTGCCGCGGGGCGAGCACTTCAAGCTCGTCACGAGCCACGGCGGAACGCTCAACGGCACGACGAGCAGCGATCGCACGAACTACTACGAGCTCTTGCCGCAGAGCGAGCTCGGTCTCGCGCTCTGGCTCGAGGCCGATCGTCTCAAGTCGCTCGACATCTCGCAGTCGAACTTCGACAACCAGCGCGCGGTCGTCAAAGAGGAGTACCGGATGCGTGTCGAGAACGCGCCCTACGTGCCCGCGGAAATCCGGCTGCAGGAGCTCGTGTACCAGGGCTACTGGCCCTACGAGCACTCGGCCATCGGTACCATGAAGGACCTCGACGCCGCCGAGCTCGCGTGGGTTCGCGCCTTTCACGACGCCCACTACGCGCCGAACAACGCCGTGCTCTCGATCAGCGGCGACTTCGACGCGACGGAGGCGCTCGCGCTCGTGACGAAATACTTCGGTGAAGCGAAGCCGAGCGATCCGCCGAAGTACAACCCAGGCCCGCAGCCGGAGCAGACAGCGCCGCGCGGGGAGACAATCGAGGATCCGCACGCCAAGCTCCCGGCCGTGTTCGACGGCTGGGCGATTCCTCCGAACCGCGAGGCCGACCACTACGCTCTCGAGCTCGCGGGAATGATCCTCACCGACGGGGAGAGCTCGCGGCTTCATCGGTCGCTCGTGCGCGAGAAGAGCGTCGCCGTCGAAGTGCAGGCGGGCACGAACGACTTTCGTGGGCCCGACTGGTTCGAGCTCACGTGCAAGCTGGCCGGCGGCGCGAAGGTGGCCGACGTCGAGAAGCTCCTCGACGCCGAGGTCGCGCGTCTAGGCACGACCGCACCTACCGCGGCCGAGATGGAAAAGGCGCGCGCGCGCCTGGTCGCGTCGTTCGTGCTCGGCCTGCAATCGAACTTCGCGCGCGCACACAAGCTCGCCGAGATGGAGCTCTATTACGGTGACGCGAACCTCTTGAAGACCGAGCTCGCCAAGTACCTCGCCGTCACCGCCGAGGACGTAAGGCGCGCCTCGGCGAAGTACCTCACGCGGGCTAGGCGATCGCGCATCGAGGTGAAGCCACCGGCCGCCGCTACCGCGCCCTCGGCTGCATCGACGACACCGGCGGTGAAGCCGTGAGGGCAAAGGCGTTGCTCTTCGCCGTGTGCGCCAGCGTGTCGGCGTGCGCGAGCGGCTACCAGGAAGAGGAGCCGAGCCTCGGCCCGCTCAAGGTCGACATCCCGGTGAAGGACACGCGCCCGAAGGCGAGGACGAGCGCGACGCGTGGGAGCATCGTGCGCGAGAGCCCGCCGACGAGCACGGCCTCGAAGGAGTCGCCCTTTCCGAAGGTCGTGCGCACGAAGCTCGGCAATGGGCTCACGGTCGCGACGATGGAGGCGCACACGCTGCCGATCGTCCAGATCCGCCTCGTCGTGCGTGTGGGCATGGGCTACGCGAAGGTGCCTGGCTCGGTCGAGCTGACCGCGCAGATGCTGAAGGACGGCGGGACGCGCACGATGACGAGCGCCGCGCTTCTCCAGCGGATCGAGGCGCTCGGCGCGAGTCTGTCGGTCGACGTCGGGTTCGACAGCACGACGTTCGGCCTCGCGGTGACGAAGGACAAGCTCTCCGAGGCGGTCGGCCTTCTCGCCGAGCTCACCATGGCGCCGCGCTTCGATCCGAAGGAGCTCGCCAAGCTGAAGGCGCGCGAGAGCGATGAAGCCGAGGAGGCGCTGCGCGGCAGCGGCACCTTCACGGCGACGCGCGTCCTCTTCAAGGAGCTCTACGGCGAGCAGAGCCCCTACGCGCGTTACGCAATGCTTCCGAGCGAGATCGCCAAGGTCTCGCTTGCGGACATCAAGGAAGTGCACAAGCGCTTCTATGTTCCGAAGAACGCGACGCTCATCCTCGCGGGCGACATCGACGCGACGGCCACGCAGGTCGCGGAAACGAAGCTCGGAAAGTGGACCGGCGAGGAGCCGCCGACGACCGTGTTCCCCCCGCCGGCTGCAAGCAAGACGCGTCCGACGCGGCGGATCGTCGTGTGCGATCGACCGAAGAGCGCGCAGAGCGATGTCTTCCTCGTCAACCTCGCACCCGAGCGCCGTGCGGCGTCGTGGCCCGCGCTGCGTGTCGCGAACCAGATCCTCGGCGGCGGTGTGGCGAGCCGGCTTTTCACCGACGTCCGCGAGCAGCGCTCGCTCGCCTACTCCGCGCGGTCGCAGATCATCGAGCTCGCCAACGGCGAGCAGCCGCTCCTCGCGTACGCCGGCACCGAGACCAAGAAGACCGCCCTCGCGCTCCAAGGCTTGCTCGAGAACTTCGACAAGATGAAGCAAGGCGTCACCGCGACGGAGTCGGAGACCGCGCGCCGTTACTTGAGCGACATCTTCGCCATTCGCATGGAGACCCTCGGGGCCATCGCCGACATGGTCGTCATCGAGGAGACCCTTCGCCTGCCACCGGGCTACTGGGACAAGTACCGCCAGGAGCTTCGCGCGGTCGACGCAGGGGGCGCGTCGTCGGCGGCCTCCACGATCGTTCGCCCGGAGCTCGCGGTCGTCGTCGTCGCCGGCGATGCCGAGGTGATCACCCCTGCGCTGTCGCATTTCGGGGAGGTCGTGGTCGTGAATCCGGAGGCGGAGTTCAAAGTCGTGAAGACCGTTCCGATGAATCCGGGGGCTTCCATCGAGATCGGAGCCGCCTCGCGCTGAGAGAACCGGCGTCCCCGCTGTGAAGAAGCTGGGGAGCACACCTGAACAAACCGGGGATCAGTTGCGCACACCCTGGGGGCAACCTGTGTTCACCTGCTCATCGAGTTCAGTGATCCTGCGCGCTTAGCGAAGTGTCGTACCTTGGGGCAGATCGTACGTACGATCTGTGGTGTCGATTTACTGGACGACCACCATATCTTGGGGTTAGAACGTCTTCTCTCGGGCGTTCGCGCAACGGGACGCAGGTGCAAAAAGACGGTGCAAAGCTCAGCTGTACGGAGCCGAGCAGGGTTGGAGCGGTGGGCGGGGGCGGGACGAGAGCTTCACGAGAGCTCACGAGACAGTGAACGAGCGCATCGACTGAACAGATGACGCGCTGAGCGGAGCGGGTGGCGAAGGGCAAGCGCGGTCCCTGACCTGGGAGACCGAGCTCGCCCATGCCGACCGCACGGCCGGCACGAGCGTGCTTTGTCGAAGAGGTTTTCGATCAGGCAACGCGATGAGGACACGCGGGGGAGCTTCGCCTGCGGCAGGTGACGTGTGTCTGCTGTGTCTGCTCGCCCCACCAGAGGCGAGGTGACGCGGCGCGGTTCGGAGCACGGCAGGGGTTCGGAGCAAAACGGGCAAGCAGCAGCAGACGGCAAGGGCGACGCGGAGGCGGAAAATGGCACAATCATCGGACTTCGTTCGGAAGATCAGCGGCGCGGGCACGGGATCCAAAATGGACAAGAGCGACAAGAGCGAAAAGCGCGGCACGCGTGAGAAGGACGCAGGCGCGAGCAAGAAGGTCGCCGCCGGCACGAGCGCGACCCCCGCCGGCACGAGCGCCATGCCCGTCACGACGACGACGTTCGCCAAAGAGAGCCGCACCATCGCCGCAGGTGCCGTCACGGTGCAGCGCCGCTACACGACAGCAGGTCAAGATCCCCTCGACGCCGTCGTGTACGAGCGCCGCACGAGCGCGATCACGAACCCCGATGGCTCGATCGTCTTCAAGATGGAAGGCGCCGAGGTCCCCGCGACGTGGAGCCAGCTCGCGACGGACATCGTCATCTCGAAGTACTTCCGTAAGGCGGGCCTCCACGGTCAGAAGGACGTCGGCGAGAAGAGCGTGCGCCAGGTCGTGCACCGCATCGCGCACACGATCCGCAAGGCGTCCGACACCTTCGGCGGTTACTTCGCCACGAAGGAAGACGCCGACACGTTCGAGGCCGAGCTCTCGTTTCTCCTCGTCAACCAGTACGGCGCGTTCAACTCCCCTGTCTGGTTCAACTGTGGCCTGTTCCACGAGTACGGGATCGAAGGCTCGGGCGGCAACTGGGCCTGGGACTACGAGAACGACAAGAACATCGGCGCGGCCGCAGCTGGCGCAGCGTCCACCACCGTCAGCCCAATGACCCTCACGCAGGGCGCGTACCAGCGCCCGCAGTGCTCGGCGTGCTTCATCCAGTCGGCGCCCGACGATCTCATGGGCATCTTCGAGCTCATGAAGAGCGAAGCGCGTCTCTTCAAGTACGGGTCGGGCACCGGCTCGAACTTCAGCGGCATCCGCGGCAAGCAGGAGAAGCTCTCGGGCGGCGGCACGTCGAGCGGGCTCATGAGCTTCCTCGAGGTGTTCGATCGCGCAGCCGGCTCGACCAAGAGCGGCGGCACCACGCGGCGCGCAGCGAAGATGGTCTGCCTCGATCTCGATCACCCCGAGATCGTCGACTTCATCACCTGGAAGATGCGCGAAGAGAAGAAGGCGCACGCGCTCATCGCGGCCGGCTACTCGAGCGACTTCAACGGCGAGGCCTACCACACCATCAGCGGGCAGAACTCGAACAACTCGGTGCGCGTCACCGACGAGTTCATGAAGGCGCTCGAGACCGGTGGCAAATGGCAGACGCGCTCGCGCACGAGCGGCGACGTCGTCGACTCGCTCGACGCGAAGGGGCTCTGGAACACGATCGCCGAAGCGGCGTGGGGCTGCGCCGATCCCGGCGTGCAGTACGACAGCACCGTCAACCGCTGGCACACCTGCCCGAACACGGCGCGCATCAACGCGAGCAACCCCTGCTCCGAGTACATGTTCCTCGACGACTCGGCGTGCAACCTCGCGTCGGTCAACCTGATCAAGTTCCTCCGCGACGGCTCGGGAACCGAGAAGAACGGCAGCGCCGTCAACGCGTCGGACAACCAGATCTTCGACATCGAAGGCTACCGCCACGCCTGCCGCATCTTCTTCATGGCGCAGGAGATCCTCGTCGATCTCTCGAGCTACCCGACCGAGAACATCGCGCGCAACAGCCACGATTACCGCCCGCTCGGGCTCGGCTACGCGAACCTCGGCTCGCTCCTGATGCAGCTCGGCGTCCCCTACGACAGCGATCAGGGTCGTTCGATCGCCGGCGCGCTCACGAGCATCATGTGCGGCCACGCCTACAAGACGAGCGCGGAAATGGCGCGCTCGAAGGGCCCCTTCGTCGGATACGCGAAGAACCGCGAGCCGATGATCCGCGTCATGAAGATGCACCGCGACGCGGCCTACGCGATCTCGCGTGAAGACTGCGTGCTCCCCGGCGAGGGCGGCGTTGCAGGACACGGGTTGGGCGGGAACGCGGCAGCTCTCTACAAGGCCGCCTGCGAGGACTGGGAGAACGCGGTCAAGCTCGGCGAGATCCACGGTTACCGCAACGCGCAGGCCACCGTGCTCGCACCGACCGGCACCATCGGTCTCCTGATGGACTGCGACACGACGGGCATCGAGCCCGATTTCGCGCTCGTGAAGTTCAAGAAGCTCGCCGGCGGCGGCTACTTCAAGATCGTGAACCAGTCGGTCCCCGCAGCGCTTCGTCGCCTCGGTTACTCGCAGGTCGAGGCGCAGGAGATCGTCGCGTTCGTGAGCGGCACCAACACGCTGCTCGCGGCGCCGCACATCAACCGCCGCACGCTCAAGGAGAAGGGCTTCACCGACGCGGAGCTCGCGAAGGTCGAAGCTGCCCTCCCCGGCGTGTTCGATCTCGACTCCGCCTTCGCCGGCTGGGTCCTCGGCGACGAGACGTACACGCGTTTGGTTGGCGGCAAGCTCGGCATGGGTAAATCCCTGCTCGAGCACCTCGGCTTCACGCGGGCACAGGTCGCCGAGGCCGGCGACGTGATCATCGGTCGCATGACGATCGAGGGCGCGCCCTACCTCAAGGCCGAGCACTACGCCGTGTTCGATTGCGCCAACCGCTGCGGCAAGAGCGGCGTGCGCTTCCTCGCTCCGATGAGCCACGTGCGCATGATGGCGGCGACGCAGCCGTTCCTCAGCGGCGCGATCTCGAAGACGGTCAACCTGCCGAACGACGCGAGCGTCGAGGACATCGCGAAGATCTACGAGGAGGGCTGGCGCCTCGGTCTCAAGGCGGTCGCTCTCTACCGCGACGGCTGCAAGGCTTCGCAGCCCCTGTCGACCGGCACGTCCAACGACGCTGCCGACGAGAAGACGGCCAAGGCAGCCGCCGCTGTCGTCGCCGCGGCCGGATCATCCATCGCGCCCCCCGGCCCAGAGCCGCTCTCGCCGATCCCGCAGACGAGCGCGCCGCAGGATCAGTCGCAGCTCTCGCTGGCCCTCGGCACCCGCCCGCACGGCCTTCGCATCCGTCTCCCGAAGAAGCGCACCGGCTTCACGCAGGAAGCCCGCGTCGGCGGTCACAAGATCTTCCTCCGCACCGGCGAGTACGAGGACGGCACGCTCGGCGAGATCTTCATCGACATGCACAAGGAGGGCGCCGCGTTCCGCTCCCTCATGAACTGCTTCGCGATGAGCGTCTCGGTTGGTCTGCAGTACGGCGTCCCGCTCTCGACCTACGTCGAGCAGTTCACGTTCACGCGCTTCGAGCCGCAAGGCATCGTCGAAGGGCACCCGAACGTGAAGCTCGCGACCTCGATCGTCGACTACCTGTTCCGCGTCCTCGGCGTCGAGTACCTGCGTCGCTACGATCTGGCCCATATCCCGCCGGAGGAGCCCGCGGCCGATGCCGACGTGGGCGAGACGCCCCCTTCCCCGCCGAGCTCGCGCAAGATGGTCGCAGCCGCGCCCATCGTCGCTTCCCAAGCTCTCGCGCACACGAAGGAAGCCACCGCACGGAGCGCGGCCATGAGTGAAGAGCTCGGCACCACGCACCACGCGAATCCGAACGAGGCGCAGCTCGACGCGATGATGGGCGACGCCCCTGTCTGCGATGTCTGCGGTCACATCACGGTCCGCAATGGCGCTTGCTACAAGTGCCTGAACTGCGGCAACTCGATGGGTTGCAGCTGAGCGTTGCAGCAGACGCTTTGCAGCTGAGGCGTCGCAGCACCAGGGCATACGCGTCCCGCCGCCACCCCGCTAAAAAGCCGGGGTGGGTGCGCGGGGCGGAATGTGTGCTAGTACGGCGCTCTTAGACGCAACGGGGGATTTTTTGTGAAGCTCTTTTTCGAAGCCGGTACCGGGGTGAAACGCGTGCCCGGTATTCAAGATGATTCGGCACCTATCGACTACGCGAAGCAGGCTGCCGAAGTTGCGGCCACTGGCGCGAGCCAGGTCGTCGAAGATCCGTTCGCGGAAGCGCCGCCACCGGCGTCGTCCGTCCGGGTGCCGCCGGAGACGATGCCCGAGTCCGAGGAGAGCATCTTCGGGATGAACGGGCCCATCTCGATCGAGTGGGGCAGTCTCACCACGAAGCTGTCGGCGCCGGTCCGCATCACCAACCGCCCCTGAGCGAGAGGGTCAGCGCCAGCTCGACGGGGTGGCTCGCGTTCACGACCGCGCCCTGACCTTCGCGTCCGTCAGCGGATCTTCTGCGAAGCCGACTTGAGCTGGTGGAGCTGCATCGCCGCGCGCTTTTGCGCCGCGCCGATCTCGGTCTGGAGGCGGCGTTGCTCCGCCTCGCACTGGTTGATCTTGTCCTGCTCACCTTCGAGCTCCTTCACGTAGCGCAAACGAAGGTTGCCCTCAGGACCGCCCTCCTTGAGCACCGCGAGCTGCTCGCTGATCTTTTTCTGCTTCGTGTAGGACTCCTGCTGGAAGCGCGCGTAGCCCTGACGGCGCGCGTCGAGGTCGCGCGCTTCGTTCCACGTCGCGAGCACCTCGGAGAGCGCGTCGAAGGTGGTTTGATCGAGGAAGCGCTGCTCGAGGAAGTGATGCAGGTTGGGCCCCGTGAGGTGGTCGTACTGCGTGCGCTGCGACTCGTGCCAACGCTGCACCACTTTCACGACGCCGCGCGCGTGCGGCGGAACGACCACGCGGAAGCGCCAGAACGACGCCGTGTCCTCGAACGGTTGACCGTGCGCCGGATCGATGGAGTGCTCGTGAATTTTGGGCAGCTCGAACACGACGTCGATCTCTTCGGCGTGGTCGCTCTCGGCCGTGAGCTCGTGGTGCGACTCGCGGCGGATCTCCTCGTAGAGGCCGTTCTCGCCAAGCCGCACCGCCTCTACGATCCGCTGCGATGAAGACTCGCGCTTGCACCGCACGCCGAGATCCTTCGCGAACGCGAGCTTCACTTCGACGCCACGCGCGCTGTACGGAACCATCGCTTCGCCGGCGTAAACGCTCTCGTCGTAGATCACGGCCGGTCCTTCTTCGAGCACGGCGCCCGTCTCGTTCTTGAAGGACAAGACGAGGTCGGGTGCGGCCGGCGATCCGTCGCGCCAAATGCGCTCCTTCTTCGCATGTGGCTTCGAGGCAAAGAGCGGGACCATCGCCGAGCCCCCGCGCTTGAGGGAAATTTTCGAGGCCACGTGGTACTCGAAGAGCTCGCCGCGATCGGCGTAAGACGAGGCGTCGGTCGCGCCCGCGGCCATCTCCATCATGCCGAAGCCGCGGCCGGTCGGCGCGGCATCTTCTTCGGCGTCCATCTCGTAGAGCGCCTCCGGCGCCATCCCCGCCATCGGGCTCATCATCATGGGCGGCGGCGCTGGGGCCCCATAGGACCGCGCCATCGGCGCGCGCTCGAACCGCGTCGGCGCCGACGCGAGCGCACGCGAGGTCTCCTCGACCGTGACGCGATGCACGTTTTTCGGGTTGTAGAGATCGATCATGAAGCTTACCGGCTGCCCTGTCGTGAGGGTGAGGTCGAGCTCGTCGAGATCCTCGTCGGCTGGGTTGTGGACGATGCCCCACGCCGTGACGACGGTGTCCGTGCCTTCGCGCACGAGCCGATACGAGACGCGCCACGTCGGCGCCGGAACGACGTAGGCAACGCGGAGATCCTCGGCTTGGCCCGTCACGTTCACGTGCACGGTGCGGTTCTCACCCGCCGTCGAGGCGCGTGTGCGATCGACGAGGAACGCGAGATCGGCGCGCGACGCGTCTTCGAGGAGCTCGATGCCCTGCACCACCGTGAGATCGACGAGCGCAATGCTGCCCGCGCTCGTACGCAAGAGGAGCGTGCGCGCCTCTGCACCGTCGCTGCTCGCGCGGGTCTCGACGCCCACGACGTCGCCCTCGTGCCGCTCGCCGTGCGCCTTCACCACGATCTTGCGACCGCGGAGAGAGCGCAGGAGCCCCACGAGCGCACCGCCGGGCGGGAGGTCGAGCTTCCGCGCGGCGAGCGCCTCCTCGGGATCCTCCGGCTTCTCGAACGCGACGGCGCCGACGCGCGCGCTGCCCTTCGCCACCCAGACCGCGAGCGACTTGAGGACGTCGTTCATCTCGTCCTTCTTGAACGACAGCTCGAACGATCCGTCGGCTGGTCCACCACGCTCGATGTACGCGACGCCGTGCTTGAACATGACCATGCGGCGAACAGTCGGGATGCTCATGCAGCTGATCCTATGGCAACTTCGCTCTAGTTAATTACGCCTTCCCTGAAAGAACCTTGTACCTTCGCCCCCCGTACGAATGCCGAAGGAGGCTTCTCGAATATGACTCGCTCGCCGCTGCGCTCGCTCTGGTCGCTTTCCTTCCTGATCGGCGTCCCCACGCTGCTCCTTGGCTGCCCCAAGAAGACCGTCGAAGTGGTCGACTCCGGTGCACCGGTGGTCGTCGCCGTCGTCGACGCGGCGCCCGAAATCCTCGCGCCGATCGAGGACGACGCTGGCTTCGACGCCGGCTTCGACTCGGGCATCAAGAAGCCGTCCGGCCCCGTCCTCACCAACAGCCAGCGCAACGTGAAGGCTTGCTGCAGCGCACTTCACGGCCAAGCAAAGGCGATGGGCACCTCGCCCGAGGCCGCCCAGATCGAAGGCTTCGCCGGCATGTGCGACGGCCTCGCGATGCAGGTCGGTCCGAGCGCGGGCGGTCAGGCCCCGGAGCTCGAGCCGCTCCGCGTCGTTCTCCGTGGCAAGCCGACGATCCCTGCACTCTGCAAGGGTCTCTGATCAGCGCGCTGATCGAGCGCGCGTGAGCGAGCGCGCCGTCAGCGCTTGAAGTGATCGAAACCGCTCGTGGCGTCGAGTGTGCGTACGCGGCCTTCCGCGTCGCGCAGCACGACGTCGTGCTCGTCCTTGGCGGCAAAGGTGCCTGCGCGCCAAAAGCCAGGGATCGGGACCGCGCTCGCGACGACGAGCGCGTAGTCCTCCCCACCCTGCAGCATCAACGCGAGCGTCTCGAGGCCCATGACGTCGCACGCGGCGAGGAGCCCCGAGCTCCGAGCGCGCGCGAGCAACAGCGCTTCATCGAGCACGGCGGTAACGCCGCTGGCAACGGCGAGGTGACGCGTGTCCTGCGCGAGGCCATCCGATACGTCGATCGCCGCGCGGGCCCCGGCGGCTGACATCGCGAGACCCTCTTCGATGCGCGCGCGCGGACGTAGCCACGCAAAGGCGGCTCGCTCGACGCGCTCATCGAGCACAGCGCGCTCGAGCGACACCAGACCCGCCGCAGCAAGGCCGAGCTCGCCCGCGATGTAGAGGCCATCGCCCGCGAGCGCGCCCGCGCGGGTGATGGGCCGAGGCGTCGTCCCGAGCAGCGTCGTCGCGATGCTCACATGCGAGCCACGGCTCATGTTGCCGCCAACGATTTTGGCACCGACGTCGAGCGAGGCCTCTTGTTGGCCGCGCGCTATCGCGTCGAGATCCTCGTCCTCGATTTCAGGATCGAGCACCAGCGCCGTGAGCGCGCACCAGGGCGCGGCCCCCATCGCGGCGAGGTCGCTGGCGGCCGCGACGAACGAGCGCCAGCCGACGTCCTCCCACGACACGTGCTCGCGAACGAAATGCGTGCCCTCGACTTGCTCGTCGATGGTCCACACCATCTGGCCCTTTTGACTCGTCAGCTCGGCGACGTCGAGGACGGCGGCGTCGTCGCCAATGCCAAGCACCACGCCCTTCGAGCTCCCCTCACGGAAGCGCTCGCGAAGGCGTTGGATCGTGGCGAACTCACCCGACCGCATGGTTGCGCGCTACTTGCTCTGCCCGCCGCGCTCGGACTCACCAACGGACGGCAGCCGGACGACGAACACCGTGCCCTGCGGCACGTTGTCCTCGATGTGGATCGAGCCGTCGTGCGCGTCGACGAGGCGCTTGACGATCGAGAGGCCGAGACCCGTGCCGCCGTACTCGCGCGTCGACGAAGAGTCGACCTGGTAGAACGGGTCGAACACGCGGCCTCGCTCGCGCACGGGGATCCCGATGCCGGTGTCGGTGACGCGGAGCTCGATGCGCGTTTGCACCGGGGCGAGGAGCGCGAAGCCGGTGGCGTCGGAGTCCTCGAAGTCGACACCGAGGTTGCGCGCCGAGAGCGTGACGCTGCCGTCCTGGGGCGTGAACTTGATCGCGTTCTCGACGAGGTTCAAGAACACCTGGCGCAGGCGCTCGGGATCGGCCTTGAGATCGGCAACGCCGGGATCGACGTGCGCCGTGAGCTTGATGCCCTTCTTGCGCGCGGCTGGAGCGAGCGTCGAAACGACCTTGCCGAGGACCTCGGTCACGTTGGCCGACGTCTTCTTCACCGACATCGTGCCGCTCTCCAGCTTCGAGAGATCGAGCAGGCTCGTGATGAGGCCGAGGAGCTGGGCACCCTTTTCGTGAATGGTGCTCACGAACTCTTGCTGCTCCGGCGCGAGCGGTCCGGCGATGCCCTCGACGAGCATCTCGCTGTAGCCGATGATCGAGGTCAACGGAGTGCGGAGCTCGTGGCTGACCGTCGCAAGGAAGTTCGACTTGAGGCGATCGAGCTCCTTCAAGCGGTCGTAAGCCTCCTGCAAACGCGCCGTCTTGTCCTCGAGCTCGCGGTAGCTTTCGCGCACGCTGGCGAGGTGCATCTGGCTCGTGAGGAGCGCCTTGTGACCACTGAAGAGAATGAGATCGAGCGCGCGCTTCAAGTGCGACGCAATGCGCGTGACGGTCTCTTCTTTGGCGCGTGGAACTTTGTTGAGGAGCGAGCGCGCGCGGTCCGGATCGATGGCGGGATCAATCTTGAGCAGCGACTCGGGGACTTCGGCGACCGTCGCCGGCAGGTAAGGGCCGATGATGATGCGACCGATGCGCCGTGCGTCGTACTCGATCGGAACGATGCGGTACGCGTTGCCGGTGAAGCACGGATGCACGACGTCGCCCGTCGGGCCGCCCTCGTTGTTCTTCACCGCCGTGACCGTCGCGCCGCACGCCGCGCGCCCTTGCATCAGCGTGTTCACGTAAGCGCAGACCTCTTGCTCCTTCGCCGCGTCGGCGAGAAGCAGCGCCTCGCTCGAGTAGACGCGGACGGGGATGCCGAAGAGCGCAAAGAAGCTGCGGCAAAGCTCTTCGAGGCCGGCGCGATCGACGAGATCCTCGAGGCGCATGCGCCCGTCGAAGGCAACGTCCTGGATCCCACCGAGGCCGCCCGTGCCCGGACCCGTGGCCGTGCCCATGCTCGTACCGGTGGGAGCGCCCGAGCCGCCCGCGGTGGCAGGTCCCGTCGGGGCGAGCGGCAGCGAAGTTTTGCCCGGCATGCTCACGGAGGTTGCCCCTCCTGCGAACGCCGCGCGTAGACGAGGGTGCCGCCGACGCAGGCGTTGGTCAGGACGTCGACGTCGCCCTTGTAACCGAGCTTGCGCGCGGCGAGCGGAAGGAACTCCGACGCGTCGAGCCCGAGCGTGCGCGCAAGCTGGTGCTCCGCTTCGAGCTTCGACCACGTCAGCTTCAGGAGGCCGAAGAACGACTCGAGGACGCCTTCGCCGGTGAGGGCCGTCGCCTTGAAGACCGGCTCGCGCCCACGCTGCGCGAGCATGTCGATCTCGGCGTCGGCGCGGACGTCGGGAAGATCGCGTTTGTTGAACTGGAGGATGAGCGGCGTGTCACGGAGAGCGACGCCCAGCTCCTTCATGTTGGCGCGAAGGTCGAGGAAGGAGGCCGCGTTGTTCTCGGTCTCGGAGAGCTGCGAGTCGGCGATGAACGCGACGCCGTCGGCGCCCTGAAGGACGAGCCGACGCGTGGAGCCGTGAAGAACCTGCCCCGGGACGGTGAAGACTTTGAGCCGCAAGCTCATCGGCGTCCCCTCGCCGCGCGTGTCTTCCGACTTGAAGACGAGCGGGAGCATGTCGAAGAAGAGCGTCCGGTCGTCGCGGGTCTCGAGCGTCATCAGCCGGCCGTGGCTGTCTTCGCTCGTCAGCTCATGGAGCGCGCGCAAGTTCGTCGTTTTCCCGCTGAGAGCGGGACCGTAGTAAACGAGCTTGATGGTGACTTCGCGGGCGGCGAAATTGAGCTGCACTGACGACGAAGTATAGCGCGCAATCCCGGGCGCCCCGCCAAGTAAGGAACAGACAAATGCTCGAAGTCGGCAAAAAAGCCCCAAAAAACCTACTTACAGAAGGGTTCTACAGCTACAACGCCGACAAGCGCGTCAGCGCCAAGGACTTCGCCGGAAAGTACCTGGTCGTCTACTTCTACCCGCGCGACTCGACCCCCGGCTGTACGCGCGAGGCGCAGGCGTTCCACGCCGCGGCCAAGGAGCTCGCGAAGCTCGACGCTGCGGTCGTCGGCGTGTCGAAGGACTCGGTGAAGAGCCACTGCTCCTTCCGCGACAAGCACAGCCTCGGCTTCCCGCTTCTGTCCGATCCCGACCTTGCGCTGCACGAGGCCTTCGGCAGCTACGGCGAGAAGACGATGTACGGCAAGAAGGTCATGGGGACGATCCGGAGCACGTTCATCCTCGATCCGGAGGGCAAGGTCGTGCGCGTCTTCCCGAACGTCAAAGTCGACGGCCACGTCGACGCGATCCTCGATGCCCTCCGCACGCTGCGAGGCAAGCCGGCGAGGATGATGCCCCCCGCCACGAAGGCCGCCACGAAGAAAAGTGCGGCGACGAAGAAGCCGAAGCCTTGACGTCGCCCGCGGCGCCCGTCGAGGTCCCGGTGGTGTGGCTCGCGCCGCGCCCCTCAGCGGAAGCGACGCGTGCCCTCGAGCAGTGGGCGCGCGGCCGCGGCGTCGTGCTGCGTCCGCCGGTGGGGGATCGTGCGCCCGTGATCGGCGTCGATCCCTCGCTCGCGACCGCCATCGAGACCGGTCTCGAAGAGGCGCGACGCGCTATCGCCGCGCTCGATCCCGACGCCGTCGCGCGCGCGCTCGCAGGCATCGAGGCTCAGCTCGTCGCGCACCCGGAGCTTCCGCAAGCCGCGTGGCTCCGCGCCGAAACATGGCGCACGTGGGCGGCGCGTTGGGCGCGCATCGAGCCGAAGGATCTCGACAAGGCGGCCGATGCCTGGAACCGCGCCGCCGCGCTCGACGGAGATCGCGCGGCGGGCCTGGGCGAGACCGCCTACCCGCGCGCGCCCAGCTCCGATCCGATCGACACCACGCTCGTCGTCGAAGGCGCGCTTCCGAACGAGCCCATTGCCGTGTACGTCGACGGCGTGCGCGCGCTCACGGGCTCGATGCGCTGCGCCGAAGGCGAGCACCAGGTCGTCGTGATGCATGCGCGCGGCGTGGCCGTGGCCACTTGGGTCACCGTCGTCCGCGGCGCGCCGATCCGCGTGACGCTTCCACCGCCACCCATCTGCTCGTCCGACGATCTCGCTGCGCGCGCTTCGCAAGGCGTCCGCTGCCCGCGATGGGTTGGGGCGACTCCGCTCGTGGACGGCGCGCGCATCGCCACGTGCTCGGGCAATCGCTGTGGCCCCGCCGAGCGCGTCACGGTTCCGCTGATCAACGCCCCTCAAGGTCCCGACAAGAAGCCGTGGCCTGCCTGGATGACGTGGAGCGCCGTCGGCGTGGGCGCAGTCGCGCTGACGGGCGTCCTCTTGTGGGCCGGCGGCGCGTTCGACGGGCCGGAGCGATCGACGCGCTTCGTCAGCGGCGGCGTGCGCGAGGCGGCCGCGGGCTCCGTCAAGCCTCTGATCGTATTTTGATCGTGCTTCGAACCCGAATTCCCGGCTGGGACGTCGGGAGAATAAGCGGGGCTCGTCGATTGTCTTGAGCCTCGAACGGGTTACGCTCTGAACGGCGTGCTTCGCCCCCTCGTGGGCGGCGGCACGACGAAACAACAGGAGACAAGGCGACCATGGCGCAAGCACCGCAGCTCGATTTCAACGCATTCGTGGAGCGGAAGAAGGGTGAGCGTGCAGGCGGCGGCGCAGAGACGAGCGGCCACGAATACGCTTACATCTCGGACAAGCAGACGCGCGCGGCCTTCGAGCGCATGAAGCCTGTCGAGCTCGCGGTGCAGAGCACCGTGCGCATGTTCAAGACGGTCTGGAAGAACCAGCTGCTCGGCAACGCGGTCAAGGTCGGCGACAACCAGTTCCCCCGTCTGCAGAGCCTCGTGAAGCAGTGCGCGGACACGCTGCAGATCGCCCCGCCGACGGTCTACATCGTGAACAGCCCGGTGCTCAACGCGGCGACCTACGGCACGAACGAAGACTCGTTCATCATGGTGCACTCTGCACTCATCGATCACTACTCCGACGAAGAGCTGCTGACGGTTCTCGGCCACGAGTGCGGCCACATCCACAACTCGCACGTCGTCTACCTGACCGCGCTCCACTACCTCACGAGGATGGCAGGCGTGTTCGTGCGCTGGGCCGTCGAGCCCGCGCTCATCGCGCTCCGCGCCTGGTCGCGCCGCGCCGAGATCACGTGTGACCGCGCCGGCATGCTCTGCAGCAAGAGCGACGTGACGGCGGCGCGCGCGCTCACGAAGCTCGCGCTCGGATCGCGGAAGCTCTACGAAGAGTTCAACCTCGACGCCTTCCTGAACCAATACGAAGAGGGCAAAGACGGCATGGGCAAGTACATGGAGGTGTTCGCCACGCACCCCTGGCTGCCGAAGCGCGTCCTCGCGATGCGCGTGTTCGCCGAGAGCGAGCTCTATCGCAAGGCGGCCGGCCTCGGCGCCGGCGGCATCACGATGAAAGAGGTCGACGACAGGGTCCTTCAGCTCCTCAAGGGGGACGCCTGATGGAAGGTTCGAACGGGAGCAACGGAACGAACGGAGCGAACGGCGAGCCGACGGAGCACGCGGCCGAGCTCCACCCGCCGGAGGGCTCGCAGGCGCTACTCCAGTTTCGCGAAAAGAAGCTCGACGTTTCGACGGCGCTCGGTGAGCTGAGCGAGATCGCGACCAGCGTCGGGGCGAAGAGCCTGCGCGAGCGCATCCTCCGCGATCTGGTGCACAAGCTCGAAGAGGACCGGTTTCACCTGGTCGTCGTGGGCGAGTTCAACCACGGCAAATCGAGCTTCGTGAACGCGCTCCTCGGGCGCACCGCGCTTCCGGTCGGCGTGACCCCCACCACCGCGGCCATCCAGGTCGCGGCTTGCCCGGCGAGGATGATGGTAGCCCCGAGATCGTCGAGG
>CAXSGV010000086.1:0-13262 GCA_964236615.1 uncultured Polyangiaceae bacterium
CTGCGTGGCTACGGATCGACCACGTTCAAGAGCGAAGCGGTGCAACGCGGCGCCGCGCAGATCGGCGTCGCGATCGCCAACAGCCGCATCTACACCCGCATGAAAGAGCGCGATCGCCTCGCGGCCCTCGGCGCGATGGCGGCCGGTCTCGCGCACGAGATCAAGAACCCACTCGGTGCGATCAAGGGCGCGGCGCAGCTCCTCGAAGAGGTCGCTGTTCCGGTCAACGATCCGACGTCGACCGAGTTCATCGGGATCATCCTCGAAGAGGTCGACCGTCTCAACCGCGTCGTCGGAAGCTTCCTCGACTACGCTCGTCCCCACGCCGGCAACCCGGTGCCGCTCGACATCAACGCGGCGATCCGCCGCACCGTGCAGATCCTCTCCAGCCAGAAGGCCGAGTCGGTCGATATGCAGCTCGATCTCTCGGAAAAAGTGCCGCGCGCGAAGATCGACCCGGAGCAATTTCGTCAGGTGCTGATCAACCTGATGCAGAACGCGATGCAGGCCATGGACGGCCGCGGCCGCATCACGGTGAGCACGACGCCCCGCAAGATGCTGCGCGGCGCCTGGGGCATGCACCGCGAGGGTGACGCGAGCGATCGCGCCTCACGTCCCGACGACAACACGGAGTTCGTCGAGGTCAGCGTGCGCGACACGGGGCCAGGCATTTCGCAGAAGGTCTTGAAAAACCTTTTCGTCCCCTTCTTCACCACGAAGGAGAAGGGCACGGGCCTCGGCCTCGCGATTAGCCAGAGCATCGTGCAGAACGCGGGCGGCACCATCGACGTGCAGACGACCGGTGCGGGCACCACGTTCACGATCCTCATGCCGGCCGCGCCCGACATGCGGACGCCGCTCCCGGAAGCGGCGCGCGCCGAGGTCATCGCCGCCGCCGCGACGGTGAGCGACCCGAGCCTCGCGATCACGCGTCGCTAGACCGTTTTTCTCAGAACAAAAAAATCTTCCTCTGACCTTCTCGTCTTCTCGCCTTCCTGTGAAATCTCGCTCTTCCCTTGGCGTCAGTCGCCCTGCATGAGGCCTTTGATTTGGCCGTTCGGGAGCAGCTTCACGTTGCGGGCGGCAGGCACCTTGGGGAGCCCCGGCATCGTCATCATGTCGCCGGTGAGTGGAACGAGGAAGCCCGCGCCCGCGCTCAAGCGGACCTCGCGCACGGTGATGTCGAAGTTCCTCGGGCGACCCATGATCTTCGGATCGTCCGTAAGCGAGAGCTGCGTCTTCGCCATGCAGATGGGGAGGCGATCGTAGCCGAGCTCCTCGATGCGGTTGAGATCGCGCTCCGCGCTTCCGGCGAAGACGACGCCGCGCGCGCCGTAGATCTTCGTCGCGAGCTTCGAGATCTTGTCCTTCGGAGGATCGTCGAGCTCGTACACGTACCGAGGCTCGGGCGGGTGCGCGTCGGTCGCGTCGGCGACCTCGCATACGACGCGCGCGAGATCGAGCGCACCCTCGCCACCGAGCGAGAAACCCTCACTACGCGCAAGCCGCGCACCGAGAAGCTTGGCGGCCGCTTCGACCTGCGCAAGCTCGGCCTCGCTGTCCTGCGGAAACACGTTTACGGCGACGATCGGCGTGAGGCCGTACACCGCCGCGTTCTCGATGTGCTTTTCGAGGTGCGCGATGCCGCGCGCGAGCGCCTCCGCGTTGGGCTCGGCCGCCGACTTCACCGGCGCACCGCCGTGCATCTTGAGCGCACGGAGCGTCGCGACGAGCACGATCGCGCGCGGCCACACGCCGGCAACGCGCGTCTTGATGTTGAGAAATTTCTCGCCGCCGAGGTCGAAGCCGAAGCCGCCCTCGGTGATGGCGTGTCACCGAGCTTCACCGCGGCCTGCGTCGCGAGCACGCTGTTGCACCCGTGCGCGATGTTGCCGAACGGACCACAGTGCACGATCGCGGGCCCGCCCTCGAGCGTTTGCACGAGATTCGGCTTGAGTGCGTCGCGAAGAACCGCCGTCATCGCGGCGGCCGCACCAACCGCGCCCGCGGTGACGACGGTGCCGTCGAACGTGGCGCCAACCACGATGCGCGCGAGCCGGGCTTCGAGATCCTCGTAGTCACGCGCGAGCGACAAGATCGCCATCACCTCGCTGGCCGCGGTGATGTCGAAGCGCTCCTCGCGTGGCTTACCGTGCGCTTTTCCGCCGAGCCCGACGATGCAGCGGCGCAAGAAGCGGTCGTTCATGTCGAGCGCGCGGCCCCATGTGATTTGCCGCGAGTCGATCTCGCCGACACCGCCGTTGGTGTCGCGGAAATAGGCGGCGTTGTCGACGAGCGCAGACAAGAGGTTGTGCGCCGTCGTGATCGCGTGGATGTCGCCGGTGAAGTGGAGGTTGATGTCGTCGGCAGGCGTGAGCGACGCGCGCCCGCCACCCGTGCCGCCACCCTTCACGCCGAAGACCGGTCCAAGCGAAGGCTCACGAAGAGCGAGCACGGCGTTCTTGCCGATGCGGCGCATTCCCATCGCGAGGGCGATCGAGGTCGTCGTCTTTCCTTCGCCTGCCGGCGTGGGGTTGATGGCGGTGACCAGGATCAGTCGGCCCTTCGCGCCCGCGCCCGGCTTCTCGAGCGCGGCGAGCGTGAGCTTCGCCTTGGTCTTTCCGAAAAGCTCGATGTCGTCGTCGCCGAGACCGAGCTCGGCTGCGACCTCCGTGATCGGACGCGGCGAAAATTCCATGGCGTCAACCATACCGCTTCTCGAAGAGCGCGCGCACGTGCGGGAGCTCGCGCATCATCTCGAGCGTGTGCTCGGCGTGGCCGATCGCGTAGCCGTTGCCGATCTGCAGATCGACGTCCTTGCCCACGCCCTCGGCGCCGAGCGCCGCTTTGGTGAAGCTCGTCGACATCGCGAAGAAGTAAACGATGCCCCGCGAGCGCGTGCAGAGGATGGCCGCCATCTCGGCGTCGGCGACGTTCACGCACGAGAAGCAGACGTCGACCTCGCGCCCATGGTTCGCGGCGAGCACCGCCTCGCGCACGCGCACCGGATCGGTGGCGTCCATCACGAGGACCTCGTCGCAGATGCCGAGCGCGCGAAGATCGTCCGCGTAGGTCGCAAAGCTCTCGATGCCGAGCACGCGACCGCTGGCTCCCGCGCGACGCCGCGCTTCGGCGGCGCAGAGCACGCCGCTCTTTCCACCCGCGCCGAGCACGAGCACGGTCATGTCGGGCTTCACGAGGCGCGCGACCTGCGGAGCCGCACCCGCGACGTCGAGCACGGCCAGCGCGAGCCGCTCGGGCATGTCGGTCGGCAATTTCGCGTAGGCGCCGGTCTGGAAAAGAACCGCCTCGCCCGCGACGTCCAGCTGAGCGCTCACCGCCCGCACGCGGTGAACCTCGTCGACGCGGAGCGGAGTCAGCGACAGGGAGACCAGGCTCGCCACGCGATCGCCCACC
The DNA here is from genome assembly GCA_964236615.1 of uncultured Polyangiaceae bacterium. Lineage (GTDB taxonomy): Bacteria > Myxococcota_A > Polyangia > Polyangiales > Polyangiaceae > CAXSGV01. The sequence goes on from CAXSGV010000086.1 coordinate 3,418, forward strand.
TGAAGATCCTCTGGAGCACGCCCCGGCGCGATCTGGAGGACGCGCCCGAGGAGCATTCCCCCCGAGCCAGTGACAGGGTTGTGCTGCTTGCCGCGAGCGGCGATGGTCTCGAGCACTTTGGCCGGAACACCGGCGATTCCTGCCTCCGTTTCGATGCCGTCGGCGCCCACACCCGCCATCTGGCGGAAGCTGGCGGCGTCGATGTTGAGCGTTTCGACGGCCAGAAGGAGCTCGCCCTCGAAGATGCGCGCAAAATCAGCGTCCAATCGCTGGGCAGGCTGGGGTAAAGATCCTCTGGGCACGATCACGCGATGCGTGCCGAAAGGGTCGCCACCGCTCGAAATGGGGCGTGCGACAGAATGAGCGCCCTCGGAGAAGGGGGCAAAAGGTCGAGTGGGCTCGGTCGGCGTCACCGCACCAATCTAGCCCTTCACTTGACCAGCTTCGCGGTCAGTCGCTACTCTTTTTCCCTAGTCTTGTCCGACCCGTCCGACGCCCCCAACCTAGCAATGCAAGACCAACCACCGAAGGGCCCGAATGGCCCGACGACGTTGCGCCCGGGCCGGACGTTTGTCCTGAGGTTCATCAGCGGCAAGTACCAGGGCGGCGAGTTTCCGATCGTTCCGGAAAAGCAGATCATCGTCGGTCGCTCGAGCGATCTCGACATGGTCCTCGTCGAGGACATGGTCTCGCGCAAGCACGCGCGCATCCAGATGCAGACCGATCAGATCTGGATCGAAGATCTCGGCTCGACGAACGGCACCTTCGTCAACGGTGAGAAGATCAAACGCGCACGCCTCAAGGAAGGCGACCGCGTCCTCATCGGCACGAGCATCCTCAAGCTGATCGCCGGTGACGGCTCGCGCGAGAGCACGACCGACGCGAAGCGCGAGCTCGAGTACGTCGCGCAGCAGCGGCGCACGAGCCAGGCGCGCACGATGAGCGGCAGCATCGAGGAAGTTCCCCTCCCCGATCTCCTCCAGCTTTTCGGCACCTCGAAGAAGAGCGGCGTGCTCGTCGTCCGCACCGACGACGACATCGGCCGGATCTACATGCGCAAGGGCATGATCTACTTCGCGGTCATCAACGACCTCGATGACGTGCCCGCGTTGAAGAGCATCTACCGCATGCTCACGTGGGAAAAAGGTCTGTTCGACCTCGACCCGCCGGAAGAGCGCGAGTTCCCGAACGAGATCGACGTGAGCGTGCAGGAGATCCTCATGGAGGGGCTCCGCCAGCTCGACGAGTTCAACCAGATCCGCGACGGTCTGCCCGATCTCAACTCGCGGCTCGTCCTCCCCTCGCCCGTCATGCCGCCGCTCCGCGATCTCAAGCCGGAGGAGCTCGACATCCTCCAGCTCGCGCACAACTACGGGAACCTCGAGACGGTCATGAACAAGGCCCAATCGACCGATCTCGAGACCGTGCAGATCGTGAAGAAGCTTCTCAAGGACGCCTACCTCAAGGCCGAGTGAGCGGAGCAGAGCGTCGCGTGGCCAAGACGAGCGCACGCGTCCTGATCACCGGCGCATCGACTGGCATCGGCCGTGCGCTCGCTCTTCGATGGGCGAAGGACGGCGCGGAGCTCGTCTTGAACGCGCGCGACGCGAGCCAGCTCGAGGAGGTCAGCCGCGAGATCAAAGCGACCGGCGCGCCGACCCCGATCCTCGTTCCCGGCGATGTCACCAAGGAGCCCGATCGTCAGCGCCTCATCGAGCGTGCGCGGACCGAGCTCGGAGGCATTGACGTGCTCGTGAACAACGCGGGCCGCGGCTACTACGGGCTCGTTCGCAACACGGACGTCCGCGACCTCGAAGGGCTGTTCGCGCTCAACGTGTTCGCGCCTCTGCGACTCGTGCAGATTGCACTCGATGATCTGATCGCGTCGAAGGGCACCATCGTCATGATGTCCTCCATCGCGGGCGTCGCCGCTGCACCCGGCATGAGCGTCTACGCCGCCTCGAAGTACGCGCTCGAAGCGGTATCGCTCTCGCTCCGCGCCGAGCTCGCCGATGAGGGAGTTCGCGTGCTGGTCGTCCGCCCGGGCCCTGTCGACACACCCTTCCGCGAGAACGCGACCGCGAAACAAGTCGAAGCCGGCGTACGCACGCGCGGCGCCGACGTGCAGACCCCGGAGACCGTCGCAGAGCGAACCTTCTCCGCCGTGAAGTCGGGCGCAGCCGTCCTCGAGACGAGCCTCTATGTCCGCGTGGCGTCGTTCGGCGCGCGCGTGGTACCGCCCGTCTTCCGCGCGATCACGCGCCGCATGGCAGCGAAAGCGAAGCTGAAGACCTGACAGCCGTTCGACGCCGTGGCGACGCCCCGAGCCATCACGACCGGCCACGAACAGAGCGAGCGGGCGGCGATTCGCGGGCACCGCCAGGGCGAAGCGAGGGCCGGCCCTGACGCGCGCGCTTCAAACCTGCCAAGCGCCCCGTCCGACTTTGTTCCCAGGTGGCCAAGCGCGCCCTTCACCGCGCGCGGGGCCGGCCCAAGCGGCGAGCCCTGCCGGTGCCCGCGAATCGCCGCCCGCTCGCGATCCGCCCCTTGGCTTCGCTCAGGATGACGGCGATGTCCCCGGCTTAAAACACGAACGCCCCGATCCTTTGCAGGACCGGGGCGCCGGGGAGTTACGAGTCGTCGACTTTAGAAGCGGTCGAGCGGGCCCGTGCCGAAGTGATCGCCGAGCTGGCGAACGCTGTCGATGTTTGCCGAGTAGAGGCGGAGCTGAGCCTTGTTGGCCTCGCATGCCTTGGCTTCGATGGCGCAGATGGGCTCGCGCGTCGCTGCGTCACGCTTGTAGGTCGCCTCGCCCGTGACCGCGTCGGTGGAGAGGACGACGAACGTCTTGTTCGCGAGCTGCGATGCGAACTCGAGCATGCGAGCGCCGGAGGTGCGGGCGACGGGCTGACCGTTCACGAGCTCCTTGCCGTAGTTGCGAGCCGCGTAGACGAGGCCAGTGGCGGCATCGGCGTAGCGAATCTGCTGGTCGAGGGGGAGGGCGACCGTCTCGGGTCCGCCCGGCGTGAAGATGCGCATCTGATCAACCCAATCCATCGTCAGCGTGGTGCCGCCGAAGATGTAGCCGTCGATCAGCGCGGGGTACTGCTCTTCCCAGCCGACGAGCGGGCTGACGATTTGAGCAGTCTTCGGGTAAGCCAGTGCCGTGGTCGCAGGCTGGGTCGGGTCGAACTTCTCCCAGGGGAGGTAACGAACGCGGCCGAGGGGCGTGCCGGTGGTCTGGTTGCCCGTGGTCGGCTCGACGTACGGTCCGAGCGTCGTGGTGTCGTTCTGCATCACCTGCGAGAAGAACCGCCGCATCTGCTCGGGGTAGATCGTCGCGTAGTTGATGTTGAGCAGGCGGCTATCGATGTAGTCCTGCTTGCTGTTCTGGATGAAGTGGTTGTACGCGACGGTCAGGTAGTAGGTCGCCATGCGCTTCTCGTAGAAGCTGCCGACCTGCTTCTGGTACGAGCCCCAGTCGTAACCCTTCGAGTAGTCGTAGTCGTTGTGAAGGTAACGACCTTCACCCGAGCCAGCGGCAACCGTGAAGAGCGGAACGGCCTTGCCGATCTGCGGAGGATCAGCCGACGCGACGTTGTTGGCACCCGCGTAGTACGGGCCCGGCTCCGGGCGCGTCATGATGCGAATCCACGTGGCGAAGGAGTCCGAGGAGGCGAGGACATGCGGGAGGAGCCCACCGGGCTTCTTGAACATGAAGTCGCGACCCGTCGTGCCGTCCTGGAAGAACGTCTCGTCGATGAAGCCCGACCAGAGCTGCATGTAGAGGGCGAGCGCCTTCGTCGCCGTGTCGAACTTGTCGAGGTAACGGTCCTGCACGCGACCGACGACGGTGCCAGTGTTGAACGTGGTGCGGTCACGACGGAAGTTGTCGAAGATGTAGCGGTTTTCGTACGTCGTCGAGACGAACTGGAACTGCTCGTACGCGTCGGCGCCGGCGTCGAAGCGGAAGACCGGCAAGTTGCCGAAGTCCGCGTACTCGTCCGAACCGAACATGTACGGGTGACGAACGCGACCCGTCGGGTCGATGGCGAAGCGCTGGGCGCGGTCGCCCGTGCCGTTGTCCTTCATGTCGTAGACGGCGACCTGGTCGACGTCCGCGCCGGGGCATTTGGCTGAGAGCGGGTCCTTGGGATCCGTCTGCGCCGAGCACGTGCCGAGCACCTTGAAGCGCTCCTGCGCCTGCGAGTAGTGGAAGTCGCCCGCGAACGTGAAGTCGAGGGGACCCGAGATGCCGCCGAAGCCGTCGAGGCGATCGAGGTTGAAGTCGCCCTGGCCGACGTCGCCCTTCTTGGACTTCACGTCGACGTCGACAGTCTCGCCGTACATGAAGCGGACGGCAGCCTTGTCGTAGGAACCGAGGTCGTTCATGTCCTGGGTGACGTCACCCGGGTAATCCATGACCGTCGAGGATCCCCACTTCCAGATGAGGCCGTTCGTCTCCGTGTCGGTGACGGGGTCCATCCAGCGCGGGCCCGCGCAGTCTTCGCCGTTGGTGTGCGGGTCGAGCTCGGAAGCTTTGCACGCCGGCTCTTTGCCGTTGCGCGTGCGGAGCTGCCAGTACTGCGGGTGGTAGTTCACGGCGTCGAAGCTGCCCGTGAAGTTGTGGCGCAGGCCCATCGAGTGACCCATCTCGTGGAGGATGACCGCGACGTGGAACTGCTCGCGGATCCACTGGTGGAGCTGCTGATCACGCTCCGCCTTCTTCGCGGGGTAGTTCGGGTCCTTCGCGTCGGGCAGCGGGTACAGACGCTGCGCGTGACGTGCGAGACCGACGAGGGCGTCCGGCTCCGGCTGCTCGACGACGCAGTGAGCGCGCTGTGCGCCCGTCTGGTTCTTGAGCTTCTTGAGCCACTTGCGCATCTCCGGGCTCTGACCACGGAGCGGCGATGCCTTCGACATGACGAAGTCGTCACCGGCCGTCGGCGTCTTGGGATCGAAGCCTGCCGCCTGGAGGTCCTCGGGCGTGGTCATCTGCGACTCCCACTTGGTTCCGATGAGCGACTGGCGCATGCCTTCGAACTTGCGGTCGATCGACGGACCAAGCTGCGCTTGGGCCTGCTTCGACAGTTTGTTCGTCATGTCGTCCCACTTCTCGCGCGTCATCTGCCCCGGGGTCGTGCCCTTGAGGCCCGCACCGACGGCGTTGTCCATGACGTGCGGGACGGTGAGCGAGTTCATCCGCGCCTGAATCTCGGCCTTGGAGAGCGTCTTGGGCTGGTACTGCGAGATGCCCATGTTCGACGACTTGACCCAGTCGCGGAGGTACGCGCCGCTCATGATCTGGTCGTCCGAGATCTCGCCGTTGACCCAACGGAGGAGGTCCTCGGTGCCCTGCGACGCGATGTCGAGGACGTGAGCCCACTCGTTGACGCTGGTCGAGACCTTCTCACCCGTGAGCGGGTCCTCGGCGTCGACCATGATGCCCCACGGCGACGGCGTCTGCGGCGTGTTGACGAGATTCACCATGTTGTAGCGAATGTCGCCGACGCGTGCGTAGACCTGCTTGTGGTCCGGGCCGAAACAGGCCGCATCGTCGCTGTCGATGGTCGGGTTGTGGCAGAGCACGAACACGTGCGTGACCGTCTTGCCGGCGTCCTCGACGAGGGCGGCTTCCGCCGTCTCGTACTCGGCGCCGTCGAGACCCACGCGCGTTGCGCTGACCTTCTTGCCGATCTGGGCAGCGCGCTTGACCGCGACGTTCCACTGGTCGAGCGACTTCGACGTCGACGGGAACAAGTCCGCCGGCGAATCGGGGCCGTAGTACCAGGGGATCGTCTTGAGCTTGCGCTCGTAGAGCGGGAGCGTGCACTTCTTCGTCATCTCGTCGCAGCGCGAGCCCGCGTGGAGCGCGTTGCCGGCCTTGTCGGTGAACTCGCACTCGTCAGCGGTCTTGTTGCCGTTGACGTCGCGGTTCGGATCCGAGCCGACGGGGCTCGACGGGAACGGCTTCGCGGTCTTGTCCTCGGCCGTCGCGAGCACCGGGGTGCCGTTGTTCGGGTCCGTGAGGAAGTTGCCAGCCGCGTCCGTCTTGTACTTCGCGACCGAGCCGTCGTCTCCACGGTAGTAGTCGACGCCGCACTGCGAGCCCGGGATGTGGCTCTTCTCCCAGATGTTGTATTTCGCGGCAATTTTGTGCCACTTCTCGTCGAGAAGGCCGTAGTTGCGCTCGTAGCCGTAGCGGTCCTCGTAGAACCAGCCGAAGGCGTCCATCTTGTTGCCGTCGTAGTCCGAGGGCTCGAAGTCGTTGTCCGGAACCGCGCGGAACGAGAGGCGAAGCGTGATCTCGGTCGGGTTGCAGCTCGTGACCGGGTGCTGGCCAGTGAAGAAGCAGGCCGGGTAAGCGCCCCACGGGGTGTCGAGGACCTGCGGCGAGGCGAACGCCTTCGTCGTGACGTCGAAGTAGTGCTCCTTCTCGTCGAACGCCGGTGCGTTGGGATCCTTGGGATCCTCGACGTAGTAGGACATCGGGTCCCACTTGATGCCGCCGTAGAGACCGACCTGCGAAAGCGTGTCGACCTCGTAGCCGTCGGTGACCATGTTCTTGGACCAGTCGACGCGCATGTACTCGCGCTGGTACCAGGGGCGATCGCTCGCGTTCTCACCGATGATGTTCTGCTCTTCGCCGGTCGTCGGGTTGTACTCGCGACGAATGTCGAAGTGGCTCGTGATGGCGAACATGGCCACGACTTGGCCCTTGTTCGTCGCCTTGTTGCCCTGGTGGTCGCTGTCCTTGATGCGCTCGTAGGTCTGGCGCGCGATGAGCGCGTTCTCCGAGATTTCCCACTTCACGCGGTTCAGCGGCTGCGCGTACGTGGCGGTGAAGAGGCCGTCCTGGCCCGCTCCGAACGGCACGTCGACGACCGTGTTCTGCATGTAGAACTCGGGATCGTCCTTGGGCGACGAGAGATCCGCCCCGGCGAAGAAGTGCTTCGAGAGAGCATTCGGCTGCACTCGATTGATCGGATCGCGCTCCTGCGCGCACCCGATCGAGGCCCACCCTACGGACCCCACCATGGCTGCGAGTCCCAGCCGTCTTGTCCAGCGCGCTGTCTTACCGCTCCGTCGCATTCCCGACCTCCTTAGAACCTTCAAACCAGAATCCGAATTTTGCTGCGAGCCGTGTGTGCGGGTTTTATTCCGCCGTGCCGTCTCGTGCGCTTAAGCAACTTTCAAACCAGATACGAAACCTGAATCTTTTCCGTGCTTTCGTCGTTTCGACGTCGGCTTTTGGACGGCCCGTTAGCGACCGCCGTTAGGACTGTGACTGTTCCCGGACCCCTCGGCGCCCATCGGAAGCGAGCCGAACCTCGACCGCGCGTGCGTGGGCTTCGAGCCCCTCGAGACGTGCAAATGCGCAGATGGCGGGGGCATGACGCGCGAGCGCCTCCGGCGAGTAGCGAATGAGCGAAGTGCGCGTCACGAAGTCGTAAATTCCGAGGGGAGAGCCGAATCGCACAGAACCGCCGGTCGGCAGCACATGCGAGGGCCCGGCGAGATAGTCCCCAGCCGCCTCTGGCGTCAAGCCACCCAGGAAGGCGGCCCCTGCTCGCGGAATCGCGTCGAGCAGTCGTTCCGAAGCGGATACCTGGAGGCTCAGATGCTCGACCGCAAGTGTGTCGGCAACGATTGCCATGCGATCGAGGCTCGGCACGACGAAGGCGTGACCATTCGCACGGAGGGAGGCGCGCGCGATCGCGGCTCGAGGAAGCGAGGCGAGCTGAGCTTCGAGCTCGAGGCAGACGGCGCGAACGAAGGACTCGGACGCGGCGATGAGCAGCGGGTACGCCGCTTCGTCGTGCTCGGCCTGCGAGAGAAGGTCGGCGGCGACGTGCTGCGCGTTCGCCGCGTCGTCTGCAACGACGAGGATCTCGCTCGGGCCGGCGATGCCGTCGATGTCGACCGCGCCGAAGACCAGGCGCTTCGCGCACGCCACGTAGATGTTGCCGGGGCCGACGATCTTGTCGACGCGCGGGACCGACTGCGTTCCATACGCGAGCGCCGCGATCGCTTGCGCGCCGCCAGCGTCGAGGATCGCATGCACGCCCGCGAGGTGCGCGGCAGCGAAGATGGGATCGTCGGACGCGTCCCCGCTCAGTGGCGTGGCGAGGAGGATGTGCTCGACGCCCGCAACCTGCGCGGGGATCGCCGCCATGAGGACACTCGACGGGTAGCGCGCCTTGCCACCGGGGGCATAGACACCGGCGCGGCGAACCGGGCGCACGCGAACGCCGAGCGCGACCCCCTCGGTCTCGTAATGGAAGCCGACCTCACGCGCGCGGGCGCGAACGTGGAACTCGCGAATGCGTGCGGCCGCGAGCTCGAGAGCTCCGCGATCGGCGGGCGCGAGACGCGCGAGCGCGGCGGCACCCCCGAAATCGTGGAGCACGCTGCCGTGACGTTCGGGCTCGGGCGATTCGTCGGGGCCGCGCGAGCTCGTTTCGAAGCGCGCGGCGTAACGGCGGACCGCGACGTCGCCCTCTTTTTTCACGGCGTCGAGGATCTCGCGAACGATCGCTTCGACCTTGGAAAAATCCGCCTCGCCGCGATTCGCCAGCCGCTCGAGGACCTCACCGGCTTCGGGCGTCTGGTCGAAGTGGATGGCGAGCATCGAGAGGCGGGCTGGTGTAGCACGGGCCCCGACGAATGCTTGCGCGTTCCATGGTAGCTTCGCGGACGTGAGGCTGCCCGTCGCCCTCACGGTCTTCGTGGCTTTGAGCGTCGGCTTTTGCGCGGCGTGCAGCGGCTCCCGCCCCCGCGACGACGCGCCATTTCCGACGCGCGAAACCACCGCTTCCTGCGGAGGCGGTGCGCGACCCGCCACGCGCGGCGGATGCGAGCCGATACCGTGCGCGCCAGGTGAGGCCATCGATTACGGGCTCGGCACGTGTGTTTCGGTCAAGGCGCTCCGCGAGATCGCCGAGCACCAAGGGACGACGCTCTACGACGACGAAGAGCTCACGTGTCCCGACGATCAGCGGCTGCTCGTTTCCGGGACCGCGGCGCTCTGCGTTCCTGCGGAGGTGACCTGCTTGCGCGGGATGCGCTGGGTGACCGCGGCGCGCGCGTGTCTTCCGTGGGGTCCGTGCGAACGCGGCGCCATGCGCGATCCGCCGCGCGGAAGCTGCGTGCGTGTCGTGACGGCGCGCAGCGGTGACGGAACCAGCGACGTCGTCGACATCGGCACGTGGTCGCGGCTGGCGTTCGGATCCGACGGAGGCGCGGGCTCGAGCACGCTCTGCAACGCGCTCGCCCGCGACCCGAACGCGTTGGGTCTCGCGGTGCAAGGCTCGGCCACCCTTCACGTCGAAATCGATCTGTCGTTCCCCGACAACGACGTGAGTCAGGTCACCGTGCGAGCGAGGGCAACGAGCGAGTCGGGCTCCGCCAACGCGAGCGCGGCCGTGAACGCGCTCGACGCAGCGGTGTTGCCCATCGTGCAACACCTTGGTGCTCTCGGTGGCACCTCGAGCGCGGCCGCGATGCGCACGTCGGTGCGCTGCACGGTACGCCATCTGGCTCGCCCGCGCGCCGCGCCCACACCGCGAGCGAAGGCGGCCAAATCAAAATAGGGACGGAAGAAGGCCGCCGATCGGCGTCCGGCGTAGACTTCCTGTATGCGCTCGGCAGTCGCTTTTGCCTTTCTCTTCCTCACGCTTTGGGTTGCGGCGTGCGGGAGCGAAGCGGCCAGCGGGGGCACGACGAGCGTCCTTTGTGGCGGCAACGGACAGTGCGGCGAGAAGAAGCAGTGCGATCCCACGCTCGGGTGCGTCGACTGCACCGCCGATACGGACTGCGCCGGCGCCGCGAAGCCCTGCATCCTC
>CAXSGV010000086.1:13272-17716 GCA_964236615.1 uncultured Polyangiaceae bacterium
GCGGCGCTTGCCGCAAGAACGACCAGTGTGGAGCGGCGGAGCCCGCGTGCTGGCCGTCCGATCACGCGTGCCACGCTTCGTGCGCGACTCCCGGCGGCAGCGCCGCGACGACCTGCACCAACGAGAAACGAATCTGCGATGCGCCTAGCGGCCAATGCGTCGGCTGCAAGTCGAACACCGACTGCGCACCGAACGCCGCCATCTGCAGCAGTACGACCGGCGAATGCGTGCAATGTGCAGCCAACACCGATTGTCCGGCGTCGGCTCCGCGGTGCCTCGCGCGCGTCGGGCGCTGCGCTCAATGCACCGCCAACTCCGATTGCGGCGCTGCGGCACCCATCTGCGATCCCGACGACTTCCGATGCAAGGCGGGCTGCACGAGCGATGGCCAGTGCTCGGGCGCGACCCCGAAGTGCAACAAGAGCGGCAAGTGCGCGGCCTGCCTTTCGGATGCGCAGTGCACGGGGACGACGCCCTTCTGCGTGAACGAGCGCTGCCTGGCCTGCCGCGACGAAAAGGCCTGCCCTGCATCGAAGACGAACTAGAGGACGGACTAGAGGAGTCCCGCGGGCGGCCCGTGCCGGCCGATAAGCCGCTAGCGGCGGGGGAAAACTCTGGTAGCGTGGCCAGCGGAAACGGCGCGATTTTGCGCGCGAAAAGAGGCTAGAGGCGATCGTGGATAGTGACCTCGCGGACGCAGTGGAAGGGCTGAAGGCAATCTTTCAGCGCAGGAAGATCGACGCTGCTTTCGGCAAGGCTTCGCCCGAGGTGGTCGACACCCTGAAGAAGCAGCTTCGCGTGCCTTCGCGGTTCCGAAATTTTCTTCTCGGCGCGAACCCACTGAAGGTCGAGACCGTCACCCCGGTCGAGCGCATCCGGCTTTTTCCGGCCGACGAGATCGTCAAGGCTCAGCCGAGCTCGGCCGCCGACGCATCGCCTGCGTGGAAGGCCGCGTGGGTCATCATCGGCGAGAGCTCGCTGCTCGGCGATCCCTACTTCCTCGACGTGTCGAAGCCCGATCCCGAGGGGGACTGCCCCGTCTACACGGCCATGAGCGGCCAGGACAAATGGAACCCGACGCTGGCGGCGTCGAGCTTCGCTCAGTTCCTCCGCATCGTCTCCACGGCGATGGAGATCGCGTCCGGCTTTGGCGACGCCATCATGGACGACGAGGACGAAGACAGCTTCCGCGAAGCCCTCGGCCCCAAGGTCAAAATCATCGACGCCGCCGCCATGCGCGCCGGCCACTGGACCTGAGGCGGATCGATTGGGCGAAACCGCTTACGCGAAGTCGAATTTCAAGCCTGACGAGATCCCGCATCGGTACGGCAGCAACGTTCACCTGATCGACGATCCGCTCGCGTGGACGCAGCTCGCACGGCTCTGCGCGCGCGAGACCGTGCAGCCGACTGTCGGTCGGCTCGTGAAAGTTCTCTACGAACGCCTCAGCGAGATCGTTCTCGCTGCCGAGTTCCCGCGCACGCGCATCGACGTGCCGACGCGGATGGTGATCAGCTCACCCGAAGCGGTGTACCGCGGCGTCGCCATCGCCCCTTCGACCAAGGCCGTCACCGTCGGCATCGCGCGCGCAGGCACGATGCCCTCGCAGGTCGTCTACGATCTGCTCAACGAGGTGCTCGATCCGACGGGCGTGCGTCAGGATCACCTCTTCATGTCACGCGCGACCGACGCCCAAGGCCGAGTCACCGGCGCCACCTGGCACGACGCGAAGATTGGTCGCGACGTCGACGGCCGCATCATTCTGTTTCCCGATCCGATGGGCGCGACGGGCTCGTCGCTCATCAGCGCGATCACGCACTACACGACCAAGCTCGATGGCGTGCCGGGCCGCTGCATCACGATGCACCTCATCGTGACGCCCGAGTACGTGAAGAACGTTCTCGCCGCGCACTCGAACACGATCATTTACGCGCTTCGTCTCGATCGTGGCCTATCGGCGCCCGATGTCCTCGCGACCGTCCCCGGCACGCGCTGGGAAGAAGAGCGTGGGCTCGACGAGCACCAGTACATCGTCCCAGGCGCCGGCGGCGTCGGCGAGATCCTCAACAACGCCTGGGTGTAGTCTGCATCGTTCGGCGCTCACTCGCAGTCGCTCCAACGCGTGAGCACGAGCGCGCACAGCACGAGGGTCGGTAGCCAGCTACCGAGCGACAGCGTGGCGCCGGCTTTCAGGCCGACCATCGTGCCGAAGATCTGCAGCGCGACGAGGCCGTAGACGCCCCAGCGTTTCCACGACCACGCGGCCGCGACGCAGGCAAGGTTTCCCGAGCAGACGAGCACGCCAAAGAGCATGACCTTCTTGAGCAGCGCAACGCCGGGATCAGTCGGATTGAGATCAACGTCCGGTCCCGTGTGCGTCATGGCGTTCAACAAGAAGGCGAACGCGGCGACACCGAGGGCGCTGGTCGCGCCGGTGAACAGCAGCGCCGACGACAGCAACATGCCTCGCTCTTTCGGAGCGAAACGTGGCGACGTGAACGCGGGATACGCAGGCGGCATCGGGGCTTGGTACATGCGGCCGTCTAGAGCACGCCGCGCGCCAAGCCCTAACGCACGCCGCGGAATCAAACACCGCGCGCGCATGTCTTCAATTTCATGCGAGATGGAGCGATCCAGGGAGCCGCACGCTCCATGGCGGGGCTCCCTTCGCAGGGTGGCGGTCCGCCGCCACCGTCTACGCTCGCTGCTCTAAGGTGTCACTTCACCGCATCGCGGAAGGCGCCGAAGACCGCGCCGATGTTGTCGACGTACGGGCCGTTGCCGTTGCACGAGTAGAAGCTGTCGGCGTAGCTCTTCGTGCCCTGCGACGCTGACGTGATCGAGATCGTCTCGTAGGGTTTGTCGGCACCGCACATCTGCGCGTGCGAGATGGTCAGCCCGTTGAGAGCGGCTTCGACGGAGGCCATCTCCGTGGCAGTGAGCGTCGTGGTGCCGCTCTTCAACTTGAACGGCGTCTGCCAGTCGACGAGCTCGCACTCCTCCCAGACGACCTTCTTCGAAGCGCGATCGAGCGTGTACGTCGAGGCGCCGACAGCGCACTCGGAGCCGGGCGGCGGCGGGGGCGTGAAGCCGCCGCCTGCGTTGTGTGCGACGACCTTCGTGGCGTCCGTCGGGTAGATCGGCGTCGCAGGAACGATCCCGCAGCGGTACCCGCACGAGTGGCTCGAGCCGCAGGTGAACGCGCCAACGCACATCGGGTGGATGATGCCCTGCGCGTCGCAGTCGGACGCTTCGGAGCAGTACGACGTTCCCTTCGTGAGCTCGTTGCTCCAGTTGGTCCAGTTCGTTCCGCTGCGCGTGAGCGACAACGTCTTGCCGGTGGACGCGTAGCTGTACGTGCCGTGGAAGCTCTCGGCCTGCTCGCCCTTCGCGGGCAACAGACGAAGCAGCTTCTTGGTCGCCGTGAACTTGCCGGTGAGGCGCACGTTCGACGGGCAGGGCGCCATGATGCAGCGAATGCCGGTGTCGACGTCGGCGAAGAAGCTGCCGTCGGCGTTGAGCACGAGGCCGTCGAACGTCGGCGGGCGCGCCGCAGCCGAGATCCCGCCGCGGTAGGCGCCGACGAGCTGGGCTGCCGATGCGCGAAGCTCGTCCTGCGAGGCGTCCATCTCGTCGCCCTCGGTGCCGGCGTCAGCCGAGCAACCAGGCGCTCCGATGGAGGCACAACCGAGAGCGAGCGCGGTGACGGCAAACTTCCAATTCATTGTCTTTCCCCGTAGTTGGACAATCGGCAGGAAGCCGACCGTCTGGTGTGCGGATGTATGACCTTGTGAGCGCCCGTGCGCAAGGGAAAATCTTCGCGCGGCGCGACAGCCAGACCCGAAGGCGTGAGCCCGCTTCAGCCCGAGCGGCGCTTGTTGTGGGCGTTCACGAGAGTGACGTAGTCGGGGAGCGGTTGGTCGTCGCCACGCCAGCTTGATTTGGCAGTTTTCGCGAGCTCGGGGAGACGCGCGACCATGCGACCAAGCTCTTGGAACGCGGGGAGCTTGTCGTTCCACGCTTCGTAGGCCTTCGCGATGTCGTCGATGCGTGTGCCGCGCAGGTGACCGCGACGCGCGAGATCGAGGTAACTGCGCGCGAGGCCGTCGCCGTCGAAGCGGTGCTGGACGACGAGCTCGACCCCGACGCGCAACAAAGCATCGGGGGGGAGCCGTCCGTCCTCGTGCACGACGAATGCCGCTTGCAGGTAATTGTAGAAGGGCACGGCGCGCGCGCCGTAGATGCGGAAGTCGTCGGGTGGCGTCTGGCGTTCGAGGTGAATGAGGATGCGCTCGACCGCCTCGCTTCGATCGACGTGGCGCGCGCAGTCGAGGATCGTCGCGGTGACATCGGGGTAGACGCGGCCGCGCTCGCAAATCTCGACGAGCGCCTCGGGGGTGACGTGGCCCGACACGACGTCGGCGTAGAGCGAGTAGACGAAGGC
>CAXSGV010000087.1:0-9345 GCA_964236615.1 uncultured Polyangiaceae bacterium
CGACGATTCTCTACGAGGCGTTCACCGGCAAGCTTTTTTTCGACGCCAAGGGCGCGATGGATTTTCTCCAGCTCCACGTGACCGGTAAGCCCATCCCGCTCAGCCAGCGCGTGCCGGGCAAGACCTTCCCTCCCCTGCTCGACGCCGTGATTGCGCGCGCCCTCGCGAAGAAGCCCGAAGATCGCTTCGCCTCCGCGGCCGATTTCGCGACCGCGATTCAGGCCGTGCTCAAGGGCGAGACCTCGCTTCCCGAGTCGCTCGTGCACGTGCCTCCCGCTTCCATCGACTCGGTGCCCGGCCCTGCAGCCGTCAGCACGCCTCCGGCGAACGCCGCGCGCGCTTCCGCCACGTCGAGCGTCACACCGAGCGAGACCCCAAGCGAGTCCGATCCCGCCGCGAACATCTCGACTATCTCGCCGCAGAAAGAGCGCGAACGCGCGCTGGTGCGCACTTCGAGCTCGAAGAAGAACCCCGCGGTGCTCCTCGTGGGCGTCGCTGCGGGTTGTCTGTTCGTCGGCGCCGCCGTCGCGGTGCTCCTCATGAAGCTCTTCATGTGAGCTGACGTCCGAGTCAGTCCGCTCGGTCCTCGTCAGTCCTCGGTCTCGCCGTTCGGCACGTGCACCGGCTTCGACTGCGGCGAGCCCTTCTGGCGCAAGAAGATCGAGAGCACGACGATCACGGCGATCGACAGGAACTCGCTCTGCCAGTTCTGGAACGACTCGAACCAGAACCTCGTACTCGAGAGGTATCCGAGCAGCGTCACTGCAGGCTTGCCGTGCGCGAGCTGGTCCTCGTTGAAATTCATTCGGCCACCGACGGCGTGCAGCGCGAACGAGATCAAGAAGAGCGCGAACAGCGAGAGCGACAGCGACTGCGCGTAGAGACCGACGAACCGCCCTTTGCGAACCGGCCACGGCGCGCCGCTCTCGCCGATGTGCTTCTTGGGATCCTCGTCGACCTCCTCGTCACCGCCATCGACCTTCTTCGATTCGGACGAGCCCTTCTGACGTAGGAAGATCGTCAAGACGACGAAGAGCCCCATCTGCAGGAACTCACTCTCCCAGTTCTCGAACACCGCTTCGATGAAGTGGCCCGACGTGAGGTACCCCGCGAGATCGAGGGCCGCGCGGCCGTGCTCGATCGCCTCGTCGTTGTTCTCGTGAAGCCCTGTTGCCACCTGACCGACGAACGAGACCAAGAACAGCGCCATCATCACGATGGTGAGCGAGTTCTCCTTCAGCCAGCGGCGCACCTCGCTTGGATGCCAGAGCCACGGTGCGGTCTCACTTTTTCTCGCGCGGACCCGGCCCGCCAAACACGCTCGTGGAGGCGCATAGCCCGTCGGCGTACGCGATTCGATGCGCCTCAGCCGGGCCGAACGACTGTGCGAGGTCCCCCTCGAACGACTTGTTTTCTCCGGTCAAGATGAGGAAAAGCCGCTCGACGGGGTGCACCTTCTCTTCCGGTCCAGGCATCGGACGCAGACCCGCGCGGATCTCGCCGACGGCGCGCATTGCCTCGCTTGCAGCCGCACGATCCTCGGCTTGCGCCACATCGACGATCAGGTGCGTGCACGTGCTGGCGCCCAGCTTCTCGGCGACCTCGGGGCTGCCCGCAGCGGTCGTGCAGAGCGGCTTCACCTGCGCCCACACGCGTTGGTTCGATTTTGCGTAGGCCTCCTTCAACGTCCCCGTGTCGTTCGGCGCGAGGCCGATCTTGTCGAGGGACTCGGGCTTGGGCTTCCACTCCTTCGACTCGGTGCAAGGCATGCGGAACTTGACGGTGCCGTCCTTCGCGAGCTCCGCCCACTCCTCGGGCGCGAGGTCGAAGGGGCTCTTCACCGGAGGTGCCGCGCCGTCGTTCGCAGCGATCGCCAGCTTCTCCTGCGCCGTCGCGAGATCCTTCTCGAGAGCCTTCTTCTGGCCCTCGATGCGCTCGAGGCGGTCCTTGTACTCCTTCACCGAGCCGGCGAGGTTGCGGTTCGCGGCGAGCGTGTCGTCGGGTGCCCCGAGCTCGAACTCCTTCTCGCCATCGGCGAGACCACCGGTGCGCTTCACGCCGTCGGGCCCCGTTTGGGCCGACTCCCCCGCCGTCAGCGTCGTCGACTCCTGCGCGTGCGAGACGCGCACCTTCCCCTCGTACACACCCACGAACGCGAGCGCCGTGAGCGCCGCACCGATGGCGCCTGATGCCACGTCTCTTCTTCCTGATCGCATGTTGTCCTCCGTTCGAACTTTCACTCGAAATGCCGTCCCCTGAACCTCGACGTCGCCCGCGGGCGTGTGCACGACGAACTTCCCGCCGCGATCGACGCGGTAGAAGACGTCGCCGTCGTCCTGCGTGATGTCATCGCCCTTCCACGTCACGTGCGCCCCCGGCTCGAGAACGAGCACGGCGCGCTGGTTGACCTCGATCTGCACGCGTTCACTGGCCCGCTGGTCGCCCGTGATGGCCGTGCGGTACGACGGCCAGACCACAGCGCCGACGGCAGCGGCGGTCGCCGCGACGAGCACGCCCGCGCCGAGCCAGCGCGCGAGCCTCACGCTCGCAAGCGTGCGCGGCGCTGCGGGCTGCACGCGCTCGCCTGCCATCGCCTCCTTCACGACCCGATCGGCAAACCCCGCCGGAGGCTCATCGTCGGGCTTCCACGCGTCGAACTCGCTCATTGCTCACCTCGCGGATCGTGGGTTTCGGCGAGGCTTGCTCGCATCTTTTCGCGTGCCCGATGAAGGCGCGTCTTGGCGGTCGCCTCCGGCACGCCGAGCGCGCTCGCGATCTCTGCCGTCGTCAGATCGTGAAACTCCGCGAGCACGAAGGCCGCGCGCTGGTCGTCAGACAACGCGTCCGCGGCACGTGCGATCGCGCGACCCAGCTCGCGCTGTGCATGCTCGGTCTCGGGCGTCACCGTGTGGGCGACGTCGCTCGCTTCGTCGAGCGAGACTGCGCGCGACCCATGCTTTTTGCGCGCGTCGATCGCGAGCCGAACGCCAATCGTGAAGAGCCAGGTCGAGACCTTCGCCGCCGCGTCGAGGTCGAGCTTGGGAAACGCGCGGTACGCACGGAGGAAGGTCTCCTGCGCGAGGTCTTCGACGTGCGCGCCCGGCCCCATCATCCGCGACAGCAGAGCGAAGACCGGTCGCTCGTAGCGAACGACGAACGCGCGAAAGGCCATCGGATCGCTCGCCTTGCAGCGCTCGAGCGTCGCCCGATCGAGATCCGCACGCGTGCTGGAGACAGACGCGCGGGGAGCGGCAGAGGTCATGGCGAGGGCCATCATCCCCTCGAACCACGACCGACTCGTCAAAAGGTTCCCCGACGCCGGCTCCTTTTCTTCGCTCGCCCGTCCCAGCTCGCTGCGTCGTGCGAAGCACGACCTCGCGGAAGCGACGCGTGGGGAGGCTCACGCGCTCGCGCGTGAGGGGCCAGCATGGCCCACTAGGGTGAAGCAACGACCCTCCCCGATCGCGGCCGCGTCAAAGCAAGGCAGGCTTCCCCGAGAGCCCCCTCGTCGACGTCGTTGCTCCGTGCGAGGGCCTCCATCGAGGCGCTCAGGCGGCGCTGATCGTCTTTGGTGAGGCGCTTCCATGACGCGTGCTCGGCAGCGGCGTCACCGATGCCGATGTTCACGGCCCAGCCCAGGGCGACGAGCTTCTCACCGAGCAACCCGTGCGTCGGCGGAAGGCCGAGGCGCGCGGCGAGAATGGCCGCGACCTTGAGGCCGGTGGCGGCGCGGCGCTTCTTCGTCATGTAACGCGCGGCGTGGAGAACGAGCGCGGGGTCGGCGTGCATGCGCGCGAGCGCGAGAGGATCGCGATCGTTCAGGGCGAGCGAAGCCTCGACGAGCGGACGATCGCTCGTGGCGACGAAGCCGAGAGCGGCGCGGAGCTCTTCGACGCGCGCGTCACGCGTGCGGATCTCCCAGAGCACGTCGTCGAGCGTGCGGCCCTCGGTCTTCGCGATCAAAGCCTGCAGCGCGTTCGGGCGCACGCGACGGGTGACGTCGAAGCGTCTCGCGTAGTCGACCCAGCTCGTTTCGAGCCACGCGATCGGCGGCGGCTCACCGTAGCGCGTCCGCGCGAGGTACACGTCGTAAGCCTCGTCGAGGAACGCCCGCGCGCCTTGCCGCACATGCTCTTCGAGGAGCGCGCTTGCACCGCCTTCGAGATCGCGCTTGCCCGCCGCCGTCAAGAAGCCGCGCGCTTGGAGAAACCGGAGCGCCGCCTCGATATGCACTGACGCCGCATCGGCGCCGAGCGCCTTCGGGAACGACGCCGCGTCGAGGTGCCATCGCGCGCGGTCCCACGAGCGCGTGAGCGACGGCGGGGGGCCGGTTCTCACGACGTTGGATCCCGGACGAAGTGTTCCCACGCCGGGGCTCTCTAGCGAGCGAACCCGGTTGCGTCAAATCGAGCCGGAGCGGTGACCACGGCGGCGCGCGGCGCACGTGTACACTTCGAAGCGTGACGAGGCGGCGTCTGCTCACCGGCTTGATCGCGATTGCCGCGTCGATCGCGGTCTACGTATTTGCCTTCGGCCCCAACGACGAGCAGAGGATTCGTTACGAGGTCACGCGGCTCGGCACGGCATTGTCGTTCACGGAGCCCGCGCAGAACCCGCTCACCGCGCTCGGCCACCTGACGGGCGAGGTCACCGATCTCTTCGACGAAGAGATCTCGATCCACGTGCCCGAGCTTCCCAGGGCCCCGACGCGGCGAGCCGACCTCGCACGTACTTGGCTCGAAGCGTCACACGGCTGGAAGAGCGCAAGCATCTCGTTCGAAGATGTCGGCGTGAAGCTCGACGACGCCAAGCGCACCGCCACCGTCACTGCAAACGCGAAGCTCGACGGCACCACGATCGACGGCACGCGCCACCAGGAGCGACGTGCGGTGAACCTTCAGTTCCTCAAGCGCGACACGTCGTGGAGGATCACGTCGATCCACGTCTGGCCGAAGGACTGATCAGAGAATGCCCATCGCGTAAACGGCGGCAGCGGCGAGGAGCCCAACGAGAATGAAGACAGCGATGAGGACGAGCCCGAGCGAAGCGCCGGACTTGGGCTTGGCCGATGCGCCGTAGTTGATGGCGCCTTGCGCGCGCATCCCTTGCGGAGGAATCGTGGCGACTCCGGCGTTGCCCGCGGGCATGCCGTGCGCCGGCAAGACGTACGCCTGCTGCTGCGCTGGCGGCAGGTAATGAGCGGGTTGCGCCTGCGCGGCCTGCGCGGCCTGCGCGACCTGCGCGGCGTGCGCAGCCTGCGCCGCGTGAACCGAGCCTGCGTACGGAGGCGCGGGAGCAGGCGGAGGTGCGGACGCAAGCTTCGCCGTCATCGGCGCGGTGTCGGCGACGACTTTGTGTGCGCCCGCAGAGACCATCGTCGGCAGCTGCTCGTCCGTGGTCCAGCCCGTGCGCGGCGAGATGCCCGCGGCGGCAAGGGTCTCCTCCCGGTACATCTGGGTCGGTTGATCGTCGGTGACGAAGAGCTCTGCGCCAGGCGTCAGCGGCTCCACGTCGAGGTCGACGTCGTTCATCTTCTGGATGTCCTCGACGTGCATCACGACGGTGCGGTCTTCCGCGCTGCTGCTCGCCGGCGAGGCGTCTGCCGAGTCCGCGTAACGCGGCAGCCGGTGCGACGAGCCATCGAGCGCGCGGTCGACCGAGGTCGCCATGGGCGAATGCGGCAGTGCCACCGTCGGCGCCGGAGCCGTGGGAACCGCCGAGCTCGGTACCTCGGCCATTGGGCGCGTCTTCGTCATCGGCCCGTCGGAGCTCGGCGCGAACGGCGTGTGCGTCGGCGCCGCCGCAAGGACGACGTCCTTCTGAGCCGCGTTCTTGAGCATGCCCCAGAAGACGCCGATGTCCTGCGGACGCTCCTCGGGCTGCACAGCGAGCGCTTGGGCGATGGCCGCTTCGACGGACTCGCCGACATCGAGACCAAGGGATCGCGGGGTGGGGCGACACCGCGGATCCATCACGCGAAGCGCCATCGGCGGGCCCGCATCTTCCATGACCACGCGATCGAGCAGGGCCTCGAGGAGCACCATCACGATCGCGTAGACGTCGGTCCATGGGCCGACGGAACCGATGCCGGCGCTGAACTGCTCGGGCGCGGCGTAGGCAGGCGAGCCGATCGGGCTGAGCCCCATCGACTGCGAGGCGGGCGGAAGATCGAGCGCCTTGTCGCTCAGGATCTTGGCGACACCGAAGTCGAGCACCTTGACGCGTTGGCCCTCGGGCGTTTCGGCGAGGAACAGATTTTCGGGCGTGACCTCGCGGTGAACGATGCCGCACGCGTGCGCGAACGCGAGCGCGTCGATCGCAGGATCGAGCAGGCGAATCGCTTCGCCGAGCGTGCGGCCGTGCATCGTCTTGGCGCGCCGATCACGAAAGTCTTGGGCGAGCGAGCAGCCAGTCAGCCACTCGAGCACCATGAACGGGCACAGCCCGCCGTTCGCGGGGGCCACCGCCGTGCCACTCGCGAGGACGCGAACGATGTGCGGGTTGCCTTGCGCGAGCTTGTAGTGGAGGCGGCTCTCGTGGCGGAAGCGGCGGATGAACGTCTCCGGCGCGGCGCCCGGCGGCGGCTTCATGCACTTGATCGCGATCGGAACCTCGAGCATGAGGTGGTGGCCGCGGTAGAGCACGCTGCGCTTGCCGTCCTCGACGAGCTCGTCGACGCGGAATTGGCCGTGGAGCACCTGCCCGCTGAGGCCCATCGGATCGCCTGCCACGCGGCCGAGCATACCAGGGGCGCGCCTGCAGGTCGGCACCGTGGTACACCGAGGTCGCCGTGGCCGACGAGAAGCAGCCGGATAGCGCGCGGACGAAACTGCCCCGCCCGGGCGTTTCCGAAGGAAACGTGAAGATCGGCCAAGCTGAACGCAGCAAGAGGACGGCACTCGAGGCGCTCGAAGGCTCGAAGGCGGTCGACGCTGGCGCGGCGGGCGACACGTCCAAAGCGAAGCGAAAACGCTTTCTCGCGAAGCTCCTTCGCTTCACCAAGATCGCGGCGATTGCCGCGCTCGTCGCGGGGATCGTGGCGTTCGTCGCCCTCGTGGTCTTCGTGCGCCGGCTCGAGGCCGAGCTTCCGAGCATCGCGGACATGCGTGGCAACTACCACCCGCCGCAGGTCACTCGCGTGCTCGCGCGCGACGGCACCTTGCTCGCGGAGCTCTTCACCGAGCGACGCACCGTGGTGCCGATCGGCTCGCTGCCCGCGCACGTGAAGCTCGCGGTGCTCGCCGCCGAGGACGCCGGCTTTTACGAGCACGAAGGTCTCAACTACTACGGCATCCTGCGCGCCTTCGCGGTCAACCTGAAGTCGGGTCGCACGCGCCAGGGCGGCTCCACGATCACGCAGCAAGTCGTGAAGAACCTGCTGCTCGATTCGGAGCGCAGCTACAAGCGCAAGGCACGCGAGGCGTTGCTCGCACGCAAGCTCGAGCAAGACCTCACGAAGGACGAGATCCTCGAGCTCTACTTGAACCACATCTACTTCGGCCACGGTCGCTACGGGATCGAAGAGGCCGCGCGCGACAACTTCGGCAAGCCGGCGAAGGACCTCACGATCGCCGAGGCCGCCTTGCTCGCCGGTCTCGTCGCCGGACCCGAGCTCTTCTCGCCGCGCAAGGACGTGAAGAAGGCGCTCGTGCGTCGCTCGTTCGTCCTTGGGCAGATGCGCGAGAAGGGCTTCCTCAACGAAGCCCAGTTCCAGGTGGCAGAGGCCGAGGTCGTACGCGTCGCGCCCGCGACCGAGGCGAACAACGATCTCGCGCCCGAGGCGGTCGAGATCGCCAAGCGAACGCTTCACGAAATCGATGCGACCGGCGCGGCGCGCGGCGGCTACACGATCACGACGACGATCGATCCGCGTCTGCAGGCGGCGGCCCGCAAGGCCGTGCGGGACAACCTCCAGGCGTTCGACAAGCGTCATGGCCTCGCGTCGGGTCTCGGCGTCGCGCCGCGCCCTACATCGCCTGTCGCCGACAAGAAGGGCAAAGCCCCCCCGAAGCCCGCCGTGCTGAAGGATCCGCCCTACGAAGGAACGCCGAGCTTCGATCGGCACCGCGTCTATGTCGGCGTCATCGCGGGCATCGACGACGCGCTGGGCCTCGTCGACGTGCGCGTCGGCACGGTGATGGGCTCGTTCAAGGTCAGTGACTACGAGCGCTACAACCCCGACAAATCCGCGGCGAGCGCGTTTGCGCAGGTCGGCACGCGCGTACGCGTGAGCCTGCTTGCGCCGGTACCCGAAGGCATCGCAGGCGCCGCGCCCGGTACGGCGCTCGCGAAGGTGCCGCTTCGTCTCGAGTCGGGTCCCGAGAGCGCGATGGTCGCACTCGATGCACGCACGCGCGACATCCTCGCGCTCGTCGGCAGCTACGAGACGGTGACGGGCGGGCTCGATCGCGCGACGCAGTCGAAGCGCCAGCCAGGCTCGACCTTCAAGCCGATCGTCTACTCGTACGCAATTCACTCGCGTCGCTACACGCCCGCGTCGCTCATCGACGTCACGCCAGCGACGTTCGGCACCTACAAGCCGAGCAACTACGAAGGGTGGACGGCGACCGATCCGCTGCGCCTCCGCGAGATCCTCGCCAACTCCGTGAACATCGGCGCGGTGCGCGTGCTCGAGGACGTCGGCCCCGCCAACGTGGTCGAGTGGGGCCACGCGCTCGGCATCGCGTCGGTGCTGAAGCCCGATCTGTCGCTTGCGCTCGGCAGCTACGAGGTCGCGCCTCTCGAGCTGTGCGGCGCCTACGCGACGTTCGCCGCGGGCGGTGAATACCAGGCACCGCGCCTCGTGACGCGCATCGTCGGCCCCGACGGCAAAGACGTCGCGCTGAAGGCGCCTCCGCCCCCGCACCGCGTGCTCGACGAGACCGAGGCGTACATCATCACGAGCATGCTCGGCAGCGTCGTCGATCACGGCACCGCGGTGCGCGCGAAGGGCGAGCTCGCCGGTCGCCCCGTCGCCGGAAAGACCGGCACGAGCAACGCCTCGAAGGACACATGGTTCGCCGGTTACTCGACCGAGATCGCGGCGGTCGTGTGGGTTGGTTACGACGACGGCAAGCCACTCGGCGGCGCCGAAACCGGCGCGTCGGCGGCCCTGCCCGCGTGGATCTCGTTCATGAAGGCGGCCCACCAGCACAAACCGCCGAGCGAGTTTCCGCGACCAGCGGGGATCGTCACCGCGAAGATCGACACGCGCACGGGCAAGCTCCCCTACGACGGCGATCTCGAGACGATGGACGAGGTGTTCCTCGCCGGCACGGAGCCCACGGAGATCGGCACCGAAGTGAAGCCGGCGCCGCACCCAGCCGACGCCGGTCCGGTCGAACC
>CAXSGV010000087.1:9355-17698 GCA_964236615.1 uncultured Polyangiaceae bacterium
CACGGAGCCGTGATGCGGAGCGCCTGGGTTCCGGTCATAGCGATCGCAGTGCTCGTCGGTGGTGACGCGCGCGAGGCCTCGGCCGCAGGTGCTCTCGAGTCGATCGCGAGCGAGATCGTGCGTGGCCTCGGCCCGGTGCCACCAGGCACGCTCGTCGTCGCGTCGCCGATGAGCATCGACGGCGCGAGCACACCGGCAGCGACGGGCGCGCCGGTGAACAAGGCTGACGAGCTCTCGGTGCGTGTCGCTGCGCTGCTCGCAGGCAAGCTCGGCGGGACGGCGCGCGCACACGGACAAGGTGCGCCGCTGGGCACGGCACGCGCGGTCTCGGGCGCGAGCGGCGGTCTGCTCTACGTCGCCGTCGAGATCGCGAAGGGCGAGCTGCGCGCGACCGCCGACGTTTATCCCGTCATGTCGAATGGCTGGGATCGCATCCGTGTGCCGGTCCCGCCGCCGCGCGCGCATGCGTTTGCTAGCGCGCCGATCGACGCCGAGGTGCGCGCGTTCTTGCCGCCGATCCTCTTGGAGCAAGCGACCATCCACAAGGCGCACCACGACGAGGGCGACGTCCTCGCCGTAGGCTGTGGCGACATCGATGGCGACGGCGGCATGGAGATCGTCGTCGTCTCGCGCACGCGCGTTGCGCTCGGCAGCTTTCGTCAAGGGAAGTTCGCCCCGCGCAAATTCGCCGCCTGGTCGGCGCTCGCGGCACGCGTGCCGGTGCCGCTGCGCGAGCCGCTCGCAGGTGTCGCGTTCCAACCGCGCGCGTTCGGCGGCGGACTCTACGTCGGCACCACCGAGCGTGGTGGGGTCGCCCTCGACGAGAGCCTCGCCGTGCGTACCGCGCTGCGTGGGATCCCGACCACGACATCGACCGGCGACGCGTGCGTGCGACCAAACCCCACCGAGAGCGCATTCGAAGGCGACGTCGCCAGCTGTTCGCTCGTCGTGCGCGATCAGGTCGTGCGCGCGGCGAGCCCAGTGGCCCGCTACGACGCGATCGCGACCGCCGAGGTGGCGATGAAGAGCGGCAAATCACGGCGGATCGTCGCTGCGCGCGAGGTCACCGGGAAGCTGCGCATCAAGGTCGGCGACGAGATGCACGTCCTCGACGGTGCGGGCGCGCAGCTCGCGGTGGGCGATCTCGATCTCGACGGCGAGCCCGAGGTCGTCACCTCGCTCGACTCGGCCGACGACGCCGTACAGATTCACTCCGTCGGTCCAGGCGAGCCTCGGCTGCGACGGAAGATCCCGGCGCCCGCAGGCGTGCGCGCCCTCGCGGTCTGTCCGCCGGAAGAGCGTGGCGTCCCCGCGCTCGTCGCCGTGGTGGGCCCGGAGATCTGGCTTGTCCGCTGATCCGCTCTTGCAGACTCGCTTCAGTCGCCGCGTTGCACTGGCCGCGCTGGCGAGCCTGACGGCGAGCGCGGGTCTCGCAGTCGCGCCGCGCGTGGGGGCGCGCGGTCGGCTCCCCGTCTCTGGAAAGCTCGCTCTCCGGATGCCATGGCCCATCGATCGCGTCGACCCGCACCGTCTCGACAACGTCGCGGCGGGCGTTCTAGGCGATGCGCTATTCGATGCACTCTACACATTCGACGCGACCGGCGCGGTCGTGCCCGCGCTCGCCGAAAGTGATCCCGAGATCGTCGGCGCTGATGTCGTCGTCCGCATTCGAAGCGAGCTGCAGACCGCGCACGGGCGTCCGATCGACGCGCGCGATGTGATCGGTTCTCTCGCGCGCGCGCGAAGCAGCGGCGCTGGCGCCTGGCTGGCCGACGTGCCGAGCCCGGTGCGCATCGACACGCTCGCGATCCGTTTTCCCGACGCCGCGAAGGACACCGCGAAAATCGCGCGTGCCCTCGCCTCGCCGGTGACGGCCATCGTTCCGCTCGCGTTCGCGCCCGATCGTCCCGATGGCACCGGCCCCTTCAAAGCCGATCGTCGCGGGGACGCGCTCGTCCTCACACGAAACCCCCGCGCAGCGCGAGGCCCCGCGTTGCTGGAGGAGGTCACCGTGCGCGCGGCATCCGATCTGGCGGGCTCGTTGCGCGCGTTCGAGACCGGCGCTGACGATCTCGGTTGGCTCGGCTCGGGCCTTCACGAGCCCCGTGCAGGCTCGCGTCCATTCGACTGCGGCCTCGTTGGCTGGGCGATCCTTCGCGCTGGCCGCGAAGCTGGAACGTGGGACGGTCTCGGCGTACCGCAGCGTGTCGCCGACGGCATCGCGCCCTCACGGCTCTCGTACCTCGTCGTCGGTCCCGCGTGGCCAACGGAGCGCGAAGAGGGTTGGGCGGGCGCACCGACGGAGCTCCTCGTGGTCGACGACTCTCCGTGGCTCGTCGAGCTCGCGCGCGCAGTTGCAGCGACGGTGTCGCGTCCCGGTCACGAGCTGACGGTGCGCGCGTTGCCGCAAGCCGAGCTCGCACCACGCCTTCGTGCGCGCACGTTCGCGCTCGCCGTCGACGTTGCGCGTCCGCTCGCGCCGGGCGCCCTCGGCGCGATGGTCGGGCTGGCCACCGCCGATCGCGCCGATGCTGCCGCGGATCTCGTGAAGCATCCGCCGCGCCTCGCCGAGGTCCCTGCGCGCACGCTCACGCGCACGATGCGCGTCGGCGTGCTGGGCGAGATCCGGCTTCAAGGCGGAAAAATCGCGGACATCACGTTGCCCGCGGTCCCAGGCGGCGGTTGGGACCTCGGTCTCGCGACGCGCGCGCCCGCGCCACCGAGAAAGCCGTGAGGCCAGCGTGAGGCTCGCGCCGCGGCTCGTCATTGCGTTCGGCTTTCTCGCCGCGGTCTCGACCGCAGGTGTCGGGGTGGCGCTACGCGAAGCGCGCGTGCGCGAGGAGACCGCACACTTCGACGAAGAGGTGCGCTCGGCGTGCGTGCGCATCTCGGACGACGTGAAGCGCCAGGCCGAGAGCGATCGCAAGCTCGTGTCGGGCGCGTGCCACGCAGGCGAGCTCGTCGATCGCACACTCGTGGCCATCGAGGCCGGTGAGCTCGATGAGCGGCGTCTCGGTCTCGCGGCCCTCGTTCCGGGCGAGCGCGAGGCGTTCGATCTCGATCAGCTCCTTCTCGCGACCGACAACGGTGAGGTGCTCGGCGCCGATCCGCACTCGATGCTCGGCCTGTCGTCGGGCGAGGTCAGCTCGCTCGTGAAGGGCAACCCCGAGCACTTTCTCCTCGGCACGCCACACGTCACTGGGCTCGTCGCGCGCTGCAAGAAGCAAGGCAAGAACGGCCGCAGCGTCGCGCTCGTCGGGGTGCGATCGGCCGACGCGCTCCTCCGACGCATCGGTAAGACGGCCAACTTGGATGTGTCGGCGGGGCCTGGTGTTCCTGCGTCGGCGCAGCGCGCGACGGCGACCTGTAGTGTCTCCGACGGCGGCGGCGGGACACTCACGGTCGCGGTCGCCAAGTCGAAGGACCAGCTCTACGACACGCTCCGCCGCATCGACGAAGCGGTGTTGCTCGCCGCCGCGCTCGCGACGGGCGTCGCGTTGATCATCGCAGTGCTCCTCGCGCGCAGCCTCGGACGTCCGATCGCCGAGCTCGCAGCCGAGGCACGCAAGGTCGCGTCAGGCGAAGCACGTCCGCTTCGCGTGCGCGGGACGGGCGAGATCGGCGAGCTCACCGCCGCGTTCGACAAGATGCTCGAGGATCTCGAGGTCACCCGGCGCCGCCTTGCCGCGACGAGTCGGGTGGCCGCGTGGCGCGAGGTCGCACGGCGCGTGGCCCACGAGATCAAAAATCCGCTCGCGCCGATCCGCGCTGCGATCGAGACGCTGCGGCGCTTGCGGGCACGCCAAGATCCCGCGTTCGACGACTACTTCGACGAGGCCACGCGTACCGTGCTCGACGAGGTGCACCGCATCTCGAACATCGTCACCGAGTTCACGCGCTTTGCGCGGCTCCCGGTCCCGCGTCCGCAGGACACCGACCTCGTCGAGCTCGTGAAGGGCGTGGTCGCATTGCAGCGCGCGAACGCAGGCAGCGCGCGAATCGAGATCGTGAACCGGGGCGTCGTGCCGCACGTGCTCGCCGACAAGGATCAGATCATCCAGATCGTGACGAACCTCGTGCAGAACTCCGCGGACGCCATCAAGGACGGCGGTGGCTCCGAGATCCGCGTCGTCATCGAGCCCGTGGCCGAGCGCGGTGGCGGCGCACCGGTGAAGGTTTCGATTCAGGTCGAGGACGATGGTCCTGGCGTCGCGCCGGAGATCGCCGCGCGCCTGTTCGAGCCCTACGCGACGAACAAGAAGAACGGCACCGGCCTTGGCCTTGCCATCGCGCAGCGCATTGCCATCGAGCACGACGGCGAGCTGGCTTATGTCGATCGCAAAACGGCGGGCGCTGCATTTCGCCTGGTGCTTCCCATCGAAGGCCCGCCACCCGTCAGCGAGATGCCGACCTCGGGTTAGCTACGGTGCTCACCGCGCTCGCCGTGCTCACGGTGCTCAGCGCACCTCGATCGTTCCGGACTCGACGAGGTCGAAGAGCATCTTGAGAACCTCGGGCGCGGGCATTGGGCACATGTCGAGGATCTCTTCGACGCTCGAGCGCCCGTCGATCAGAGACAGCACGAAGCCAACGTGGTGATCGAGCTTCCGCGCGCGCAAGATCTCGCGCGGAACGCGGAGCGCGGGGATGCGGTACTGCGATCCCATCGAGAACGCATAGATAGCTTCGAGCTTCGTGCGCGAGTCGTTCGCGTAGATCGTCGCGTCGCGATCGTTCGGGCGAATGCAGAGAATGTCTTGCGCCGCCTTGATGCAGCTGTCGTAGTCGCGCCGCTCGTAGGCCTCGCGCACGATCGCCATGAACGGATCGTCGGGCATCGTGGGACGCGGCATCGACCGCGGCTCGTTCGTCGGCATGCGCGGCACTGCGCCCGACGTGAGGATGCCCGACTCGTCGTAGAGAGCGGCGCGCGCGTCTTCCGCGGCGAACGTCGCGAGGTCGAAGGGCGGGGCTTCGGTCCGACGATCTGCCCGACCTGGATCCGGATCTGGTGTCTGCTCGGGTGCGCCGGCGATGCGACGGGGCATTTTCACAAACGTAAACGACAGCCAGCGAGAGGGCCAGGAAGCCGCTGGTTTTACCGAAAGAAACCGCGCACTTCAGTGGAGGCCACATACAACAAGACCGGGATGCGACATCGTCCGCACCCCGGCCAAGTGCCGGAACCACTACACAATTCGAACCGGCGAAGTGTCAGCGCCTGTCAGCGCCCGACGGTCACGCGGTCGAGTCAGTCCTGGCCGGTGCGCTTGCGCAGGTACTTCGCAACGACGCGGCCGAGGTCTTTGCCAGCGTCGCGAAGGCGGCCGCCGGTCGAGGGGTTCGTGAGCGACGCGCCGATCGCGGAGCGAATGAGGAACTCGTCTTGGACGACGCCCGCCTTGTCGAGGACCTGCACGGTCATCTTCACTTCCGTGGGGCGCGCGGCGACCGCAGCGTAGAACCCGGGCTCGATCCAGGTGACGTGCGACTTCACGACGAAGCCTTCGCCCGCAGCGCTCGCGACGCCGACGTTCTCACGCGCGTCGGTGTACCCGTTGCCGAACTCCTCCATGAAGGCGGCCTTGTCGGCGGCCCAGCTCGTCTGCTGCTCCGGGTTCTTGCCCGCGGTGTAATCGGCGTCCGACTTGCCGCCGACGCGCGCGCCCTCGAAGTCGGGCTTCTCGAGGAAGAACTTGCTGTCCGCGACCATCGGGTTCGGGCTTGCCTGCTTGACGATCTGCCAGCGAGGGCCGCAGCCAGTGATGAAAGCGAGCGATGCGATGGTGAGGAATCCGATGGCCATCCAGAGTCTGTTCATGGCGGCGAGGCTACTCGAACACGACGCCCGACAAACCCGAAAATCTCCTTCGCATGACCGCAATCGCTTCCAAATTTGAATCAACGAGAATGAAGCTTCGTCCAGTGCCGTACGCAGCTGCGCCCGCGGTCCCACTGCCTGCAAAGAAGTCGAGCACCAAGCCCCCAGGCGGGCACGACGCGCTCACGATCCGCGAGATGATCCCGAGTGGTTTCTGCGTCGGGTAACCGAGCTTTTCTTTGCCCGTCGGGCTCACGATCGTGTGCCACCAGGTGTCGGTCGGTAGCTTTCCACGCGCGGCTTTCTCGGGTCCGACGAGGCCCGGCGCCATGTACGGGATGCGATCGATCGCTTCGGTGTCGAAGAAGTAGGCGGTCGGATCTTTTGCATAGAAGAAGATCGTGTCGTGCTTCGCGGGCCACTTCTTCTTCGTGCGTGCGCCGTAGTCGTAGGCCCAGATGATCTCGTTCATGAACGAGGCGCGCCCGAACACACCATCGAGCAGCAGCTTGCAGTAGTGAGCCTCGCGGTAATCGATGTGGAAGTAGAGGCTGCCCGTCTTGCGCAGCACGCGTCGCGCTTCGACGAGCCGCGGCTCGAGGAACGCGAGGTAATCGTCGAAGCTGTCGGCGAACGCGCGACGCGCAATCTCGCTGGTCGTGTAACGCTCTCCCTTGAAGCCAGTCCGATCGCCGGCCTGCCCTTTCGCGCCCTTCGCCACGCGCGTCGTCTTCAGCGTGGAGCGCGACTGCGATCGCCCCGTGTTGAAGGGCGGATCGATGTAGACGAGGTCGACCGACGCGTCCGCTATCCCTTGCAAGACGTGCAGATTGTCGCCGTGGACGACGCGTCCGGTTGGAGTGGCCACGGGGGAGGTTGTACCCTGACGCTCCGCGCGATGCCGAACGATCCCTACGCGCTCGCCGCACTGCGCTCCGTCCTTCCGGGCGTCGATCTCCAGGCGAAGAACGGAAGCGCCTTCCGCGTCGTGCGTGTCGAGCCTTCGAGCGACGACGCGTGGGCGTTCATGGGCGTCAAGGTGCCGACCGAGGGTCACAAGGGCGAGCCCGTCACGATCGTCTTCCGTCCCGACGCCGCCGTCGACGCGCGCGCGCTCGCTCGCTTCGAGCGCGAGCAGAATGGTCTCGACGAGCTCGCCCAGAGCGCCGCGCCGATGTCGCCACTCGTGCAGTCGCGAGGCCACGGGATGGTCACCCTGCCCTCGCCGCTGGGTGGCGCACGGCTTTCGGTTCCGTGGATGGCGATCGAGCGCGTCGAAGCACCCACGCTCGGCAGGCTGCTCGCGAGCACCCCGAAGCGCGGTCTTCCGGCGGCGCGCGTGCGTGTGCTCGCAGGCCAAATCGCTCTCGGGCTCACCTCGCTTCACCAGTTCGATCTCCTGCACGGCGCGCTCTCGCCTTTCCTCATCCACGTCACCACCGAGGGCGGCAGCGATCGCGTGAAGATCGCGCGCGGCGGCGGGCACGCGCTTCACCAGCTCCAACGACGCGTGCGCATGCCCTCACGTGGCAAGGTGATGATCGACGTCAACCACGAGGAGCTCGCCTACGCCGCGCCCGAGGTGCTTGCGCCGGCGCGCGAAGATCGTCCGTGGGTGACTGGCGTGTCGCGTCAGAGCGACATCTTCGCGCTCGGGTGCGCCGTGTTCCACATGGTCACGGGCTCGCTGCCGTTCGGCGATGATCCCAGCGTGATTGCTCACTTCGGAAAAGAATTGCCGCAATCGATGTCCGCCTCGAGAAAGCAGATGTCGCCCGAGCTGCGCGCGGCCAAAGAGATCGTGGCCGGTCTCGAGCTCGAGCTTCATCGCGCGCTCTCGGCCGCGCCCGAGCAGCGACGAACGAGCATCAACGAGACCTGGATCGCGATCTGCAAATGGCTCGACGACGCCGCCGATCGCCCTGCCAACGCGCCGCCGTCGAGTCGGCGTGGTGCGCGAAACACCGTGAACCCCGCCGACGCCGCACCCGATGAAGCAGCGCTTGCACGCGGCGCGCGCTCGCATTCGACGGCGTGGTCGTGGAAGGTCCTCGTGGCGCCGCGCGAGGCGAGCGCTGTGAGCGCGGCTGCATTCTCACCCGACGGTCGTCGCGCCATCCTAATCGGTCCGCGCGGCGTCGTGCGCTGGGACGGCGCGCGCTTCACCGACGTCGCTTTGCCGGATGGCGTGCACGGGCCCGCGCTGACGGGCGTGCGCTGGCTCGCCGACGGCGACGTCGTGATCGTCGGGCAGGCGGGCATCGCGTTTCGCCTCGCTGTGAGCGGTGCGCTCGCGAGCTTCGGCCTCACCGATCGCGCAACCCTCTACGACGCGTGGGTCGACGACGCGTCGGGCATCACGACCTTCGTCGGCGCTCGCAGCTGGAAGAACCCACGACCCGGGCGCGACACGATCGGCACCTGGGTTCAGTGGGCGAAAGGTGGCGTCGCCTATGTCGCCGACGTCCTCGAGACGTCTCGCCTTCGCGCCCTCGCCGACGTCGGCGGAAGGCTCGTCGCCT
>CAXSGV010000088.1:0-17688 GCA_964236615.1 uncultured Polyangiaceae bacterium
GGTTAGCTCGCGTTGACGTCGAGCACGACAGCGGTGCCCACGCGTCGGGCCGCGCGCGCGGCTTTGCAGAGCGCTGCGTTGCAAGACACGATCGGCGACACGCCAGAAAGAAGCAGCACGCGAGCGGACCAGGACTCCGGCACCGCGACCGGCTGCTCTTCCTCGCATGACGCGACCACTTGGCGCGCACCGCCCCGCACGAGCACGAGGCCGCTCGTAGGTGTTGCGAGCTCGACGCCCGCGGCATCGACGCCGGTTGCGGCAATTTTCGCGCGGAAGGCGCGGCCGGTGCTGTCGTCCGCGAGGACCGTCGCGAGCCCGACGTACAGGCCTTGTTTTGCAAGCGACACCGCAACGCGTACCGCGCCGCCGCCAGGTCGCATGCTCACGCGTGGGTCGGCTCCGCTGCCGCGATCGGGGGGAGCGGCGTTCAAGTGCGCTTCGCCGGCGCAGATGACGTCGAGGTTCCGGGCCGGCGAGTCGATCCGCTGGTTCCCCGCGCTCACGTGCAGCTCCGTCGATCGTCACGTGGCTCGGCCATCGGAGAAGACTACGTCGCCGCGAGGCGCTCGACGAGCGCGATGTAGCCCGCCACGTCGCGAGCGTCGGCTATGGCGATGTGATCGCGCCGCGCCAGATCTCCCTGGCTTTCCCTTCCGCGTCGAGTGACTCCGCGACGTCGAAGCCGCCCGCGCTGCGAACGCGAAGCAGATGACCCTGGCTGTAGTCGACGTCAGGCGACATGCCGCAGTCGATCCGGAACAGGGCACCCTCCTGGCCGACGGCAATCTCGCCCGTTGCGCCGAGCGCGCTCGGCTGGTGCCCGAAGACGATGTGCTCGGCGCCAAGCGCACGCGCGTACCGCAACCCGATGGTTGCGTCGCCCGTGTACCACTCGCGCGACTCGAGCAGGGAGCCGGATCCGATGACCTCGGGGTCGTCGTAGTCGTGGGCGGTGATGCCTACGCGCAACGCCGCTTCGAGCTGGGCGATCGATCGACCGTGGGTATCCCCGGCGTGCGCGAAGAACCAGCGCCCAACCCGAGCGCCGAGCGCACGGTCGCGAAGCCAGACGCCTCGGATGTCGGCGCCGCTCGCGACGTCGAGTCCGCTTTGCCCGCGCGCGCCGAGGTCGCGATCGATGCCGTCGTTGGCTGTTGCCTTGTCGTTGCCCGGATCGTCGAGGAACTCTGCCTCGTGATTGCCGAGGGTGACGATCACGCGGCCACCCGCGGATGCCGCGCTGCCTTCCAGCGCCCGAAAAAAATCGAGCACCGAGATCGACGACGGGCCCTTGTCGATCATGTCGCCAGTGACGACGAGCACCGCGGTGCCTACCGTCCAACGTACTTCCGCCGGCTGCGTTGGAACGGCTTCGATGACGTGGTTTCGCGCGAGGAGAGTGACGAGCCGATCGTACCCGCCGTGTACGTCGCTGAGCGCGTAGATCGTATCGGGCGCTGCGACCTCCACGATTGCGGGGTGCGCGCTCCAGTCCCGCGGAGGCGCGACGATCGTGTACGCCGTGCGCTGGTGCGCGCACGCGATGGCCAGGAGCCCCAAGATCCCAACGAGAGGCGCGCGACGCTCGTTCACTGCAGCGACCATGCTTCCGGCTCGACGGCCGCGCAACTCGTTCCAAGCGCGTGGCCGCGTCGCGCGTCGAGTGAGCGCGATCGATCCGATCGCACTTCCCGATCGCCGTGTGATCGATTCGATCGCGCGCCATGGTCGTTCCTGCATGAATTCGTGCCGACCGCGTATCCCACAACGTAGGCATGCACCTTGCGATAGGCGACGCATGCGCTCTTCCCTCCGATTTCCTGCCGCCCTTCTCGTCGCCCTTTCTCTTGCCGCGTGCAGCAGCGGCAGCGAGACCGAAAGCGATTCCCTCGAAGGCAAGCAGACGGCGAGCGGCGGCGACGACATGATCCCCGTTACCGCCGATGGGTCGAACCTCCCCGAGGCGCTTCGCGTCGTGCGCGCCGCGACCGCCGTGTTCGACACCACCATCGATTGGAACGACGGGCCGAGCGGCTGCACCGCGACGCACATCGGCAACGGCCTCGTCCTCACCGCCGGCCACTGCATCGCGCGAAACGAGGCGTACTACGCGCGTCGGACGGAAGCCCCCGAAGCCGCCGACCGACCCTTCGCCCCTGCGCTGACTCTTCACTTCGGCTCGCCCAGCGCACCCGCCGTGCGCGCCACCGTGCTCGACGCCGAGTACATCGCCAACCGCGACTACGCGATCCTGCACATCGATGCTCCACCGGCGGCCAAGGTCGGCGTGCGCGCTGGCGCCCGTCCGCCCGTCGGCACGGGTCTCACGATGCTTTCTTATCCGGGGAAGCGGCAGGCGCAGGGCCGGGCCGATCTCACCGTCCTCATGTGGTCGCAGCGTTGCTCGATCGCGTCGAGCGCCAATGTCGAGAGCGTCTACGCGCCTCTCCTCATGCACACGTGCGACGGCGCCCCGGGCTCCAGCGGCGCGGGCATCATCGACGCCAAGCGCACCGAGGTCATCGCCATCGAAAATGGTGCCCTAGGCGACCTCATGTACAGCACCAGCCTCGATGCGATCCCGCTGCAGCAATACCTCGACGGACGCTCCGCCCCCGCGATCACGCTCAAGAGCGTCGTCGACGCAGGCACGCACGCCGACAAGAGCGCGGACGTCACCGCGACGGTCGTGTCCGGCGCCGTGGCGAGCGTGGAGTTCGAGATCGTGCAGGACTTCGACGACACCGTGAAGCCTCTCCCGAGCGTGAAGCGCACGTCGGCTCCTTGGACGGCGCACTTCGACACCTCCCGGTTGTCCGGCCCTCACGACGTCCGCGCCATCGTCACCGACGCCAGCGGTGCGAGCCGCGTCGAGAAGGTCACGTTCGCGGTCTTCCGCTGACGGCCCGCGCACTTCAGTCGGCGTTGACGCCGAGCTGACCCACGTAGTCGTAGGAGCCCAACTCGGCGGCGTTCGAGAAGAGATGCACGTCGTAGCGACCCGGGCTCGCGAAGGTGCACCGCACGTGCATGCTGCCGTCGGGCGTCCGCTGCGCCGGTTTGTCGGCTGCGCAGTCTTTTCCCGAGGTCGCGCCGCTGCTGCCCGACCGGCTCGTCGACGCGAGCACGAAGAGACCACGCGGATTCTTGATCGTGATGTCGATCGCGCCGCGGGCCGAGACCTGCGATCGATTCGGCTCGACGAGCACGAGCCCTTCGGTGAAAAACCGCGGCGACATCATCGGTTGCCGAAAGAACTCACCGCGCGCGATCGGCTTACCTACGAGCTGCCAGCGCTCGTCGTCCGGAAAGTGATCGACACCGAAGGCCTCGGGCAACGTGAAGAGGTAGTCGCTGCGGTACTTCTTCGTGAAGGTCGAGCCCTCGAGGAAGCCCGAGTCCCACGTCGCGTCGATCAGGTACCAGCGGCCATCGAGGCGCGCCGCGTTCCACGCGTGACCTTCGCCAGTGACGGCCATGCCTTCGGTGCGCGCGTCGCCCGTGACGTAAACGATCTCGCGCCCCGCCGCCTTGCCGAGCGCCGCAAGCAAGTACGAGTACCCGGCGCACACCGCGCGGCGCGTACGGAACACCGTCTCGGCGTCCTGCGGCGGATGGTTTTTCGTCACGTACGCGACGCCGTCGTACGCGATGCGATCGGCGACCCAGTCATGCAGCGCGCGCACCTGCTGGGTGGGATCCTTCTCGTGCTCCGTGACCCACTGCGCAACGCTCGCGATGCTCGCCTCGGCCTCGGGCGGCATGGAGGCGACGGAGGGGTGCAGCGTCCCCGGCTGCGGATAGACAGGCACCGTGGACCCCGCGGTCGCCGTAGAGGCGGTCGTCGACGTAGACGTGGTCGTCGACGGCGACGACGACGACGTGGACGCTGACGGCGCTGGCGTTGACGACGTCCCCGCCGGCACGACAGTCCCAACCCCAGTCCCAGTCCCAGTCCCCGCAGTGGGATCGACGCCGGTGCTCCCATCGCGGTAAGGATTCTGGTTGGTGGCCTCGTAGAGCCACTCGAGCGAGCTCGCGACATCGAACACCCGCCGGCGCACCGCCTGCGCCCCCTCACCATGGCGTCCGTCCAAGAACCAATCGCCGCGCGTGGAGATCGCCGCAAACCCGGACTTCGGGTGCGTCGCGAGCAGCCCCACGAAGAACACGACGTTGATCGCGAGCGTCCGCAAAATGATGCGATCGAGCAGCGTGAGAATGTGCGGCTTGGCGTAGACGCGCCGCGAACGACGCCAGGCGGCAAAGCCTTCCCACGCCGCAGGACCAAGCGGGAAGAGGAGTAGCCCCGCGAGGACGACGGCCCAGACCGGCCCGTTCTGGAACGCGGCGAGCGAGGAAGCGACCCAGACGCCGAGCACCGGGGTCATCACGACGATGGCGATCCAGAGGACCTTCAGCACATGCCGCACGTGGCCAAGCCTAACCACGTCCGTGGAAGCGCGCTCGTCGAGTAAGATGCCCCCGTGGCGGCACGTCCCTCGATGCCGAGTATTCCGCCGCGATCGAGCGGGCCGCCGACGCTCTCGACGATGGCGAGCTACGGCGGCGCACAGCGCAAGGCGTTGTCGCTCTTGCCGCTCGCGCCCCTCGTGGTCGTCGTGTTCGGCGTGGCCGTGACGCTCGCCATCGAGATGGTCGGTCTCGATCACCTCGCGCGCGCGAGCGACAACCACGCCGGTGCGCGCGCCGAGCTCCTTGCTGGAGCCGAAAGCGCGCGTCTCGCCCAGCTGACGCAAGCCGGTCGTCTCGAAGCGATCCAGCTCGCCGCGCGTCGTAGCGGCGCCGAGCTCGTCGTCCTCTCGAAGGAGGGCGAGGTCGTGGCCGACGCCACGCTCGGCGGGATCGCGCCGCAGACCCTGCGCCGCATCGTCGACACGACACGCGGCGAAGCGAAGACCGGGCTCGGACGAACGCGGTACGCGGTGCGCCCCATCGGCGCACTGCCCGCCGTGAACTACGTGGTCACGTTCGTGCGCGCACCGAGCGCACCCGAGGGCGGGCGGTCGCTCATCACCGCGTTAATCGCGCTCACCACCCTGCTCATCGGCGTCGCGGCAACGTTCGCGTACGCGGTCGCGCGGGACGCCAACCTCGACGTCGAGTTCCTCAGCACACGCGTCCGGGCGATGGCGCGCGTGCGCAACGAGCCCACCGGTGAAACCGTTCCGGTGCGCACGATGGACGAGATCGGTGCGCTGACGAGCGCGTTCAACCAGCTCGTGGGACGCTTCCTCGAGGCGGAAAAGACGTACCACGCGAACCTCGATCGCGCGCGCTCGGCCGATCGCGATCGCGCCGCGTTCCTGGCAGCGGTGAGTCATGAGCTGCGGAGCCCGCTCAACGCGATCCTCGGGTTCGCCGAGCTGCTGGTTGCCGAGGTCGACGGTCCGCTGTCGGCGGAGTCGAAGGAGGAGGTCGAGCAAATCCGCGGATCGGGCGCGCACCTGCTCGAGCTGATCAACGACATCCTCGAGCTCTCGGCGCTCGAAGGCGGCCAGTTGAAGCTTTCACGCAGCAACCTCGACATCGGCGGCGTCGCCGCGGAGGTGCTGCGCGAGGCGGCGGGCGTGATCCAAGGTCGCCCTGTTCAAGTGCGGCTCCAGGGCGACACGGGACTCCGCATCGACGCCGATCCCAAGCGCCTGCGTCAGATCCTCACCAACCTCGTCGGCAACGCGATCAAGTTCACCGCGCGTGGCGAGGTCGTCGTCGACGTTGCGCGGCAAGGTGCGTACGCGCGCATCTCGGTGAAGGACACGGGCCCCGGCATCAGCGAAGGCGAGCGCGCCGCCATTTTCGAGGACTACAAGCAGACGAGCGACGAAAAGCGCCGTCGCCGCGGCACGGGACTCGGCCTCGCGATCGCGCGACGTCTCGTGCTCATGCACGGTGGGGTCATTCAGGTCGACAGTGAGCTCGGGCAGGGTTCGACCTTTCGCGTGCTTCTCCCGATAGAGGCGCCACGTTCTTCGAAGGGGCCGCGCCCATGACGGGGCCCGGCAAGCTCGTCGCGCGCCTTCTTGGCCTGCAGCTCGCGGTCACACTCGTGACCTTCGTGCTCATGACCGCCGTGGCGCCGCGGCTACTCCTGCTCGATACGGCGGTGCTCGTCGCGACCTTGCCGACGGCGATGCGGGTCGGCTTGGCGCAAGCGGTCTTCAGCGCGATGGCGACCATCGTCTATACGCGGCCCGTCCGCACCACGCTTCGTGCGCTCACGACCGGCGAGGATGCCGACGTCGATCCGCGGCAGCTCCTTGGCATTTACTCGCTCCCCGCGCGCATCGCGGTCGCGCACGTCGTGATCGCGCTCGTCGTGTCGACGGGCACGCTGCTGCCGATCTTTCGGCCGCCCACGAACGATCTCTACACCCAGGTCGCGCTCGTGTTGCTGATGCTGACCATGGTGAGCGCAGGTGCACTTCCGCTCTACGTGCTCATGCGCGCGAGCGTCGCGAACGTGCTCGAGCTCGCGCCCGTCGAAGCGTCACGCGAGGCCATCGGGCTCATCGAGTGGACGCGCCGCACGCTGCCGCGCGTGCGCACCCGCTTTCTGTTCGCCGTCACCGCGCCGGTCGCCTTCGTCGCGCTCGGCGCTTCGCTGCTCGTCTACGCGCACGCGCGCGCGTTCGACACCGCGGCACGCGAGCAGACGGCCATCGGTCTTGCCCGCGGAGTGTTCGAGGTCGTGAAGGGCTCATCGAGCGGCCGCGATCAAGCGATTGCGGAGGCCGAAGCCCAGGGGTTCGCCGCCGAGGTGTTCGACACGTCGGCGCCGGAGTCGATCGTCCGCGCCAACTACGAGGAGACGCTGGTCACTGTGCCGCTCGAGGACGGGCATGTCGTCGTGCGGTTCGCGACGACGCGTCTGAGCCCGATCACCGGCGTGTACATCTTGCTCGCGGTCGCCGCCGCCACGATCGCCGGCGTTCTCGCACGGTTCACCGATGACGTCGTGCTCGCGAGCCACCACGTGCGCGCGACGGGCGCCGCCGACGTTCTTCGCGGCACACGGCTCGCGCAGCAAGCGCGCTTCGTTTCGGTGCGCGATCTCCTCGGTTCGATCGAGGACCTCGGCGCGGTCTTCCGTGGGTTTGCAGCGGCGCAGCAGCATGCGATCGACGCGCGCGAGGCCACGGAGCGCATGCGGGGCCTGTTTCTCGCGTCGATGAGCCATGATCTCAAGGCGCCACTCAACGCGATCCTCGGGTTCGCGGCCCTCGTCTCGCAGAGCCCGCTCAGCGACGGGCAGATGGAGAGCGTTGCGATCATCGAGCAGCGCGGCCGCGAGCTGCTCGGCCTGATTCAAACCATCCTCGATTCGGCGCGTGTCGAGGCCGGGGCCCTCGAGCTCTCGCACGAGTACACGATGATGGGCGATGTCGTCATGAGCGCGGTCCTCGACGCGCGCGATCTCGCCGTCGGTAGCGGCGCCCAGATCACTGGCGAGGTGCAGCAGGGCTTGCCGCGGCTCGAGGTCGACTCCACGCGCCTCGTGCAGGCGCTCACCAACGTCATCGGCACGGCGGTGCGCTTCACCGACAAGGGCACGGTGCTCGTGCGCGCGACCTTCGCCTCGGACCGTCTGCGCATCGACGTCGAAACGTCGGCGCGCGGACTTCCTGCAGGTGACCGCGAGAAGATCTTCGAGGCCTTCAAACATGCGGATCGCGCGCGCCGTCACGGAAGCCTGGGACTCGGTCTCTCGCTCGCTCGCTCCATCGTCGAGCTCCACGGCGGCCACATCGCGGTCGATGCAATTCAGGATGGCGGCCTCGCGTTCCAGGTGTCGCTGCCGGTTCCGCCCGAGTCAGTGCCGCCGTCGCGCGGGACTGGACGGCCGCCGCCGATGTCGCAACGCTGACCCGCTCGGCGTGTCGGCAAAGGTCGGTGCCGCGCGCAGAACCCGGCGTCGTGCACGAGGCGCGGTTCACGTGGATCAGGTGCGGCGCGCGGGGAAAGCGCCGCGTGACGAGTCGCGAAAGCAAGCGCGAGGAGGCGCGAGCAGCCGCCGTGGACGAGCCACTTTCGAGGCGTTTGCGCGCGGGCACGCGGAATGCTGATGCCCGCGACAATGACGCTCCGATCCCACGCTGCTCTTCGCCTGTTGCCTCTTCTCCCGCTTGGTCTCGTTGCGTGCAGTGACGCGGGTCCTGCGACCGAAGCCGCCAGCGACACCGAAGCTCCGCTCGCCTGGGTGACGCCGATGACCGAGGACGTCATCCGCGTGGGCGAGCCCCTCGAGCTCGCGGTGCAGGCGCACGCAGTCGAGACGGGCCCGATGCACTTCGAGCTCGACGGGCGCGAGATCTTCGTCTGTGACCCGCTCGCCGAAGCGGAGGACTGTCGCCTCGGCGCTGTCTCGCGCTGGACGACCACGCTCGACGCGACGGGTCGTCACACCCTGCGCGCTTGGTCGATGGTTCGAGGCGTCGTGGTCGAGGCGACGCACGCGATCGACGTCGCGGCCGCCGAGCCGGACGAGCTAGGGCGCGAGGACTTCTCCGAAGCGGCTTCCGGCGAGGCGCCAGATCTCGCGGGTGCCCCCGTGCTTCCGTC
The DNA here is from genome assembly GCA_964236615.1 of uncultured Polyangiaceae bacterium. GTDB lineage: Bacteria > Myxococcota_A > Polyangia > Polyangiales > Polyangiaceae > CAXSGV01. The sequence continues at coordinate 8,587 of CAXSGV010000088.1, forward strand.
CGCCGAGGACACGAGCGACGTCGAAGCCGCGAGCCGTGGCTCACTCGATCCGAGCCACGGCTACCACTCGTTCCGCAGCGGCGTCGCGTGGGCGGTGTCGAACCAGCGCGTGCTCGTTCGCCGCGCGCCGGGTGGATCCGTCAGCGCGGTCACCGCGTGCATGAAGCGCTACGGCACGTCGATCCGTCGCTGGGCCGATTTCTACAAGCTCTCGCGCGCGAGCGTGGTTGCGACTGCCATCACCGAATCGAACTGCACCAACCCGCGCGGTTCGAGCGACGGCCTCTCGTCGGGTCCGATGCAGGTCACCGCGTCGACGTGCTCGGCCATCACCGGCGTCTCGCGCAGCACCTGCCGCGTGCGCATGCACTCGAGCCCCGACTTCAGCTTTCGAGTCGGTGTAAAGTACATGTCGAGCTCGTACCAGCGCCGGCAGCACCACCGCGATCCGCCGAAGATCGCCGCCGCGTACAACGCGGGCTCGGTGCGCTACTCGTCGAGAAACCGGTGGCACATGCTGGTCACGGGCAACCACATCGAGCGGTGGGTCGGTGCGTACAACGCGTACCGCTCCTGGGAGTCGAAGACGACTGCGCGCTCGATGATCCGCGACGTCCTGCGTGAGGACCTCACCCTCGAGCAACCCCTCGTCTCGGTGTGGAACGGCGAGCATGTCGCTACCGCGAGCGATCTACCGAGCTCGGCGGCCCTCGGGACGAGCTACTTCGTCGGCGACTGGAAGAACCGCGACGGCCAGTTCTACGAGCGCGTCGGGAACGCCTGGACCGCGCCCGCCGAAACCGAAGACTGACTCAGTCCGTTCGCGAAGCTCGGGCGGCGTCGCCCGAGTGTGCAGCGTGTGCAGGCGTGTGCAGCCGCTTGCACAGCAGCCTGTGCAGGCGGCGGCTCACGATGACCTCTCGCTCTCCTTCGCGTCGTGAAAACAAGCATCGCGCGACGGGGCACGGTGGTTGCGAAGGGTCGCGACATGCGAAACCAGCTTCTTCTCTCCGCGCTTCTCCCGCTTTTCATCGACGCTTGCTCCTCCGGGGCGACCTCGCCTTGCGAGAGTGGCTCCGCCGCCGTGGTGGGTTGCCTGCCTGGTCACGAGACGCAGGTGCTGGCGTCGTCGACGGCTCCGCGGACGACGTCGGGCAAAATTCCCGTTGCGCCGTTCAATCTCCACCTCGCGGTGGACGGCGCGTTCGTCTACTACACGACGCTTGCCGGCGACGTGATGCGTGTACCGAAGGCAGGCGGCGTCGCGACGAAGCTGTCGAACGCGATGATCGAACCCGTTGCCGCTGGTGAATCGTGCGTCGTCACGAGCCTCGCGCTGGGGACGACGCGCGTCTACTGGAGCGTTGCCTGCGGCGAGCTGTCCCTGTGCGAGTCAGGCAACTGGCAAGACTGCGCTCGTCACTCCATCGTGGCCTACGCGCCGCGCGACGGGGCCGCCGCCGCGACCGTCTTGATGCGCGGGGACTTTACTCGAGTCGACTCCATCGCAACGCACGACGACGATGTCTACGTCGTTGCGTCGACTGGCTCGGCGACGTCGTTGTTCGACGTTCCCTCGAAGTCAGCCCCTCTCGACACCGTGTTCGAAAGCTTTCCCGGGCTGGTGATGGCGCAAGGATCGTCGGTCGTCTGGGGCGGACGAACCCAACCGCGCGTCGCCAGCGAGCTGCGCGCCGTCGGTGCGAGCGGTGTGGCCACGCCCGTGGTCTCGTCCGGCGATCGGATCACCGCCGCGGCCATCGACGCAGGCTCGCTTTACTGGATCAGCGAGTCGAGCGGCGCCGGAGAGGTCACCCGCGCGCTTCGCAGCAAGCGTCTCGACGCGTCGGCGACGGCCACCGAGGACGCCGCGCTCGTCACCGGCCGCTCCGCTCCCCGCGTCTTCGCGGTCGACGCGTCCGGTTTCTATGGCGCCGGCTCGGACGACGGTCCGACCGACATTGCTCACTGGACGGCGTCCGGCGCGGAGCGTGAGACCCTCGCGATTCTCGGTGACTCGTCGGGCGGCATGCACGTGACGAGCGCGCTCGCGCTCGACGACGAGTACGTCTACTGGATCGACCACCAGGACAAATGCATCACGGCGTCGGGCGGGGCCGGCACGTGCGTCAGCTTCGACCTCACGTCGAGCGTCGCGCGCGTCCACAAGCACTGACGCCGTGGGCGCGCGCGGCGCATCGCCGCCTGCACCGTCAGCGGGGTGCGGCCTGCGCGAACCACTGGGCGACGACCTTCGTGTGAAGATCGAACGCGAGCTGGATCGGTCCGCGCACGACCGTGAGCTCTTCGGTCTCCGAGGTGGCGACGAAGGTCGGAAGATCCTCCTCGGAGTCGATCGGCGGTGCGGACCCGAATACGAGCAGTGTCCCGTCGGGCGCGCTGTGCACCGCGAAGAGCTTCACGGTGTCGGCAGCCACCTGGATCCCGGTCTCCTCGCGGAGCTCGCGCACGGCACCCGCTTGCCACGACTCGCCGATGTCGATGAAGCCACCGGGCAACGCGAGACCGCCACGCTGCGGCTCGATGGAGCGCCGGATCGCGAGCAACCCGTCGCTCACCGGAAGAAGAAGCACCGCGACCGGCGTCGGGTTGACGTAAGTCATCATGTTGCAGCGATCGCAACGCCGCGGAAAGCTCTGCTCGGTCGGCACGAACTTCTCGCCGCACGCCCCGCAGAAGGCGTGCTTCTCGCCAATGGATCTCGGTTTGGTCGCCATCAGAGTCGCTTCGACCTTCCCCGGCCGGCATCGGGTGGCGGAGGCACGTCGCCCTCGACGCTCGTCGTGGAGCGCACGCTCGACAGCGACGCGAGCGCCGTCCGAACGTGACCGATGCGCGACTCGGTGGTGTCGCGCGACTTGAGATCGTTCATGAACGTCGCGAGCGTTCGACTGCCATCGGCGATGGCGAGCGCACCGAGCAGCACGTCGACGATCGCCTTGGGATCATCGACCCGCATCACGTGCTCGGGCGGAATCACGCTCCTCCACTGCTTGAGGATCACGTCGTCCGAGTACTGCGCGTAGCTGTCGGTCTTCGCGGCGGGCTTGGCAACAGCCGTGCTGTGCTTCGCGTCGGGGTCGTAGTCGAACTCGAACACGACCTGGTTCGAGGCGGTGCTCGTCGCACCCGCGGGCATCTGGCCTTCGACGTGCTCGATGACGCCGTCGACCTCGATCTCGACCTTGAAGCGACTCGGCGTCCGCTTCGGATCGTGGAACTTGAAGTTCTGCACGAAGACTTTGTAGCGCCCTCGCGGAGCCGTTCCCTTCGTCCAGCGCACGTTCTCGACAGGCTTTTCGGTGTCGCCGCCGACGTTCATGTCGACGTCGAGCCAGCCGCCGTCGGCCGACTTCTTGTGCGCATAGAAGATCTCCTCGCCCGAGGGCGGGACCACGTGCAGATCGAGATCGTTCCGGTCGTTCCAGATGAGCGACGCGCGCACGTCCACGCCGTCGTACTGCCCGCCGGCCGAGGTCACGCGCTGGCGGATCTCGGCGTCGATGTCGGCCTTGCGATCGGCGAACGCCTTGCCCGGGTAGAGGAAAAATACGTGGAACTTTTCCTGGAGGCGGCGAAACGCTTCGCCCGTGTCCATGTCCGCCTCGAGCTCGTCGCCGATGACGGCGCGCACCTGGGCCTTGTCGACCTTCGGGTAGAAGCCCTCGTCGCCGACGAAGAAGAAGTAACCCTTCTTGCCGGTGCCCTTCGCGAGCCGCACCGCGTTCGTGCGTGAATAGAAATACGCCGCGAGCTCGTAGGACTCCTGGCCGCTGCCCCCGCCACCTTCTTCGATCCACATGCGCGCAATCACTTCGTCGAGGCGGTTGTCGCCTTCGAATTGGCCGACCTGCAAGGGCGCCTTGTCGCACGTGGCGTCGCCGACGGCCGCGAAGCTGATGCCGGGGTTCTCGACGTACTCGTGGAGCTTGATCTGCCCCATCAGCATCGGAAGCTTCTCGTACATCAGCTTGGTGTCGTCGCCGCGTGAGCGCGTGACGTCGAGCGCGACGACGATCGGAGTGACGTTGTTGACCTCACGCCGCTTCCCGTGCGGGTTGAGCGCGGGATGGACAGCGCGGCGGCTCGCACCGCTGTCGTCGGTGTGTTGGTACGCCGAGTACGCAAAGACGTCCGCCTGCGTCGAACGCGCGTCCTGTGCGACGTCCTGGCTGTAAGTGCCTCCACCCATGATCTCGTCTCCTCTGGTTGGCCCGTCGATGCGGGTTGATGCTGATCAGACGTCGAGCGCGACGAACTCGTGCGCGCCGTAGATTTGTTCGCGCAGCTTGTCCAGCTGCGCATAGAGGCTCCACGCGTCCTGCGCGCGACCGAGCGCGCTGTCGACGACGAGGAACTTGATGAAGCGCTGGAGGCGCTCGTCCATCGCGTCGGGCAGGGTGTTCTCTGCAACGTCACCGCCGGCTGCGTAGATCATGCATTTGCCGAACGAGTACAGGTCGGCCGACGGCAGCGGCGGCTTCTTCTCGCGAACCTCGGGCGCGCTGTACTCCTCGTTCAAGCAGCGAAACTGCTCGCCGGTTCCGGTTGGATTGACGATCGCGTAGCACCAGTCGACGAGCCACACGTTGTGGTCCTGTGCGCGCACCATGATGTGGGCGGGATCGAGGTTGCCGTGCAACACGCCGCGCGAGTGCGCCCAGCCGAGCACGCTGAGGCAACGCCGCATCAGCCAGATCATGTGACGTGGATCGAGCGCGCCCTGCGTGGAGCGGTCACGCTCGGCCAGCCGCTCCTTCAACGTGACGAGATCGATCCCGTCGAGCTCCTCGAGGATGGTGCCGGAGCGGCCGTCGCTCGTACGGAAGCTGTCGAGTACGACGGGTAGGTGCTTCAGTTGGGGGCTGTGCTCGGCGCGGAGTAGACGAAGGGCACGGACTTCTGCCGCAATCAAGTCGTTGTCACCCGCATCATCGGCGACCTTGACCGCGACGCGGGTGCCGTCGGACTTCCGCTTGCCGCCGTAGACCATCGCGAGATCGCCATGGGCCAACGTGGCGTCGATCGCGTACTCGACTTGGCCCGCCTTCACCGTGAACGCGATGTGATCGCCGCCGCTGCGCGATCGCGTCTGCGGGACGCGTGCCGGGCGGGCTTCCGGCTTGGGCCTTGGTGCGGGCCGCGACGACGGTGGAGCGAGGTCCGGGAGCACGCGACGCGCCTCGGCAAACGGGATCGCGCGCAACGCGATGGGCTGCCACGTAGCTTCGCCGACCATTCCGCCGGAGTCACCGCCACCGCCGAAGTTGCTCTTCGTGTTGTCGACCACGCGCGCGCTGCTCTGGTCGACGTTCACGACCGACACGCGCGGTCCGTCGGCGCCGCCGACCCGAAAGAGCACGCCGTCGAAGCGATGAAAGGATCGCTCGCCGACGAGGTCGGTCGCCGCGACGATCCCCGAAAGCTCTTGAAACCCCGCGACGCGCGGCACGAGCCACAGCGCGACGATCTGGCTCTGTGCGGGAAAAAGCGTGGTCCCGACGACCGCTGCGATCCGCCCATCGCCGAGCACCTCTGCGTGCACGCTCGGCTCGATCGCGAGATCGCCGTCGTTGTGCAGCTGGAGCCGCAGCATGCACCGGCTCCCGACCTCGAAGAACCCAACCGTCGACACATCGACGAACGCCCGAAGTGTCGCTCTTCTCCCCAAGCCCGAGCCCGAGCCCGAGCCCGTGCCCGAGCCCGTCTTCTCTTTCTCCCGCTCCTGATGCTCGGCGAGCACCCGATCGTGCGTCGCGAGCGAAATCCCGATCCGCCCGCGCACGGCATCGAGCTGCTGGAGAGCGCGCTCGTCGAGCACGCCGTCGCTCATCAACCGGACCACCGCCGCCTCGTACTTGCGCACGGCCTCGGGATCCTCGCGCTCCTCGGCGCGCGGCAGCCCGCACGTTCCACAGAACCGCGAAGCCGACGAGCCGAAGCTGGTGCCGCACTGGCTGCAGGAGGACGAGCTTCCGGTCACGCGGGGGGATGGTAGAGCGCCACGTCCTTGCGGGGAAGACAGCGCGACGGTTCCTCTCTACGATGCCCACCATGCCGGCGATGGATTGTCCGCGTTGTGGGAAGTCAACGGACTCGGGGTCGAGGTTCTGCGTGCACTGCGGTGCGAGCACCGAGCCTCACGTGCGCTGCTCCTCGTGCAGCACGCTGCAGCCCGTCTCGAACCAGTTCTGCCTCCAGTGCGGGACGGCGCTCACGGGCGCGGCGTGGGCTAGCCCTCCGCCCGACGCGGGCGCGGTGGTCGACGGCGTGTGGCAACGCGGGCTCGACGAGTTCGTGCGCCGCGTGAACCCCGAAGAGGCACGCACCTTCCTCGGCAACCGCGTCGTGCGCGTCCCGCCGGGCACCGTCGGCGTCGTGCTCGTCGACGGCGTAGTCGATCGCGTTCTCCCGCCCGGGCAGCAGACGACGATCTCGCTCTTCGGTCGCATCGCGAATTTCTTCGGCGGCCACGCGCACACCGATCGCACCGCGTTCTACCTCGTCGACCTGCGACCCGTCCCGATCCCGTTCACCGTGGAGACGCGTCTGTCGCAGGGTGGGCGCACGCTGCAGACGCAGCTGCTCGTTTCGTTCCGGGTCGAGCAGTTCGATCGCGATCGGCTCGGCGCGTTCCTCACCAACGCGCTTGCGGGCCGGGCTTCGTTCGGCGCGAACGATCTCTACCAAGCGCTCCGCCCCGAAGTGACGCAGATCGCGACGACCGTGCTCGAGCGCCTCTCGGCGCGCGGTGAGGTTCGCTGGGCCGACGCCGAGGCCGAGATCCGGAAAGAGATCCAGGAGCGTATCGGCGCGCGCTGGTCGCTCGCGGTCGATGTCACCGTTGCGCCAGTTGCTGCGACCACCACGCTCGATCTCCACCTCGGCGTCCCGCGCGGCGCGCGCGTCCGTCCGTGCGTGAAGTGCGGCACTGAGCTCCCCCTCACGATGAAGTTCTGCGATCGCTGCGGAACCGCACAAAAAGCGGCCTCCGGTGCGGCGGCCGATGTCCCTGCGCTCGTCACCGCCGACGGTCAAGAGATCGAGATTGACCTCGTCGTGCGCGTGCGCGGCGCCGACGATGCGCTCGATCGCGACGCGCTCGAAGCGACGCTATCGTCCGCCGCCGCGTCGCATCTCCGTGCGATCGCGTTGAGCGCGCTCACCTCGGGCGCAGGCTTCACCGCGCTCGAAGCGACGATCCGCGACAAGGCAGGGGAGCTCGTCGTCGCCGCGGGGCTCGAGCTTCTGTCGCTCGGTCTCGTCGATGTGCGCTCGGTCGCAGGCGAGTGGCTACTTGGGGCGCGCGCCGATCTGAACCGCGCACAAGACGAGGTGAAGACCGGTCGCGCGTGGCTCTCGCAGAAGAACGACGAGATCGATCTTCTCGGGCTCACGCTCGCGCAGACCGTTGCGCGCCAGCAGGTCGAGCGCACGCACAAGCTCCAGGAGGTCGAGCTCGAGCTCGCGGCGCGAAAGAGCGCGCAGGCCGCCTCGCAAGGTCACGCCGATCTCGACGTTGCAGACGCCCAGCGCGCCGCGGCACGCGAGCAAAGCATCACCGAAGCGCAGCGCACGGCCGAGCGCGCCAAGGTCGCCGGCAAGCGCGAGGACGAGCTCGACGCGGTCGCGCACGGCACCACGGTCGCCGAGCGCAAGCTCGCGGCCGAGATTGCGCAACGCAAAGAGAAGGGCGCGCTCGAATCCGAAGAGGCGCGCCGCCGCAGCGACGACGGAACGTACGAAGCCCGCGCGCGCGCCGATCTGACGCAGGACGTCGCCGATCGCGAGCAAGCACGGCAGCTCGGCAAGCTCGAGAAAATGCAGGAGCTCGACGCCAAGATCGCCGCGCAGGAGCACGAGCAAAAGAAGGAGCTCCGCGCGATGCTTGCGGGCCTCGACGAGAAGCGGGCGATCGCCGTACAAGCGGCCGAGCTCGCAAAGACCGAGGGCGGCGGGGCGGCGTGGGCTGCGGCGCTCGCGGGCAAGGACGAGGTCGCCGCGGCCGAGAAGCGCCTCGAGCAAGCCGAGCGTCACGCCGCGAACATGCAAGCGGTGCTCGAGCGTCAAGCCGATCGTCTCGAGCGTCTCGCCGAGGGCGGCGCGGCGAACCAGGCCTACGCCAAATCCGTAGACGCCATGTCGCGTGTCGCAGCATCGCGCGCGGCGCCCGACGCCGTCGTGGCCGCTGTCGGTGTGCCCGCCGCCGCTGCCGCGACGACGCCTTGCCCGACGTGCGGCGCGGCGCTTCGCCCCGAGGCGCGCTTTTGCGGCGCCTGCGGTCAGACGCGCACGCCGTGAGCCGCCGCGCCTTCGTCGTCACCGGCCTCGGCTTCGGTGACGAAGGCAAGGGCTCGATCGTCGACTACCTCGTGCGCCGTCACGCGACGGGCGGGAAGGCGGTGACCGTCGTTCGAGCGAATGGCGGACCGCAAGCGGCACATCACGTGGTGGGCGAAAACGGCAAAGTGCACTGCGCGTCGCAGCTCGGCGCCGGCGTGCTCGTGCCAGGCGTTCGCGCGCATCTCACGCGCCATGTTCTCGTCGACCCGCTTGCGATCGTCGCCGAGAACGCCGCGCTGCGGATGCTGCGGATCCCGGACGGCAGCCGACGACTCTCGATCGATCCGCGATGCATCGTCGTGACGCCCTTCCACCGCAGCGTGAATCGCATTCAGGAGCTGGCGCGTGGCGACAAGCGTCACGGAAGCTGCGGTCGTGGTGTGGCGCAGGCGCAGCTCGACGCCGAGCGCGGCGCCGTGCCATCGCTCTGCATGGACGACCTCAGGAGCCACGATCGCTTGGTCGAGACGGTGGCCGCGATCTGGCGCACCAAGGTCGATCTCGCCGACCAGATCGCCGACGAAGCAGGCGACGATCCGCGCATACGGCAAGAGCTCGCGGACCTTCGCCGCCCCGAGGCGCCCGCCTTCGTGGCCTCCGCGTACGAGGACATCGTGCGCTCGAACGGCATCACGATCACGCGCGAGCCCGATCTCGGCGACACGATCGTCGTCGAAGGCGCGCAGGGCGTGCTCCTCGATCGCGAGCTCGGCTTCTGGCCTCACGTGACGCCGAGCC
>CAXSGV010000089.1:0-17474 GCA_964236615.1 uncultured Polyangiaceae bacterium
GCGCAAGTTCGCGACCGCGCTCAAGTCGGGTGCCGACGCTGTCTACGACGATCTGTTCCTTCTCGGTGGCGCCTGCCGCCGTACCGCGTGCCTTGAGCGTTCCGAGCGGAGCGCCCGTCGCCGGAAGGTCGGTGAGGTAGACGACGTCCGCGCCGGTCGACGTGAAGCCGACGGGAGCGCCGATCGAGGTCGCGACGAGCGGCGTGAGCGTGCCGGCCGCGGTGGTCGACGCGAGCTGCACGTCGATACGCGTGATGTTCGTGTTCGCCGTGTCCGGTGCGTTCGAGAACACGAGCACGTGGCTGAAGTCCGACGAGTAACCGAGGACCGAGCGAACGCCGGTGGGGACGAGCGTGACCGGAGCGGCCGCGGCCGTCGGCGAGCGCATGAGAGCCTGCGCGGTCGTGCGGTAGATGACGTTCTGACCGTCGGGGAGAATGACGCCCGACGCGACCGCAGTGTCGATGGTCACCGAGGTGACGGCGCCCGTAGCGGGAACCGTCTTCACGGTCGCGTTGCCAGCGGCCGCGTTCTTCTTCACGAAGACGTGCGCGCCCGTGTCGTCCGTCTGCATGAACCCGGGTGAGGCCGCCGTCTCGACGCTCTGAATGACGTTCGCAGCGGTGTACGTGCGGATCGTGGCCGTGGTCGCCGCTCCTGCGCAGGTCGAGCTGAAGAGACGCGCGCCGACGAACTTGAGCTCCACGTCGCAGCCGGTGCCCGCCTGGGCGACCGTGAGGATCGAGGTCGACGCGGGGCTGAGCGCCGGGTTTCCGATCATGACCTCGGTGCCCGCGGCGACCGCGTTGGCCGAGTAAACGATCTTCGTGGTGTCGGCGCTGGCAGCGAAGATGCCCGCGCGCGAGCCGGCGCCGACGGCTTTGACGCCGCCTGCCTTGGTCCAGAGGCTCATCGTGCCGATGCCCGTGGTGGCGTCGGTACCAATCCAGAACGCGACGACCTTGCCGTCGATCGAGACGACGTCGTCGGGGCCGAGCGCCGGCGCGAGCACGACCGGCGCGCCGCCGGCGAGCGAGACGATGTTGAGTGAATCGGTGGTGCCGACGGTCGAGTAGTAAACGACGTAGTCGTCCGCGGTGATGCCGAGGATCCCGATCTCGCCGGTCGCGAGCTGCGTGGCGCCGGGAAGCGGACCGCTATCCTTGTCACCGCCGTCCTTGCCGGGCTTGCCGCTGTCGTCCTCGATCGGGTTGCCCGCGTCGTCGAGCGGTGTGTCGCCGCTGTCGGCTTTGCCACCAGCGTCGGACGTGGCCGCGATGTTGGCGACAGCCGAGTCGCTGCATGAAGCAGCGCCAACGGGCACCGCGAGAATGACGAGCCCAGCAACGAGATGGCGCAAATCCATGGTCGACTCCTTGTAAAAGCAAAGCGGCCGCAGCAGGGTGCGCGGTCGCGGCAAGGAGCTTAGCTCCCCACATTGGTACAACAACTGGATCGCCGTCGTTTGTCGGGCTGGACGAACTTGCGTTCAGGGGGAATTTCCACGTGATCGTCGCAAAAAAGGACGACGTCACACGGTAGACTGGGGGGCGGTGCCTTCGAGTCTTCCCTCGTCACCGTCTCGCATTGCCATCGTCCTTGCTGGCGGTGCGGCCCGTGGCGCGTACGAGGTCGGAATCCTTTCGTACCTGTTCGACGAGGTCGCACGCTCGCTCGGGGCCCCCATCCCGCTCGACATCCTGTGTGGGACCTCGGTCGGCGCCATCAACGCGTGCGCGCTTGCGGCCGCGGCCGACGATCCGCGGCGCGGCGTGGCGACATTGCTGGATGCTTGGCGGAGCCTCCAACTTGCCGAGCTCGTGAAAGCCAACGCTGGCGAGATCGCTTCGCTCGTGCGCTACTTCGTCTCGCCGCGCGCCGTCCCGAAGAGCGCAGCCGCCGCGGAGCTGCGACGCGGTGGTGTGCTCGATCCGGCGGGCATCGAGCGCGTCGTTCGCCAACACATCGCGTTCGACAAAATTCGAGATCACGTGAAGAACGGGAAGCTCTCCGCGCTCACGGTCACGACGACCGACGTCGCGACCGGCCGCACCGTGATCTTCGTCCAGCACGGTCACCGCTCGCTGCCGGTGTGGAGCCGCGACCCGACGATCCTCGTTCGCGAAGCCGATATGCAGCCGGTGCACGCGCTCGCGTCGGCGGCCGTGCCATTTCTTTTTCCCGCGGTGCGCATCGGTGACGAGTTCCACTGCGATGGGGGTCTGCGGCAGAACGTGCCGCTCTCGCCTGCGCGCCGCCTCGGCGCCGAAGGGCTGCTCGTCATCAACCCGCGCTACATCGGGCCTTCGATGCACGCGCCGCCGCCGGTGGTGAATGGCGTCGTTCAGCCGCGTTTTCCCGGCCCATTGTCGCTCGCAGGCAAGGCGTTGAACGCGCTGCTGCTCGACCGAATCGACAACGACATCAGCCGCCTTCATCGCATCAACGACATCCTCGAAGCGGGCGTGCGGCGCTACGGTCCGACGTTCGTCGACGAGATCAACGACGAAATCTCACTCGCGAAGCGCCAGGTTGCGTCCGACAAAGGCGAGACACCGCCGCGGAACGTCGAGTTTCGTCCGCTCAACGTCGTGCACGTGCGCGCATCGGTCGACATTGGCGCGGCCGCCGGCGCGTACGTTCGTTCGGCCGATTTTGCCGCTCGCGCTCCTGCGGTCACCGGCCGCCTCCTTCGCCGCGTCGCCGATTGGGCGGGCGATGACGACTCGGATCTACTCTCGTATGTGCTCTTCGACGGCGAGTTCGCGGCGCGGCTGATCGAGGTCGGTCGCGGTGACGCCGCTGCCCGTCATGAGGAGCTGTGCGCGCTCTTCGCGCCACGCGTGGGCGCGCGCCCGCTCAACCCGAGCTGAGCTCGACCAGCGTCGGCGCCTTTGCGCCGCACGCGAACGACAACACGAGCACGCGCGCGAAATCGTCGTCGGCGAGGGCGTCGGCCGTGGGCAAGTTGCGCAATGTCGGAGCACCCAGCTCGTGCGCGATCTGCGGCACCACGTTCGAGTGGGTGGCCACCACCGTGACCGATCCGTCGGGCGCCGCGGCGAGCTCGTGCGCGAGCGGCTGCATGTCCTTCGCGGGCCGCACGTCGACGGTCACGCCTGCCTTCTCCGCGAGCGGCGCGACGGTCTGCTGCGTTCGTTTGTATTCGGTCGCGACGATGCGCGAGACGCCCGCGTTGCCGAGAAGCGTCGCCAGCGCGCGTGCTCGCTCGCGACCACGCTCGGAGAGCTCGGGATCCTTGTCCTGCGACGCCTTTTCCGCGTGCCGCACCACGATCACGATGTGACCGCGCACGCACGCGGGTGACGCGACCGCAGAGGATGCAGTGGACGCAGAGGATGCAGAGGTCGTCGACGTCGTGGGTGCCGTCGTAGACGCGCTCGGCGGAGCGGCACCACACGCGAGCGGCGCGACCGCGAGAAAGACCAACGAGGCGAGGGCAGGGGCGAGCTTCGGCATGGCGCCGCGATTCTAGCTAACGCGCGCGCGCGTGTGACTCGACTTCGGCCGGGCCTTCGACCTCGGCGAGCGCTTCCTCGCGCAGGGTGAGCTCCGCGGCGACGTTGTCGAGCGCCGCGCGCGTGGTCTCGGCGACGCGTACGCCGCGCTCCTCACGCGCTTGGAGCGCCACGACGCGAAGCGCGGTGGCGATCTGCTCGAGCCCCGCGACCGCCGACGCGTGATCGCGCGCCAGCTTCTCGCCCTCGGCCTCCTCTGCGACCATCCATTGCGACGCTTCGCGCGCGCCAGGCGAATTCGAAGCCGCCCAGGCCGCGCGCTTGCGGGCGATGGCGCCGCGATCGATCCCCGCAAGCCGACGCGCACATGCGACGCGCGCCGCATCGAGCTTCTTCGCGCGCAACACGAGGTCATCGATCTCGACGCGAATCGGGGCAAGCGTCGGATCGCTCGCGGTGCGTGCGCGAGCTTCCTGCGCGGCAGCCTGCACTTGCCCGAGAGGGGTCTTCTTCTTTGCGCTGCGCCAGCGCCACCCTACGATCGCCGCAGCCACGACGAGCGATGCGGCAAGCGCACCGCCGAACGCATGCGAGGTCGACGAGCTCACGAGCGGCGGCGGAGGCGGGGTAGGGATCGCCACCTCGATCGATCCCGTCAGCGTGCGTGCGAGCTCGCCTTCGGTGAGAAGGCGCTCGTGTGCGAGCTCTTTGGTGCGCGGGATGAGACACGGCGAAGCGAGGCCTGCGGCAGCGCACGTGGGCGCGGCTTCCCCCGTGGCGACGAGCTTCACGTCGTGCGTGTCGACATGTTGCTCAACGACGCGGAGGCCGACGCCGTCGGTCTGGTAAAGGCCACCCGGTCGGGTGCCGGTGTCGGTCGTCGTCGTGGTGGCGTCGAAGGTGGCGCCATCGAACGACGTCGTCGCCGACCCGTGGACGGTGACGATCTCGCCGGGCTTCAGCTGGAGGTTGACCGGCGCCGTCGGCGACGGATGAACGACGTCGGTCACCGGAGGTAACCGTAGCCCGAGCCACGCAGGAGCACGGCGAGCGGTAGCGCGTCGTTCACCTTCTTGTCGCCATCGACTGCGGCGGCAAGTCGGGACATGCGGAGCGCGTCCTCGTTCAAGCGCGGCTCGTGGAGCTGCGTCGCCGCGGCTTTGAGCAGCTCGGCGCGCTCGAAGAGAGCCGCCGCACCGCCGTGACGGTCGCCGCCATCGACGCGTTGCGCCGCCTGGAGGATCGTGTCGCCTGCCGCAAATGCCTGCGCGGTCGCAGCCACGCTCGCGTTCAAGGTCTTGCTGCTCTCGGCGTCGCTCGGAGCGAACTTGATCTTGATGGGCATCTCTTCGGTGATGTTCTTTTTCCGAAGGCGGTCCTTGTAGCGGATCTCGACGCTCGCGAGCGCGCGCTCATCGACGCCCGCGGGTACGAGCAGCGTGAGCAACATCGCGTGGCGATCGTCGCGCGAGAACGAAGGCATGAAGAAGCGCATACCCCCTTCGGTGTCCTCTTTGCGGTCTTGCTTGATGCCATCCTTCTTGGCCGCTTGCGTGTCGACGGCGACTTCTTGGCGGCGAACCGCCGCAGCTTCGGCGCCGTCGAGCATGTGCGATCCGAAGACCTTCACTGGAGTGACATCGGGGCGGAGGCGCACGCGCACCTCGACGGCCTGCGCTACGGGGACGAGCCGCGCGTCGAGCTCGCGGCCGAGCGCGGCGGAGATCTGCGTCGAGTCCGCAAGGTAGTAGTAGCCGCCCGCGCCCTTGTCGGCGATGCCGCTCATGAGCGGTGCGTCGAAGTCGGCGCCAAGACCGAACGAGCTCGTCTGGATTCCGTCCTGGAAAGCGCGCTCACTGCGACCCCACAAGCCCGCTGGCGACGAGTCGCCGGCGTTGGCGTGACCGTCGGAGAGGAGCATCACGATCTTCACGGCGTCCGGATTGATCGTCGGCGTACGAGCCTCGCCGTAGCCCTGATCGAGCCCTGAGCTGATGTTCGTGCCCCCCTCGGCGACGATGGCCTTGATCTTCGCGAGCGCGGCCGCCCGTCGCGCTCCGATCGGGCCGTCGGGCACGAGGACGATGGCCTCACTCGAGAACGTCACGAGCGAAAAATCATCGGTCGGTTGCAGCTTCTCGACGAGCGCGGCCGCGGCGCTCTTCGCGTTCTCGATGGCTGCACCTTGCATCGATCCGCTGACGTCGAGCACGAGGTGGACCGAAAGCTGGGCGCGCGCGGGCATCGCATCGCTCGAGCGGAGCGCGATACGGAGGTTCACGTTGCCTCCGGCCGGCGGCAGAGCAGAGCGCTCGGTGTCGATCTGAAACGCGAGCGCGGCGCCGTTGCTCGGCTTGGAGAGCGGAGGCGCGTAGCGACCGCCGAAGTCGGCGACGAGATCCTTGTAGCTTGCAGGCAACGAGCCCTTGCTCACCGCGGCGTCGAACGCGGCGAGCGCGGCGCCCCCGGGGCGGTAGGTCGTCGCGTAGCGCGCGTTCGGGTCGAGGGCCGCGGCAACCTGCGGAAGGTCGGCGCGCATCGCGGCACCAGCGGCGCCTTGCGCGGGCTTGCCGGCCGCCATCGTGGCCATCGGCGCCACCGGCGCTTCGCTCGCGGCGGTATTCATCTCGTACTTCGATGGAGTCCTGTCGCTGGCGCTCCAGCCCGCGCCTCCACTTGGTCCATCGAGCGATCCTGAAGACTGCGTCCCGGCCCCGCGCACGGGAGGGCCGAGCGCCTTGAACCCGATCAACCCCACGATAAGGAGCGCCACGCCGATCGCCGCCCATCCCCATCCGCTCGGCTTCTGCATCAGAGCATCCTAGAGCAAAAAAAGAGGGCGCCGCTCCGCGCCACGTGGACCGACAGTACGGTGATGTGGTCGCGCCGCGTCCACGGACGCGCGAGCACAGAGGCCTGCGAACGACGCTTCACGGGTACACTGCAATGATCGCTATTTCGGCCGCAGCGTGCGTTTCGCGGCGTGGCAGGGCGCGTGCAATGTGACTCGCTCAACAACGCACAGTCATCCTTAGGAGGCTCACGCCATGAACTACGTACGCGCATCCGTCTTCGGTCTCGCACTCACGACGTTCGCCCTCGGCGGCTGCAAGAAAGAGGCGGACACGGAGCTGACCTCGGCGGAGGCACGCGAGGCCCTGACCGAGTCGAGCGCGTCGTCGCAGGCAAGTGAGCTCACGTCGACGTCCGTCGAGCTCAACACCAACTTCACCATTGGCGGCGCGGTCGAGAAGGCGGCGGACGAGCTCAAGACCTTCATCGGCACGCAGCTCCCGTGCGCGGACGTCACGCTCCTCGGCGCAAAGCTGACCGTGAAGTACGGCGTGAAGGCAGGCAACTGCGAATACAAGGGTCACCACTTCTCGGGCGAGACGACGGTCACGGTGGCGAAGAACGACGCTGGCGACGTCATCGTCGACCACACATGGAACAACCTCTCCAATGGCCTCGTGAAGGTGAACGGCACCGCGCACGTCACGTGGAGCACGGCGAACAAGTCGCGGCGCGTGGAGCACGAGCTCACCTGGACGCGTGTCTCCGACGGCCGCACCGGCAAGGGCACTGGTGACCGCACACAGACACTGCTCACCGGCGGTCTCGCGGAGGGCATCCAAATCGACGGCACGCGCAGCTGGGAGGGCCAGTCGGGAAAATGGGATCTCTCGATCAAGACGGTCCAGGTTCGCTGGGCCGACCCCGTCCCGCAGTCGGGCTCGTACGTACTTCACACCCCGAAGGACAAGACGCTCACGATGGGCTTTTCGCGCGTCGACGAGGACACCATCAAGGTCACTGTAACGAGCGGGACGAAGAGCTTCTCGTTCAACGTGAACAAGATCATCGGCGACATCGACGACGCGAGCTGAGCTTTCGCGCGCCGCGCCAGCCCGTGCTAGACGGTGCTCCGTGCTGAAGGACATCCAGGAGCTTCGCGCCAGAGCGAAGCAGCTCACGGTCGGTACCGTCGATCGCTCGTTTGTGCGCTTCGTCGCGCTCAAGCGCATCTTCACCGGCTTGCTGGCGCTCGTGTTCGGGGTGGCTACGGTGCTGATCGCGCTGCGTCACGATCACCCCAACGTGCCGAGCGTGGCGCTGGTCCTCGTGCTCGCCATCTTCTTCGGTGGCGGGCTGTGGACGCTGCGCGACGGGATTCGTCTGCGCCGCGAGCTTCGCAAGTAGCTCAGTCCTTCGGCGCGTCGGCGGCGCCGGAGGCGTCCGATGCTTTGCCATCCGTCAGGTCGGCGTCGACCGCGTTGGCGTCCGCGGCATCGTCGCCAGCGTCGATGAGGCACTCGTTTCCACACTTCGCTTCGGCGGCGCAGCGAAATACGCTGAACGCGCGGCACGCGGACTCGAAGCTTGCCTGCACGCGACCGAAGTCGTTGATGCAATCGGCGATGCATCCTTTGAAACCCACCGGGCCAGCGGACGCGTCCAACCCGACGATGGCGTCGTCGCATGGATTGATCCGCGCGCCCGTCTGCTCGTCCTGGAGAAGCTCCTTACCGAGCTCGGGTTTGCAGCTCTGGAAGATGCACTCGAGGACGAGCTTGCAGCCGCGATCGCCGTAGCAGAAATTGATCTGCGGACAGCACGACGCGGTGACACAACGATCGCAGCGTCCGTTGACGACTGCGGTCGCGGCGGGGGATACGTCGCAAGAAGGGATCTGGCAGTCCTGACCGCACTTCTCGCGCATGCAGCTGTACGCAGCGACCGGCTCGGGCAGGTTGTCGAGGTGCTTCCGACAAGCTTCTTCTTCTCGTGCTGCGGTCGGCCCGGCGGCGAGCAGACAGGAGCGCGCAGCCAAGACGCGCTCGTTGCAGCCGCCGGTCTCGCCGCAATGGCCGACGGCATCACAGCACTGCGCGTTAACGCACGCGGCGCACCGCGCGGTCGCGGGCGTTGCAACCGCGGCGTCCTCGCCACTGAGCTCCGTCGCGCGGCACCGCTTGCTCGGGATCTGCCACGCCGAGCATGCGACGACGACAGCCGCGGTCGCGATGACGCACACGAGCGAGCGTACCCAGAGCATGTTCAAAACCGCCCCGTGAGGCCGGCGCCCGTAGGACCGACGAACGGGGCGACGCCGGCGGTGAGCCTCACCTTCACGGGCCTCGTAGCGGTGATCACGCCCATGGTGACGAAGGCGCCGGTGGTGATCCCCGAGATCGCGGCAACGAGCAGCCAGGCCTGCCGCTCGATGGCGCTGCCCGAGGCAAAGCCTTGCTGGTTTTGATCGACGCTGTCGGGACAGAATTCGTACCCGCAGCGTGATCGCGTCCTTGCCGATGCGTCCGCGGCGAGAGCGAGCGCGACTGTCGTCAGGACGAGGCCCACAGCTGCGCCGCCGAATCCGACGACCACGAGCGGGTTCGTCTGACGCACGTAGAGCGCGGGCCCCGACCGGCACCTTGGGCGGGACCCATTTGGGCTCGAGCGCGACGTCCTTCGTTTCGCCTTCTTTGAGCTCGACGACGACGCGCTCCTCGGGACCATCACCGGCGCGCGCCACGATCTGATGGGCGCCGGGATCGACCGCGCGCGGCGTGATGGCCCCCGTCATCGCGACGATCTCGTCATCGACACGCAACACGGCGGTGGCACCCGACGGAACCTTCACGCGAATACGGAGAGACGGGATCCGCGGCTCGAGATCGTCGGTGAGCCGACCGGCCTCGGTGCGCGCGGTCGCCGAGCGCGACGACTCCTCGAGCGCGGCGGGCATGCGTCCGACCTTCACGAAGAGCTCGTGGGCCTGGAGAACGTGACCGAGCATCAAGTGCGTCTTGCCGAGCTCGAAGCCGGTGACCGGCGTCTGGACGAGATCCCACGCCGTCGTCAGCCGCGCGAGCGCACCCGACACATCGTTCGCGTCTCGCAACGCAAGACCATCACGGAGCGCGTTGCGCGCGGTCGCCATGTCGGCGGCGCTCGGCTCGCGACGCGTCTCGCTTGCTTGCGAAGGTGAGCGCGCAGGCGCGACGGGCGCCGGCTGCGCCCTCGATGTTCCGGAGGCGCCGACGGCGATCGCGAGCGCGAACGTCCCTACGGAGATGTGTCGCGCGCGCATCCTCCTTCAATACAGGATGTCGCCGTGCGGCGCAGCGTGCGCGCTTGCCGACAACGCGGGCGCGTCGTTCGCGTGCGCCGACGCATGCGACGTGGCTGGCGGTCGCCCCTGCACGTGCGCACCAACGTGCAGAACCTTGTTGGACGCGGTGCTGCTGCTGGCGCTCGCGACCGCCGCGTCGCGGTCGACCTCGACGCTGACAGCGGGCTGCGCCGACGCGGCCGAGCCGGCCTGCGCAGCGGTGATCGTCGAATGAGTTGCTTCGGAGCTGCCGGCGAGAGGCTGATCGCTTGCAGCCGCGCTCGGTCCATGCGCACCGCGCAGGCTCACGATCGCGATGACGCCGATCGCGCCGAACGCGAACATGACGAACGCAATCGTGAAGAGCCTCGAACGGCGGCTCGCGTCGTCGGCGCCCGTGTCGCCGGCCGACGATGAAGATGGCACCGCGATAGCGACGGACGCGCTGCGTCCCAGAGCCGGAGGCGGCTCGGACGACTCTGCCTGTCCGAGCGTCGCGGCGAGTCCGATCTGCTCCGATGGATCTCTGTGGGCGACCGGCGACAGCCGCGGGCGCGGTCCCGAGTCACTCAACACCGGAGGCATACTGACGACGCCTTCGAACGCAGCGCGCAGACCATCCGCGAGCTCGCGCGCGGTAGCGAAGCGAGCAGAAGGCTCGCGCGCGCACGCCTTGGCGAACCATTCGTCGACCGACTGCGGCAGGCTCGGCTTGACGTCGGACGGACGTGGGATGGCGCCGGCCGCGATCTTCACCGCGAGCGCACCGAAGGACGGACCGTCGAACGGCCGCTTGCCCGTCAGCGCTTCGAACGCCACCACGCCGAGAGCCCAGAGATCGCTCCGCAGATCGATCGTCTTTTGCGCGGTGACCTGCTCCGGGCTCATGTAGAACGGGGTCCCGACGACCTGGCCCGTCTTCGTTTCGCCGTCGAGCGGGCCCGACCCGTCGTGCGCGCTGTTCTTCGCGACACCGAAGTCGAGAAGCTTCACGAAGAGCTCTTCCTCGCCGTCGACCACGAAGATGTTGTCCGGCTTGATGTCGCGGTGAAGCAGACCCGCTGCGTGCACCTTGCTCAACGCCTTCGCGACCTGCGCCACGATCGAGACGACGTCTGCTGGGTCGAGTGCGCCGCGCTCCGTGAGGACCGCGCCGAGGTCCTTGCCCTCGAGGTGCTCCATCACGATGAAGGGGATGCCTTCCTCGGAGACGCCGTGGTCGAGCATCTGCACGACGTGCGGGCTCTTCACCTGAGCGGCCGCGGCAGCCTCGCGCGAAAAGCGAAGCCGCGCGCTCTCGCTCGAACCGAGCTCACTCAGCATGAACTTCACGACGACGCGTGTCTTCAGCCCAAAATAATCAACAATCCAGACAGCGCCCATGCCGCCGCTGCTCAGCGG
This sequence comes from uncultured Polyangiaceae bacterium, assembly GCA_964236615.1. Lineage (GTDB taxonomy): Bacteria > Myxococcota_A > Polyangia > Polyangiales > Polyangiaceae > CAXSGV01. Next base: position 10,996 of record CAXSGV010000089.1, read on the forward strand.
ACGGAGCAAGCGGACGTTGGACGTCACTTCGAGTCCGGGCAACAGGCTCGGGCGGTCCGTCACGCCGAGCAGTGTACTACACCGGCGCCCCGCGAGTGATCACGCCCGAACAGCTCGTCACCATGTCGTCACTGAGCCGTCAAGCACGTGCCACGACTGGGGCCCAGGCTAGGGATCATGAGCCCGTCGGAGATGATCGTGATCGTCGGGGTGTGCTTCGTGCTGCTCCTCTTCGCGCACCGCCTTTCAGCGCGGAACCCGCGGCGGAGCGCCGACCGCTGATCGCGGCCTCGATCGCACACCCCCCGATCCGCGCGGACCGCAGGTGCGCTCGAATTCAAGGTGTCACTGGGGCGTGGGGAGCGCAGGCGCGGTCGACCACGCGTCGGCCGTACCGAAGTACCGCGCCGCGTCGGCGGAGTCGCCTTCGAAGGTGACCGGCGCCAGATCGGCAAGGCAGGACGTGTCGGGCGTCGCGAGCGGGTCCTTCAAGAACCTCGCGGCGATCTGCATGCCACATGCAGGCGCGTTCGGCGTCCGGACGGGTGACTGCATGAGGACCACGTGGTTCGCGTTGGGGATGGCGACGAACGTCTGGTGCAAACCGTGGAAGGCGTCGCCCATGCGCGCGGCGGACTCGATCGGGGTCTGGCAGTCGAGCGTGCCGTTCATCATCAGCATCGGCGTCGTCGTCTTTGCCCACGTGCCGACGTGCTCGTCGCTCGCGTAGAGGGGCCACGCGCTACGACCGCGCGAGAGCTCGACCATGCCCGCGGGGAACACCGCGGAGGCATAGCGCGCGTCCATCGTCGCCGCGGTCGGTGCAGGAAGCTCGTAGAGCTCCGAGAAGAGAACATTGTACGCGAGCGGCTTCGACGCGACGCCGTCACCCACGCCCGTGTGACGCCCAAGCACCTTGATCAGGTTCTGCAGCGCGACGACGTCCTCCGGCGCGCAGCGCTCGTAGCGCGCCATCGCAGCGAGCGCGTAGGTGCGGCCCGACCACGACTCGAGGAGGACCGACAGCACGCGTCGGTTCGTCGCGTCGAACGTGCCCGCGCAGCGACCTTCGCCGATGTGCTCGCGGATCGTCTGGAGGCGCGACCAGGGATCGCTGCCGAGGTACGTGCGGCACGTGACGTCGGCGGCGCAGAGATCGGCGAGCTTCTTTGCCTGCGGATCGAACTGCGCGTCGTAGCCCGAAACGTATTGGCCCTTCGGCGGGAGAATCGAGTCGAGAACCACGCCAGCCGCCTGGCCTTCGGGCGCGACCTGCAGGTACCGATGCGCCCAGTAGGTGCCGTACGAAACGCCGTAGACGAAAACACCATTCGCGCGGGACGTGACGGCGCGGGACGAGGCGCGCGTGACATCGATCGCCGCGACGAGATCCTTGGCGGCGTTGGTCGTGTTGAACGCGGCGAGCCCAGTCGAGTCCCAGGTCGACGTGAGCGCGTCGGCGCAGGCCCTGAATGCGGCGGGTGTGTTGTCGCCTTCGCCGCGCGGGCAATCAAGCGCAGTCGAGCCGCCAACGCCACGGTGCTCGAGTGCGTAGATGTCGAGGTCGGGGACGAGCGCCGAGATTCCACGCGCGATCTCTTCGAGCCCTGCTGCGGTGCCGCCAGGGCCTCCTTGGAGAAGCCACAAGCTACGACGCGTCGCGGCCGGCGCCGTCGACGTGACGATGCGGTTCACGAGCACGGGGATCGTTCGACCCTCGGGGTGTGCCCAGTCGAGCGGCACGCGGAGCGTCGCGCACGAGCCCGTGTAACCTGCATACGTTCCCGAGCACGTCGCAAACGCGAGCTCACCGGGTCGAGCGAGCGAGGTCGCGCCTGCGTGTGAGGCCGGCGTGCCTGCGGTGTCGTCGGGCATCGTCTCGACGGTCGCAACACCTTCGGCACACGCCGCTGCTGCGACCATCGTCGCGCTGATCGCGGCCCTCGCTGCGAAGCGAGCAAAGGCTGCGGGAAGTGCCATCGTTCCCCAGACTACGGGTCGAGTGCTTTCCAGCGAAAGTGGAAGAATTCGCTTACAGCGGACAGATCCCCCACCACGTCGGCCCACGTGGACTTACATACACGGACGTGTGCGCCTCTACCACCCTAAATCGATTGGGCCAACTTCTGCGGAGATCTCCAAAGAAGCTCGCTAGCGCGGCGCGCGGCGGCGGCGGCGGACCAGGCAGAGCGCGGCGAGCGCGAGGCCACCGAGCCCCGCCAAATTCGATTTCGACGAAACATTCGCGCTCGTGCACACGCAGCCGCCGCTCGCGAAATACTGCACGTCGCCGTTCACCACGACGTCGACGCGCGACGCGGGGCTGAGGAGCTTTCCGTCGTTGGCGCGAAGGACGAAGCCGAGCGTCACCGGATCGATCGTCGGGGGTGCCTCGAACGTGAGCGTCGCCGTGCTCGCGCCGACGAGCGCGACGGGCGGACCGGCGACCTGGGTCCACACGAACGAGAGCGGGAGGTTGTTCGGGTGCGTACCCGTTCCCGTCAGCGTCACGTGGTCGAGCGAATTCACGCTCTGCCCCGGCCCTGCGTTCGCGGTCGGCCCCTCGGGATCGCATGCATCCGCGTGAGGAACGAAACCCCAGAACGGCTTCGACGAAATCCCCGTGAGCTCGATCTCGTCGACGTCCCAGCCCGGTGCGCCGAAACCATCGCCCGTGCCGGCACGGAATCGGATTTGAACCCTGTCGCTCGGTGCCTTCAGCGTGAGGTCGAAGTGACTCGCGGTCCACTGATCGGGGTAGCCAACGCTTTGCTTGCCGTACGCGCGACGGCCCTTGAGCGGGTTCGCGCCGCGACCGGCCGCGTCGAGCGTGGTGTTGTAGTCGGTGGTGCCGAGCTCGCTCGCGTCTTTCCAGGTCTTGCCGCCGTCGACGCTGACCTCGACCACGCCGCCGTCGAAGTCGGCCGCACGACGCGTCGAGGAGCGGAAGAACCAGCGGTGCTTGAAGCTCAAACCGAGCTTGGTCTCGCCCTCGGGCAGCGTGAACACCGCCGAGGTGAGCTTGTGATCCGAGGTCGCGAGCGCGTTCGGGATCGTCCACCAGCCATCCGCGCCAGGCGCCGTGCGGCTCCACTTCTTGGTCTGACCGCCAGCCGTGTCGGTGCCCGTGACGACCCACGACGTCTTCGTCGTGTCGACATGATCGAAGGTGCTCGAGTCAGCGGCTTCGTCGCTGTTGAAGCGCGCGGGGAGCACGAGATGCAGCGTGCGCGACGCGGCGAGCGACGGCTCGGTCACGGCGACGTCGAGCTCGAGAGGCTTGCTCGAGTCGGCACCGTTGGCCACGACCTTCAGTTTGATCGACTTGGTCTCGAAGGGCCGCATCGGACCGAAGGTCACACCAGGACCATCCGGGAAGGCCACGCCGGCGCCGCTGCGCGAGGTGACCTCCGCGTGCGTCGCCGCGAGCGTGCCGGTGCCGGAGTTGCGCACCGTGATCTCGAGTGACCCGACCTCGCCTTCGTCGAGCAGCCCGTCGTGATCGCAAGAGATCGTATCGTCGGTGAGCTTGGCGCTGACGAGATCGACGTCGTTGCCGACGAGGAAGCTCTCGACGACGCCGACGTTCGTGCCGCTGTCCTTGCCCGGACCCTTCGCGCCGATGCCCGCACCGCGTCGCGCGAACGCGCCCCACACGAGCTCGAAGTCCTTTTCGTCGGCCGCAAACACCGCGGCGAGCACGGCGTCGCGTGCCTCGAGCAGCGTGGGATCGATGGGCGTGAGCTTCAGGCTGTCGACGTAATAGTGCTTGATGCGCGACTGCGCCTCGTCGAACGGGTACGCGCGAAGGAGAGCGACGTACGCCTCCCACAGCATCGTGGCCCAGACCTCGCCGGTGTTGTGCACCTCGGAGTTGAAGCTGCCGTCCTCACCGAAGCTCGCCGGCACGTCCGCCGGCAACGCGAAGCCATTCTGAATGTGTTTGAACGTGAGCGCGTTCTTCGTGAAGTCGACCGAATAGGGGACGCGGCGAATGCCGTAGTAGAAATCCGCGCCGCCGCCGCTGGTCGCGTAGGCCCCGTTCGAGTACGCGCCTGCCCAGTTGGCGCCGTTCGGCGATAGCAGATCATCGGCCCGCGCCATGAGAATGAGCGCGCTGAAGTCGCCCCAGCCTTCGCCGAGACCGGCGGCCTGGTTCGTGGTGATGCCGTTGCCATTTCCGATGAGGCGATTCGAAAGAACGTGGCCCCACTCGTGCGCGACGACGCCGCTGTCGAGCGCGCCGTCGAGATCCTCTTGGAGCGACCGCTTCATCGTCACGGTCGGGCTCGAGCCGAGCGCAGCTTCGAGCGCCTGACCGTCGGCGACGTTGAGCGAGAGGATCGGGAGCGAGATAGCCGTCGAAGTTCCGCCCATGAACGGCGGAGTCGTCGGGTCGGCGGAGCTCGCGACGTTCGCGATGATCACGCCGGTACCGCCGGCGCTCTGGATGTTCTGCGCCTTTTGGATGAACGAGCAGAGGCCGCGATGCACGAGCACGATTTTGCCGGTGACGCTGCCGGTGAGCGCTTCGCAGCCGTCGTTCGCGTCGGCGCCTTCGCCTTCGCCGTCGACCGCGAGCACGACCGTGCCCGACGTGTCGAACGCGTCCTTGCCGAAGCCCGCGATGCCGACAGGCTTGGTGCCCGCGATCGAGGCCGGCGTGTTGACGACGAGGCTTGCGGCGCTCGCGCCCGAGAAGATGAACATCTGGATGCGCGGCGACTCGCCGTCCGCCGGCGTGGTGGCGTCGGCGTTGTTGCGCCCGCTGTAGTCCTGCGCTTCGGCATTGAGCTGATCACTGCCGACACCGCCACGACCGAAGTTGTCGAACTGGTGGTTGCCCGATTTCTCGTCGAAGCCGAAGTCGTAGTACCAGTCGTGCAAGAAGTTCGTGAGGTAGAAGAGGTGCGTCGTTGCCGCCTGGGTCGAGGTCGGCGTCGCGCTCGGCGAGACGCTCGTGTCGTAGACGCGATCGAACGTGTTGGCCGACGTGGTCGTCGGGCGCAGATCGGTGTCGGACGAGAAGTAGCCGTCGGGCGCCTTGAGATCGGCGTACGCGTCGACGTTGTTTCCGCTGGTCGTGATGGCGCCGGGCGCGAGCCACGGATCGTTCTTCGAGAACGGGAAGTTCTGCAGCGTGACGAGCTGGCTCGGGCCGAAGGGAGGCTTGAAGCCGGTCGGCTTCGCCGAAGGGTAGGGCGCGACGTCGTTTCCTTGGGGGCCGTCGGCGGGGATCTTCGTCGTTGGATCCACGTAGGCGCGGTACGTGAAGGGGACGTCGTTGGCGGTGAGGTTGTTCTGGAACAGCACCTCGCCGGGGCGGCTCGCATCCGCGCTGATCACGAACGAGCGCGCAGGCCCCGACGAAGCGATGATCTCGACGTAGTAGCCGGGCACGAGCACGACGTCCGCGCCATCACGCAGGGGAAAGAGCACTTTCTTCGCGCGCGCGGGCGCGTACAAGCCAGGCGCCGAGAAGCGCTCGTAGCCGTCGCGCGTGCCGACGTGCGTGAAGCGATGCGCGCCGACGACCGCATCGGCAGCCGCGAGCGCGCCGTGAACGTCGAGCGCGAACGCGTGCGTGCTACCTGCGGTGCTCGGCGCGAGAAAGCCCGATGCGGCGACGGGCTCGAACGCGCGCGTCATCACGACGCCGAGGCCCGCGCGAAACACTTCGAGGTCGCCGATCTTCTGCTCGAAGCGGACGATGATCGATCCGCCGGCGCGCGCCGACGTGACGGGCGTGTGCACGTCTTTCAAGCGCACCGCCGCCAACGCATCGCCGCTCAACCCGAACGCGGGGGCGAGCCCCGCAAGCGCGCCCTTGGCCGCTTCGTCGGCGCTGGTGAACGGGCGCGATCCCGACGTGCGTCCGAGGAAGGCGAAGCTCGGCGTCCCGAGCCGTGGATCGGTGTGCGCGATCGACGCGCGCACCTGATCGTCCGAAGGGGCGGGGGACGCAGCTCCCGCGGCGTCGGGTGACGGGCCCTCCGAGCTCGTCGAGCAGGCCAAAAGAAGCAGCGCGAGCGACGCGCTAAACCGGAAAAAACGCGGAAAAGAAGGCTTCATGCGGAGGCGGCGGACCTTAGTCGACGCGGCCTCCGCCGCAAATTGTCAGCGGAGGAAAATCAGATGCGAGTCAGCAAGCGTCGACGTCAGTGTGCCGGGCCCGGCGGCTTCGGCGCAGGGATGTGGCTGTGCGGAGCCTCGGGAACGCCGGGCTCTTTGCCCATGAAGGGGTTCTCGGCGACGAGACGCGTGTTGCTCTCGTCGAAGAAGGGCGCTTCGATGACGGCCTCCGGCTCGTCCACGGTGGTGGGAGGAGCCGTCTCGATGGTTCCGCTCCTCGCGGTCTTGCCCGTGTCCTCGCGGGGCTCCTCGCCGTCGGTGCCCACGGCACACGCATTGAGACTCATCAGCGCGACGCTCACGAACAGCACAATCACCCCACGGGTCATCGACGTTCTCCTTCGCGG
>CAXSGV010000090.1:0-231 GCA_964236615.1 uncultured Polyangiaceae bacterium
CAGCGGCGGGCGCGCGCCGAAGCCGAGTCGCATGAGCTGCACCGATGGCGCTGGCGCCCCGGGACGAAGTAGAGTCCGCCCCGTAAATGCGCGCCGCACAACTTCCCCTCCGTCGCCTTCTCCTCTTGGCCGTGGTTCCGGTCAGCCTCCTGAGCGGCTCACGCGCGGGGGCCGTGAAGACCGACGCGCCACCTGCAGCGGTCGTTCGCTGGACTGCCGAGACGCCGGACG
>CAXSGV010000090.1:241-12194 GCA_964236615.1 uncultured Polyangiaceae bacterium
GTTGCGCTCGGTCGAGCGCTCGGTCGACCCGTGTTGTTCGCATTCGCGAGGGCTCAGTCTCGCATGCTCGCATGCTCGCACGCTCGTGGTACTGTCGTTCCGGTGACAGACCTGGAGGAGGCCACCCTCGTGGGCGTTAGTGGGCAGGTCGTGAAGGCGCTCGAAGAGATCGCCGCGACCGCCAGCATCGCCGAGGACGTGCGCACCGAGGCCGCAGTCGCCGCGCGCGCGCTCGCTGCCGACGAGGGCACCGACAAGGGCGTCGCCGCCGATTCCAAGCTCGGCGTTCTCGGCGCCGTCCGCATCCTCGGCCCCTTCCGCGACACCGGCGGCGGCCTCGCTGCAAAGGAGGGCCCTGAAGCGCCTGGGGCCCACTTCGCCGACAAGAGCGCGCGTTACTCGTGGGGTACCGTCGAGGTGGCGTGGCGCGATGTGCCGACCCGCTACGCGACGGCGCGCGGCGTGCCGCTCGATCTGTTCGTGCACCCGCGAAAAGAGAGCTGCACGATCGTCGCGTCGCGCGTCACCGTCGCCGACGGCAAGCCGTTCGTAGTGCGCCTCGCGAGCACGGGGCAGGCGCGCCTGATGATGGACGGCGTCGAGCTCGGCAAGAGCGAGGACGTTCATGAATCGGCAGTATTCGACCGCATCGCCGCCAAGGTCGAGACGACGCCCGGCAACCACGTGATCGCCGCCAAGGTGTGCTCGGGCGCGCTCGACGACGAGGGGCGCGTTCGCCTCCGCATCACGACCGAGACGGGCGCTCCCCTTTCCCTGCCGCACAGCGCCGAGCTCGTCGATCCCCCGCCCGCGCCCGAAAAAGGCGCCAAGGCTCCGGGCCTCAAGGTCACGAAGGCGACGACCGCGCTCGGGCGAACGATCGCCGGGCCCGCGACTGGCGATCTCGACGCGCAGCTCGACGCCATCATCGCGCGCACACTCGGCGGCGGCGAAGATCTCAAGAGCCCGCGCGCGCCCGGCCTGCTCGACGCGCTGACGCGCTCGGCGGCGATCGATCCCGACAGACTCGCGATGGCCGGCTGGGTCGCGCCTTCGGGCGCGAACCGCAGCGGTTGGCTCAACCTCGCGCGGCAGCGTGCCGAAGCGGCCAACGACGCGCCGACGCGCGCGTTCTGCGAGCGGCGGCTCGTTGCCGAGCACCTCACCGCGCGCATGCCCGACTGGGCGATGGCCGCGCTCCGCGCCTCGAAGTCGACGACCGCCGATCACGAGGCGTTGCTCCTTCGCGCGATGACGTTCGAGGGGCTCGGCACCGACGGCCTTCGCATCCAGGCGCTCCGCGATCTCGCGACCGCATTCGACGCCGCGCCAAATGACGCGCCGACCAGCCTACTGCTCGACCTCGCGAAGCTCGCCTATGGGCTCGATCCCGCGCGTGAGCTCGCCGCGCACGACGCGCTCGCCAAGCGCGGCGTCGACGTCGCCGGCGCAGTCGGGCCCAACAGCAAGCGCGGCACGAAGGCGGTCGTCGAGGCCGCGCGGGCCGCGTTCTCCGGTTCGCTCGATGACACGGCCGACGGGCTTCTCGCAGCACGCGCGGTCTCGCGCGCCGGCGATCACGAGGCCGCGCGCGCTCTCTACGCGGAGCTCGCTATCTGGTCGCCCAACCACGCGGACGTCTGGGCCGAGCTCGCCGACGAGATTGCGGCGGTCAACGCGCGCGCTCCGAAGGGCAAAGACGCCGCGAAGGTCTCAAGCGACGAGGCCGCCGTGCTCGGCGCGCTCCGTCGGGCACGCGAGCTAGCCCCCGGCGAGGCCCGTTACCGCGCCGAGCTCGCTCTTCGCACCGAGGGCGGCAAGGCCGAAGCGCGCGAGGACGAGAAGTACCTCGTGGCCTCGGAGAAGGTGCTCGCACGCCGCCAGGGTGTTCCGCCCGCCGGCACTCCGCCCGACGTCGCCGACCGCGAGCTCTACTGGCTCCGCGCCGTCGTGATGCACCCCGACAAGCGCGTCTCGCAGCTGTTGCACTATGCACGTGAAATCGTGATCGCGCCGCGTACGCAAGAGGAGCTGGTCGAAGACCTCCCCGCGGAAGGCGACCTCACCGAGATCCTCCGCGCGCGCGTGCACCGCAAGGACGGCGGCACGGCGTTCCCGCTCGAGGAGCACAACGAGGGCACGCGCCCGCGCATTCGCTGGCCCGAGCTGTCGCCTGGTGACACCGTCGAGGTCGCGGTCCGCAACTGGACCAGCCACGCCGTCGGCGGCCGCGGCGATCCGCCCTTCTATTTCGTCGACTACGCCGGCGCGACCTCGACGCACCCGCTCCTCTACAACGAGGTCGTCGTCGAGACGCTCCCGCAGCACCCGCTCTACCTCGATGTGCTCCACGGCGAAGCCGGCCGTCGCGAAGAGAAGGACGAGAAGGGCCGCCACATCACCCGCCTCGTCTGGGACAAGCCGATCAGCGTCGCCGAGGAGCCGCTCATGCCGGCGCTCAGCGAGGTCGTGCCGGTCATCCTCGGCTCCACGTTCAAGTCGTGGACCGAGTTCCGCACCTGGTACGGCGAGGCCATCCGCGGCTTCATCGAGCCCGACGCCGAAGTGCGCCGCCTCGCCGCCGAGCTCACGAAGGGCAAGACGACGCGCGAGCAGAAGCTGAAGGCGCTGTTCGACTTCGTCGCCGACGACATCCGCTACGTGAACTACGTGAGCGGCGAGTGGTGGCTGCCGAACCGCCCGCAGCAGCTCCTCGCGCGGCGCGAAGGCGACTGCGACGACAAAGCGATCCTCCTCATTACGCTCCTTCGCGCCGTCGGCATCGAGGCGCAGGAGGTCATGGTGCAGACGCGCGAGACCGGCCAGCCGTCGATCCTGCTCGCGAAGACTGCCGCCGTGCCCATGTTCGATCACGGTATCGCGTTCCTCCCAGGCCCCGGTCCGACGGGCAAGCCCGGTGAGGGCATGTACCTCGACGCAACGAGCCCGCAGTCGCGCCTCGGACCGATCCCGTCGATGGACGCGCGCGCGGTCGCTCTGCGCATGGATGCGGGGCCCGCCGAAATCGTGCGTCTGCCGCCGAGCTCGCCGGACGACCACGGCTCCGACGTCACGTGGAACATCACGCTCGCCGCCGACGGCTCGGGCGATCTCACGGGCGAGGAGAAGCACATCGGCGACGGCGCTTTCTGGCTTCGCTCCTACCTCACACAGGCCGATGCGCGAACGCAGTACGTCGAGGACAATCTCGTCGGCGGTTGGTTTCCGACGGTGCAAGTCGACAAGAAGATCGAGTTCAACGGCGAGCTGCCAAACGGCGCCGCGTGGGTGAAGTACAAGGCGCACTCCGACGGGCTCGCGCGTCACGAGATGAAGGAGCTCGTCGTGCCACTCTCGCCGAGCCAGACGCTTGCGTCGTCGATCGCGCCGCTCGTGAAGCGCACGCTCCCCGTCAGCCTCCCCTCGTTCTTCGCGCCGAGCCACCAGCGGCGAACCATCCGCGTGACCGCGCCCGCGGGGTACGTGTGGGGCGACTTGCCCCCCGGCGGCGACGAGAACGGCGGCGAGTTCGGAAACGCGCACCTCGAAGTCGCGAAGGACGCAAAGGACCCGCGCGTGGTCGTGATCAAAAGGACGGTGGTGTTCGACATGAGCCTCATCCCCGTCGACAAATACGCGGCGTGGCGCGCGTTCATCCAGCGCGTCGATGCGCTCATGCACAAAGGCGTTCGCGCCGTGCCCGCCGGCGGAGGTGAAAAGTGAAACGCCTCGTCGAGCTCGGTCTCCTCGCCACCACCCTCGCCGTCTCCGGTCTGGCCGGCGGCTGCGGCGGCAACACGCCTCCGCCCACCAGCCCGGGTATCAGCGGCAAGGAGGTCACCGAGAGGCTCCTTCAAGCCACGCGTGAAGAGGCGATCGGCGATCCCGCAAAAGCCCGCGCGGCTTACCTCGATCTCATGGAGAACGCGTGGGGCAGCTCGTCGTGGGAGATCGTCGCGACCGCCGCCTCGATCGACGCGCTCGTCTCGCGATCGGTCAACGGCCTCCGCGAAGTGAGCGCGAGCACGGCGCTCGCGTACCGGCTCAAGGATTACGCGTTCTTCAAGGGTGACGACGAGGAGCAGATCCTCGCGCGCGTGATCGACGTGCAGCGACACTCGCATGGCTCCTTCACGAAGAGCTTGATCGCGCGCGGCCTCGAAGATCTCGCCGAGCACCATGGCGACTGGGCTGGCGCCGAACGCTGGCGCGCGGCCCGCGCGTGCGCTCGCGAGACCACGATCTTGGGTCCCACGTCGCACATGACGCTCACGGGCGTGCACGAGCCGTCGGCGCTCGACGCGTTCGACGCGCCCATACCCACGGAATACACGACGCCGGGCGCGTTCGGACGGAAGCAGACCCCGCTCATCGTTCGCGGTCGCGGCTGCCGCATCGACCTCGCTGCCACCGGGTTCGGCGTCGGCGTGCGCGAGGTCGTGGTCGATGCGGAAGTTCCGCGCGGACAGTTCATCGGCGTCGCGTTGCGTGCCCGCAGTGCGGCCACGCTTCGAGTCGGGGGCAAGCAGGTGATCGATCGTCCGTACGAGCTCGGTGCCGACGATGCTGCGCGTTTCGCCCGCGTCGAAGTGAAGGCCGGCGTCGTGCGGATCGTTCTCCGCGTCGCAGTCGACGAGGACGGCCAAGGTGCCGAGCTGCAGGTCATGGACGATCAGGGCGATCCCCTGCGGATCCATGCGCCGAAGCCCGGCGAAAAGGCGACACAGAAGGCAGTCAGCTTCGAGTCAGTCGGCTACCCCGTCGGGCGAACGCCGCAAGAGCGGACCGCAATCGCGCTCGGCGCGCTCGCGCTCGGCGATCCGCGCACCGCCGAGCGCCTGCTCGCCGAGGACGCCAAGGCCCCGAAGGCTTCACCCGAGCTCTTGCTCGCGTACGCGCGCGCAGTCGAGTCCGCGTGGGACCTCTCGGTCGTGCACCGCGCGGAGCGATCGCGCGCGGCCTACGAGCGTGTGCTCGAGGCGTGGCCTGGCTCGTGGGAAGCCATCGTCGAGCACGCGGTGCTCGCGGGCGTGCGGCGTGGCGCCGGCGAGTCGCGGATCGAAGCGCTCACGGACATGGAGTCCCACCGCGCCAAGGCGGGACCCAACGCGCAGCCGATGCTCGACGTGTTCGAAGCGGCGCTCGCGGCGCACGATCACCTGTTCGACCGCTCGCGCACCGCGCTCGAGCGCGCGGCGGGCCGGCTCGAAGGCACCTCGATCTTGGCCGACGCGCAGCGCACCTCGATTCCGCGCTCGGCCGCAGACCGCACACGCTTCACATGCGCGCCGCAGCCTCCGAACGATCGCAGCACCCTCGACTGCTACGACGCGCTCCGCGACGTCGGCGACACGGCTGGCGCTGCGCGTGAGCTCGAGCGCGTGCGCGGGCTCCTCGGCGGTCCCGATCTCTACTTGGCGGTCGCCTTCCGCGACAGCCTCGCGATCGGCGACACCGCGTCCGCGCTCGCCGCGTACGACGCGATGGTTCCCGGCGAACGCACGATCGCCGCGACCTACTCCTTGGGGACCATGCCCAAGGTCAAGCAGGACGCCGATCTCGCGAGCCGCCTCCTCTCCGCCGCGCCCACGTCCCGCGACGCTCCGCGGGCCTTGCCGCCGAGCTTCCGTGCGCTCGGCGAGGATCCGACGGCGGCCTTTGTCGGTATCGCCGAGCAAGTGACGGTTGCCGATCGCGCGAGGCCGCTGATGGCGAACGCGGCGACGGTCGTCCTCGCGCATGTCGAGAAGTACGACGTCGATCCGCGCGGCATCGTGCGCTTCGTGATGTTCGACGTCCGTCGCGTGAGCGGAACCACCGACGTCGAAGAGAACGCCCAGGCCGACGTTCCCGATCTCACCGGGCGCGCGAGCTCGCGCGTCCTTCGCCGCCGCATCTTCAAGAAGGACGGCCGCGTGCTCGAGCCCGATCGCACACCGAACGCGTCGCAGAGCCACGCCGACCTGTCGCAGCTCGAGCAGGGCGACGCCGTCGAGGCGATCTACGAAGGCTGGGGCATGCCAGGCGAGACCGGCGACATCGGGATCGACACGCCCGATCTGCTTCCCGATCGGACCGCGGTCGTGAGCGCAAGCATCGAGATCCGATTGCCGAAGGGCATGAAGCCGGCAATGTGGAACCATGCCATCCTCGGCAAGCCGCAAGAGTCGGCCGAGGCCGATCGCCGCGTGCTCCGCTGGTCGCTCAAGGATCGCGGCGTGCGCCGCATCGAAGAGTCGACGCCCAAGATGGATCGCAGCGTCGGCGTCGCGCTCACCACGTTGTCTTGGGAGACCGTCGGTCGCTCGATGAAGGAGTCGCTCGCCGCGCTCATCGAGCACGATCCCGAGCCGAGCGCATGGGCCCGCGAGGCCGTGCGCAAGAAGCACGGCGACAACCCCGCGCCTACGAAGGAGCTCGTCGAGACCGTCGTGCTCGCCGTCGGCGAGGCAGTGCGCGAAGCTGCGCCGTCGGTGCTCAGCGACATCACGTTCGGAAGCCCGCGCGGCGCGCAGGCGATCACGGCTCGGACGATCCTCACCGAGCACGAAGGCAGCCGGAGCTGGCTCATCGTTCGCTCCTTGCGCGAGCTTGGCGTGAAGGCCGAAGTGGCCGTCGCCGAGAACGATCCGTTCAGCGCCGACCCCGCGTTCCCGCCGCACTTCGGGCGTTTCATGCACCCGCTCGTGATCGCGCACGTCCCTGATCCGAAGGCGCCCCCACCGAAGACAGGTCAGGCCGCTGCGACCGTCGATGTCTGGATCGACGCCGACGTGCCCGGCCCCGCCCTCCCCGCCGGTCGCATCTCACCCGAGCTTCGCGGCCGCAACGTTCTCATGGAGGACGGTCGCATCACCGCACTTCCCGCGACGCCGGGCGGCGACGAGAAGGACGAGATCGATCTTCGCCTCGTGCTCGACGAGAAGGGCGACGCGAAGGGCACGTTCACGATCTTGCTCCGTGGCCGCGAGGCGCAGGAGATCGCCGAAGCCCTCGTTCGAGTCGTCGGCAACGAGCGCCAGCGCGCCCTACGGGGCGTCGTGCTGGCGTGGGTTCCGTTCGCGAACGTCGACGACGTCGCGCTCTCGTCCAGCGAAGGCTCTTGGCAAGTCTCCCTGCGCGCCGAGCTCACGGTACCGAGCTACGCGCAGGTCGAAGGTGGCGGCGGCGTGAAGGGCAGCAGCGCGAAGAAGACCTGGGTCCTTCCGGGCATGGATCCGGTCCACGTCGTCTTCCCGCGCGCGGGCGTCACGACGCTCGGCTCGACCTACGCCGGTCAAGGCGCGCGCGAGAACGCGCTCGCGATCAGCCGCGCGGTCCAGTACCACGCGCACCGTCGCATCGAGCTGCCGGCGGGCGCGAAGATCGATCGCATGCCGGGGCCCCTCGCGGTGAAGACCCCCGCGGTCGACGCGCAGCGCACGCTGTCCGTGAACGGCAACGTGCTCGAGGACGACTTCATCCTGGGCGTGACGACGGGCACCATCCCGCCCGATCAGTACGGCGCGTTCGTCGCCAACGTGCACAAGACCGACGACGCCTTCCTCGCCAGCACACGCGTTTCGCCACCGGGCGCAGCCCCCGCCGTGCCCGCAAAGAAGTAACGGTGCGGCCGGCCGCGTGCGCCTTCTTGGCCACGGTCGCCGTGGCGGGCTGCGCTGGCGGTCGCCCGCGTCCGCCCGATCCCGCGCCCGCCACGTCGTCGTCGGCCGCGATGCCGTCGTGGTGCCCGCGCGCGCTCGAGGAGATCGGCAAGACCGACGCGACCGTCGACCGCGCTCTCACGCCCGGCGCCGAGACGAGCGAGCTCGACGCGATCGCGAAGCAGCTCGCACGCGAGGCCGACCGCATCGAGCTCCTCGCGGCCGGCGCGGGGATCGCCGGCGAGTGGCTTCGCTACGCCTCGTCCAGCTCGAACAAGGCGTCCGGCATCGTCTACCTGCTCGAGTCGCGTAAGCTCGGCGACGCGCCCGAGGAGACGCCGGCCGTCGAGCGAGCGCTCTACGTTGCGTTGCGCCACCGGCGGCGCGGGGTGCACGCTCTTCACGCGTTTTGTGCGCCTGCGATCTCGCCCCGCGAAGCTACGCAAGCCTTCCGCGTCAGCGCGCTCGCGGGGTTTCCGCATCTCCGCGATCTCATCCAGCCTTGTCGAGCGCTCGCGATGCGCGCGGGCGCCGAGCGGCCAGGCACGATCGAGCTTCTCGTTCACATCCACCCCGACGGCAAGCCCTGGCTCGTCGCGCCGGCGGTCTTCGATTTCGAGCCGGGCGAGTACACGCGGACCGACGCCGTCGAGTGTCTCGTCCGTCGCCTCGAGACCACGACCTTTCCGCCGCCCGCAAGCGACGTCACTCTTTCCATCCCCATCGAGCTGCCCGCGGCGCCTGCGCCGTGAGGCGTGAGCTGGTCGGTCAGGGGGTGGTCGGAGCCGACGAGCAGCTCGCTGCGCAGGTCGTCGTTGCGCAGTTGTAAACGCGAAAAAAATCTCCCATTGCGGGATCGTCTACTCCGGTCAGACCGGCGGCGCGCCCACAGTCGGTGAGGCACGCGATGATATTTTCTTGAGGTCGGTAACACCCGCGCGGGATGCCGCATCGAAAGAGCGCCGCGCACTTGGGTGAAGCGTCACACGCGGCGTACTCGTCCTTGCAGCTCGGCGCGCCATCGGTCGCGCCCGAGACGCACTGGAAACACGACGAGCCCGCCACGTCGGCGAGGGACGGAATCGAGACCATGGCATCGGCGCCGCCGTCTGCCTCGGGCGGTGGCGCGGCGGTCAGCGGCGTGAAGTCGAGACACCCGAAGGCGCTCGCGAACGCCGCGATGAAGAGACTCATGAGCACGCTGCGCACGGGAGGGGTCATCGGTCGATCTCGTATTGAAGTCCGATCATCGAGGTGAAATGCGCGATGGGGCGCAAGTTCGGCGTCGGTGACGAGGGGGTCGCCTGGGTGATCGGGCCGACGATCTCGTCGGCGCGGTCGGCAAATTGGTAGTCGCCGCTCGGGCGGTACGAGAGCCCCTTCGCGAGCGGGACGCCCCCCGTCAACGTCGCGCGCAGCGCGAGCCGCGGCGGCGCGTAGGGGACCGTGGGGGTACCCCAGGCGGACGCGCCTTCGACAGGCACGCCCGACGCGAAGTGGGTGGCCAGTCCCACGGTGGGGAGCTGGTCGGGAAGCACGTACGAGACGCGCGCGTTGCCGAACAACCGAGGGGAGCCCGTGAGCGGCACCGACTGCGACGTCGCACTCCCACTGCGCGCGAGCGCGGCCGTGAGCGTCGCGCCGTAGCGCACGGTCCCATCGGCGACCGATCCGTCGAAGCCGGTGTTGAACCCGAAGTTCTCGATCTCGTCGTGGTTCTGGTACTGCGACACGGGCGGCAGGCTCGCCTGCCCCGAGCGAACGAGCTCCGAGGCTTCGGCGGGCGTGAAGTAGTGCAACTGGATCAGATCCTTCCACGTCGATTTGAACGCGCCGAACAGCAGACGCTGCGCGCCGAACTTCTGCTCGATGGAGGCCTCCATCGAGCTCACCGACTCTTCCCGAACATTCCCAGCTGCCTGCAACGGGTGCGTGAAATAGCTCTCGTGGAAGGTCGGGGCGCGGAACGCCTCCGAGTACATCAGCTTGAGCACGCCGCCGCGCCAGACGTTCACGGTCGCGGCGACACGCGGTGACGTCTCAGGGTTGAAGCGCGGGTCGGCGTCGAAGCGCAGCCCGGCGTTGAGCCCGAGGACGGCGATGGGGCGCCACGTCTGTTGCACGTAAGCGCCGATGGTCGCGTCCGTGCGGTCGATGATCCCGAAGCTGTCGGTCACGGGTGCCCCCGTCGCCGCATCGAGCGTGTCGATCTTGCCCTGTCCCGAGCGCACACGGGGATCGACGCCGAGCAGCGTCACGAGCGTGCCGTCCTTGCGCCAGTCGAAGGTGGTCTGGATCTCGACACCGGCCCAGCGCCCCGCGTCGATGTTTTCGAACACGCACGTTCCGTTCGTCGCGATGGGGCAGAGACGGCCGAGCGACGACTTGAAGGTCGTCTGCGAGTCGGCGTAGTCCGCGTAGAGGCGCGTGCTGACCTGAACGACGGACGACAAGAGGGCGCGGTGCTTCACCTCGAACGCGAGGCGCCGGCTGATCGAGCGGTTGGCGGGGTCGTCGAAGTGAGCAAAAGCGAGGTTGCTGTACTCCTTGAAGCTGCTCGCGCGAACGCTCGCTTCGAAGTTGCCGACCACGAACCGCGCAAACGCGCTCGGCGATTCGGCGAGCGCGCTGTGCTGCGACTGCCCGCCCCAGATCCCCGATCCGTTTGGATCATCGGAGTAGCGCGCGAGCTTCCCGGTCAGCGGGTCGACGCCGGTGTTCTGCGGCGTGAAGTAAGGGTTGGGCCCGTCGCTTCGCTGGTACTGCAGGCCGACCGTGATCTCGCTCGGCTGACCAAGGACCTTGAGCTCGTAGCCGGCGCCGGTCCACGCGCGTACGCCGTACGGCAGGTTCGATTCGACGCCGACGTGGGTGCCGTGAAAATCCTTCGCGCGCTTCGTGATGACGTTGATGACGCCCAGCATCGCGTTCGATCCGTAGAGGACGGAGCCCGGACCGAGGACGAGCTCGATGTGATCGACGAGCTCGAGCGGAACGCCCAACTCCATACCGAGTGGCGCTCCGCCGAGCACGGGACTGTTCACCGTGTGGCCGTCGATCAAGAGCAAGAAGTGCTCGTTGAAGTCGCTCTCGAGGCGCACGCCGCGCGCACCGAGCTGCTCTCCGCCGCTGGCGCCGATCGCCGGGAAATCGACCGCCTCGCCCACCGTATGAATGCCGTAGCGACGAAGATCCTCCGCGGTGATGACCGTCGACGTACCTGGTGCGGTGCTTCCGACCTCGCTCACCTTCGACGCGGTAGTCACCACCGTCTGATCGAGCAGGCCCTCGAGATCCGCGTCGTCCGCGTGACCCGTCGACGCAAACGACGAGACGACGAGCAGCGTGACTGCAAACAGGCCGAGGCTTCTCATTCGTACACCCGGCTCAGACGAATGACCTCGGGGCTCATCGCGACGTTCTGGCGCTTGGCCTGCGTCAGGTTGAAGAGCAGCTTCGGCTTGCCGGACACGAGGTCGAAGCCGAGAACGATGCCGTCCGGCACGTAGCTGCCGACGGTCGACACGCTGAGAACGCTCACGCCTTCGAGCGCTGCGCGGATCGCTGGCAGGTCGTCCTTGAAGCCAGGCGTGAAGTACAAGATGGAGACGCGCTCCGCACGGCACGTTGCAGCGAGCGCTTCGGCGCTCCCGAACTTCACGTCGAGGTCGTCGTGCGGGAAGCCCCCTATGGACGGTGTTGCCGCGAGCGTCGCGTGGAGCTGCGCCACGGCGCGCTCGGATTCCGAGTTACCGGCGCGACTGACGACCATGAGCCGAACACGTCCTCCAGCACGCTCGGGAAGCTTGCGATCGTAGGCGGCGACCTTTGCGAGCAGCTGCACCTGGAGACCGATCGGAACGAGCTCGCCCTCTGCCGCGCCGAGGCGCGCTTCGCACGTGAACATCGTCAACGACAGCGCGAGCAGGAACACACGCGGGCGCCAGACAGGGCACGGCGGCCGCCGTGGTGCCGTGGAGCTCGCTCTGGTCATCGCCGTGTGAAACGGCCAACCGGGCCGCGGCAATAGGGGCGAGCGACGAATCATGTCGCATCATCCGCGGCCTGCGAGAGACGCGTTCACCACGGCGCGCAGCTCTGTCGCGTCGAAAGGCTTCTCGACGCAGCGATTGTGCACACTATCCAGAAACGCGCGCGCCGTAGGCGTGAACGCTCCCCCGGTCATGAAGATCACGTGCTCGGCGAGCTTCGGCGCGGAGCGGGCGAGCGCGGCGTGGAATTACATGCCCGTCATGTCCGGCATCATGAGATCGCAGAGCACGAGGTCGAAGGGTTGCCCGGCCTCGATC
>CAXSGV010000090.1:12204-17431 GCA_964236615.1 uncultured Polyangiaceae bacterium
GTGAATCGTAACAGCTCGCAAGCAGCGTCAGAGCCTTCCTCGCATCGGACGTCGAGACGACGTCGTGATCACGACCGAGGATCCTGCGAAGAACCGTGATGACCTGCAGGTCGTCGTCCACGATGAGGACACGCGTGCGCAGGCGCGTGCTCGGCTCGTGAGTGGCGACGTCGGTGGCTTCTTTGGCTGAAGGCAACGGCGCTGCCGCAGGCAGGACGACTCGGAACTCGGTGCCCTGCCCGACAGTGCTCTCTACGGTGAGCTCGCCACCGAGGTCGGCCACGATGCCGTGGCTGATCGAGAGCCCCAGGCCAGTGCCGACCCCGACCGCCTTGGTGGTGAAGAAGGGTTCGAAGATGCGGTCGACGATGTCGGCGGCGATCCCGACGCCGCTGTCCTTCACGCAGACGACGGCGCGACCGGCGGCGTCCGTGCTCGTCGTGACCGCGATCTCGTTCTGGTCCGCCTGCCCTTCGGGGATCGACTGAGCGGCGTTCACGAGCAGGTTGATGAAGACCTGCGCCAGACGGCCCGCGTCCGCCTCGATCATGGGCGTCGCGCCGTAGTCTTTCACGAGACGAGCGCGATGACGGATCTCGTTGAACGCCATCTCGATCGCGACGTCGACCGCCGCTCGTACGTCGAGCACGACGCGGTGCTCCTCGTCGGCGCGGGCGAAGAGCTTGAGCCCGCGCACGATCTTTCGAACACGTTCGGCGCCGTCCCTCGCGTGTCCCGTCATCTCGGCGAGCTCGTCCAGGTTGAGCGCCTTCGACGTGCCGGCCTCGCCGATGGCGTCGGCGAGAAGCTCGAGGTTGGAGATCACGTACGCGAGCGGGTTGTTGATCTCGTGCGCGATGCCCGCGGCCAGGGTGCCCAAGGAAGCGAGGCGGCTCGACTGTATGAGCTGGGCCTGCACGTGCTTTCGCTCGCTGATGTCACGGGCGATGAGCAGGGTGCCCTGCTCGCCGTCGAGGTCGATTGGATGGGTCGCGATCTCGACGACCGCGATCCTACCGTCTCCGAGCCGCCATGTTTCCTCTCGCCGCGCAGGCGAGGCAACCAGCGCGTGGCCGGGAAGAACCTTCGTGGTCTCCTTGCCCACCAGCTCCGTGACCGACGCATAGTTGAAGAGCTTCGCGAGCGCGGCGTTCGCGTAGCCAAAACGGTTCTCGTGGTACACGGCGATGGCGTCGGGAACGCTCTCGACGACGCGGCGGAACCGGTCCCCGGCATGCGCAAGGCGGCGTCGCTCCTGTCGCAGCGCTTCTTCGCCATTCCGCAGTGAGGTCGTGTCGTGCACCGTCACGAGCGCGCGCGGCACCGCCTCCGAGCCCGCAAAGAGCGGCACCGCTTCGACACGCACCCATCGGATCGTTCCGTCGGAACGCTCGACCCGCACGAACCCACCATCGCAGCATCGCTTCGTCGAGATCGCAACGACAGCAGGGCCCTCGTGCGCCGGAACAGGGGCGGCATCCCGCGTCAGCGTGCAGTGATCGCGAAGCTGCGTCCCCACCATCGTGTCGCGCGACGCACCGAAGATCTCGGCGGCCGCGGTGTTGCACTCGCGGGTCACTCCGTCTTCATCGAGGACCATCACGCCAAGGCCTTCCATGGCGAAGAGGCTGCGGAGCATCTCGTGCTCGGGGGAGGTCACCCGACGTACCGCGCGATCACGAAGGTGACGTCGTCGTCGGGTGCCGACGACCACGCCGAGAGCGTCGCGAGGAGGTGGCGCTGGATCTCTTCGACAGGCTCGGCGTGCATGCGCGCGAGCTCCGCACATAGACGTTCGAAGCCAAACGCCTCGCCGCGCGCGTCGCGCATCTCCGTGACGCCATCGGTGTAGAGGAGCATCACGTCGCCCTTGCCAAGCTGCAGGGAAGAATCGACGGTGCCGCGACGCACGTCCTCGCGCGCGCCGACCCAGGTGCCCGGCGTGGCGATCGCCTCACAGCGCCGCTCGGCCGCGCGGTAAACCACGATGTCCTCGTGCGCGCCGGCGAACACGACGCGGCCGGATCGATCGTACCGGAGGAGCGTCAGCGTCGCGTGATCGTCCCGCTGCAGACGGTTTCGGATGTTGTCGTAGAGCACCTCGTTCATGGCGCAGACCACATCGCGAGGCGTGGCGGCGGGGTTGCTCTTCGCAACCGCGGCGACGGTCGCTTGAATCATCAGCATGATGAGGCCGGCGTCGAGGCCATGTCCGGCGACGTCGCCGATACCAATCCAGCAGCCGTGCTCGACCGGCAGAACGTCGTAGTAGTCACCTCCGACGTCCGCCGTCGGCACCATGCTCGCAGCAAGCTCGAGCGCCTCGACATGCAGCGACCTTGGCAAGACCGAGGTCTGGATATGCTGGGCGAGAGCCATCTCGTCCTGCAGATCCTGCTGTCGCTTCACGACCGCCGCGCCCATCACGTTGAACGCGCGCGTCAGAGCGCCAATCTCGTCGTTCGAGAGGACATCGACCCGCGCCGCCGAGAGGTCGCCGCGGGCGAGGGCGGTTGCTGCCTCCGAGAGATTGCGCAGCGGCTTGACCACGTAACGCCGCGACAGCAGGCCGAGGACGGCCGCGGTCACGAGCGCGAGTGCTGCCGTCATTCCGAAGAGCTCGCGCCGGCTCGCGCGGAACGCGTCGTTCTCGGGGCGAAGCGAGAACGTGATCCGGAGGCGCGCGATCGGAGCTCCCGTTCGGTTGACGACCGTGCGCGTCGCCACGAGCCAGTCGGCGGACGTGGTCGCGCCGTCGGCCTCGTCTCTGCCCGGGGCGGTCGAGGTCGGCGCACCGCTCGTCGTCCATTCGGCGGTCGGCGTTTTCGCGTCGACCGCCCACACCGAGGCGCCGACGATGTCCGGGTTCTTGTGAAGGTGGTTGAGCTGCGCGGCGGCATCGTCGGCATCGCCGAAGTCGAGCGCCGCCCCAAGCTCGGTCGCCACGAGCTGCGTCAGCATCGATGCAGCGCGCGTCTTCGCGCCAATGAGCGTGGCGCGCTCCCTCGCCGTCAGCTGCACGAACACGATCGCGCAGACCAGGAGGAGAACGCCGCCAGTGATCAGCGCGAGCTTCGAGCCGAGCGATACGAATCGAACGACCGCGACGCGCGGCGTAGAGCCGCGTGCGGTCACCGGCGGGAGGCCGGCTGTTGTGGCTGCTGGGCTCACGTCTCGACCGAGACGATGTCCATCGCAAAGCATTGAAGCGCGGGGAGACTTCGACGCTGCCAGTGCATCTTGGGGTTCGACAGAAAGCGGATTCGATAACGAGAGTCGGCAAGGACCGCTTCGACCTTCGTGATCCACGTCACGAGCTTCTTGAAGCAAGCCGAGTTCATGAACTCGAGCTGCTTGAGATCGACGATCACCTCGTTGGCTCGCCCGCTCACGGCGGCCTCGTGAGCCTGCGCGAGAGCTTCGCCGAGGGGCTCGACCGCGTCCATGTTCGCATCACCGGCGATGCGAACACGGAGACTCGTCGGCTCACGCGATACGTCGATCGTGAATGCGCACGGAGCGGAGGAGGCGCTCACGACAGGAACCCGCCGGTGATGCAACCGCGTGCATGGATCTCGACCTCGTCGCCTGTCACGACGAGCTGCAGCACCATGTCGCCCTCGGAACGGATCCGCGCGAGGCCGAGGCCCGAGCCGACGGGCTCCAGCGAGCTCCGACGGAGAACGGTCTTGAAGTACTCCGTGGAGTCGGGTGCCGCTGCGATCTCCTCGAACGTCTTCCTGAGCACCGCGATGCGCGCGGGGTTGGCACGGTTTCGTGTGCGCACCAGCACGGCACCAGCGTCACGATCGAGCGCTATGCGGAGGGCCGTCTCGCCACCGCTCACGTATTTCGCGGAGTTCTCGAGGAGCTCGTGGGTAGCGAGCGCCAAACGCCCTGCCGTGTCCGCTTCCGCAACCACCTGCGAGTAGAAGTCCGAGACGAAGCGGCGAACGAGCGTGATGAGGGGGACGCTCGGGTGGAAGACGAGCTCGAACGAGGGAGCGTCGTTTGCAACCGCACCGGTTTGTCGAGCTTCTCCTCGCGCGAGCTGAGTCATGCGACACACGACGTCACATGCGCCGCGCGAGATAAGGCCTAACTTCCACAGCGGGTGGCCGTATTGACGTGGTGCCGCGAATTCTGACGGTTGGCGACGAAGACTGGTGCAAGATTGTCGCGCCCGCGCTCGAGGCCGCAGGCTACGAGGTCGCGTCGACCGAGAGCGCGTTCGACGCGGCTGCGCTCGCGCTCAGCGCTCCGCCCTCCGCGATCGTCGCGCAGCTGGTTCTCGACGGACCGAGCGGACCGCAGCTCTGTCGTCTGCTGCAGGCCGAGCGAACGATGGCCGAAGTCCCCTTCGTTCTCGTGAGCTCCGAGCTCGGCGCGGGGTTCAAGGCACGCGCTGCAGGCGCCACTGCGCACGTCGACGATCTCGCTGGCTTGCTCGCTCTCTTACCTCGCCTCGTTTCGCAGCCCCAAAGCCCCGTGGCGTCGCTCGTCGTGGACCGCGCGGGCATCGTCCGGCGGCTGTCTCGGGTCTTGGACCAGTCGCTTCTCGATGGTGAGCTGGCGGCCGAGGTCCGCGCGCTTGCGACCGCCACGGGTCTCGAGAGGATGTTCGACGATCTCGTCGACCTCGCGTCGCAAGTGCTCTCTTACCGGTGGCTCGCGCTCGTCGTCGGTGGCGAGAGCCCGCGCTTTCTCCTGCATGCCGACAAGGACGATGAGGCGGCGGAGACCGAGGCACGGGCGGCGCTCGAGACCACGGACGTTCTTCCATGCCACAGAGCGGCGCAAGCGCTGACACGCGCCGTGGCGCTCGGCGACGTGGAGAGCGGTGAGAACGTCGAAGTCCCCATTTTCTTCGGCGACTCTCAGGTGGGCCAGCTGGCGGTCGCGCTCCCGCTCGGCACCGCGAAGGAGGCGAAGCGCGCGGTCGGGCTCGTCGCTTACGAGCTCGGGGGACCGCTGCAGATCCAGGCGCTGCTCGAGCAGGTGCGGAGGCAAGCTGCGACGGACACGCTGACCGGGATGATGAACCGCAGAGCGTTCCTCGACGCCGGTGCGAGAGAGCAGGCGCGCTCCACGCGCCACGGCTACCCGTTCTCGGTGTTGCTCATCGACATCGATTTCTTCAAGCGCGTGAACGACACGCACGGGCACCCGGCGGGCGACGCCGTCCTCCAAGCCGTCGCGCGGACGTTGACCATGACCTCGCGCGCGG
>CAXSGV010000091.1:0-17297 GCA_964236615.1 uncultured Polyangiaceae bacterium
GAGGTGCTGGCGCACGAGCAGGCGACCGAGCGACTCCCCCAGCGAGCCTTCTTCGGCAAAGACCGGCGTGCCTCTCAGGAGATACACGAAGGTCCGAACACCGTCGGCGTCGACGCGCAGGACCCCCGTGCGACGCTCGGTACGCAACGCGAGCATCGCGCGGATGAGGGCTCCCGCGTTGCGGCTCTGACCCATGCGCGACGCCATCTTAGCGGAGTGCGCCGCTTCTCGCTAAGGTGTGGACCATGCGATCGCCATCGCGAGCCCTTCTCTTCTCAATGACCTTCACCCTGCCGCTCGGCGGATTGTTCGCCGCGTGCTCCGACGATTCGACCGTCACTGCCGATGCCGGTCGTGACAGCGGTGCCGACGATCGTCGCATCGATCGCGCGCGCCTCGACGATGCGATCGTGATCTCGACATCGGGCGGCTGCGATGCCGTCATCGAGACGCCACCGCTGCTCCCGTCGCCGCACGTCCCGGCCGGAAGTGACGTGCTCTACAACTCCAATCCGCCGTCGAGCGGACCGCATTACCCGGTCTGGGCCGCGTTCCAGGAGTTCGCGACGCCGGTGCCGCGCGGCTACTGGGTGCACGACCTCGAGCACGGCGCGATCGTCCTCCTCTACAAATGCGATCCGGCGTCGACCACGTCGCCGACGTGCAACGAGATCCAGATGGCGCTGCGCGAGACCATGACCTCACTTCCGGAAGATCCGGTATGCACTGCGGCCAACGGTCCGCCGGGTCCGGCGCTGCGCATGGTGATGACCCCCGATCCCGATCTCGATGTTCCAGTCGCGGCCGCCGCGTGGGGCTGGACCTACAAAGCCAAATGCGTCGACGTCGCGAGCCTCAAGAAGTTCGCGAAGGATCACTACAACCAGGGCACCGAGAACATCTGCGGGAACGGGCAGACGGCCTTCTGATCGAGCACCAGCGGAGGCCGCGCGCTATAAAGTGCCGATGACGCGTTTGCTCGTGCCGTGCGCCACTCTACTGCTCGTGGCAGGAACGTTTGCGTGCTCGAGCGACCCGGCCGCCGACATCGGCGATGATCCGGGCGTGGACGGCGACGGGGGCGTGATCGATCGCGACAGCGCCACCAACAGCGGCAACGCCGACGGCGGCACCGACAACGGCGACAGCGGCCAAGCCGACGCCACGGTGACGCCGGTGAAGGTCCCCTGCCCCGCCGGCATGCCGGATCGCTGGACCTGCGATGCGGCCTCCACGCATCGCGTGCGTTGCATCGACGGGTTCGTTCAGTCGTTCGCGTGCGGCAGCGGGTGCGTCGCGGGAACGGCATCGGCCGAGGCCAAGTGCTCGTGCGGCACCAGCGCGGCTTTCTCGCATTGGAACTGTGGCGCCGATGGCGATCTCCACAGCTGCGCGGGCGGTGGCGCGTTCGTCGATGCGTCGTGTGGCGGTCGCGGTTGCGACGTCGCGGCCGTCGGTATGAGTGACACGTGCAAGCTCCCCGCGGGCAGCAGCCTGCAGACGCTCGTCACGGCGCTCGGTGCAAAATGCGGCACCGCATCGCCTGGCAGCACCTGCGGGATCTCGGTTCGCGATCTCGTGACGGGTGAGTCGGCGCACCACCGCGGCAACGCGTTCTACGTGAGCGCAAGCTCGGCGAAGGCCATCTGGGTCGCGGCCGCACTCTACGACACGAGCATCGCCGCGGTGACGCCACACGCCGATCCCATCTTTCGTAGCTCCGACAACTCGGAGTCGGGCCTCGTCATCGATCTGCTCGCGTCGCCCGCGCGCGTGAACACGTTCATGTGGCAAGACATCGGCGTCCCCGACAGCGGCTTCTGCTCGTGGAATTTCGACAAGCAGCGCAACGCCACGAATTGCCCCAACACCGCGGGCGGCGACAACTTCTTCACCGCCGACGACATGGCCATGTTCATGACCGCGCTCTGGGATCACTCGCTCCTCGGCGACGCGAAGTCCGCAGCCGAGCTCGATTGGATGACGCTGTCGCCACGCAGCGGCTACGGCGGCTGGATGGGCACGCAGCTTCCCGCGGCAGCGCGGCCCAAGATCCACCACAAAGCAGGCTGGCTACCGCCCGACGTGGTCCCCGGCTACGCAAACTCGAACGACATCGGCATCGTCGAAGTGCCGGGCGGTCATCCGTACGCGGTCGCTTTCCTGCTCGACGGCGCGCCGACGATCAACGCCTACAACACGAAGCAGCTGCCGCTTCTCGAGAAGGCTTCGTGCGTCGTCTACCACGCGATCGCGAAGGACGTGGCCGACCCCTTCGTCACCTGCGGCCTTTAGCGGCAAGGCGCGCGCGCAACCGCGCTCGAGCTCAGGCCATCGAAGCTCTCATGGCGAACGAGAAGAAGAAGCCGGCACCGCCGCAGCCCTCGGCCACGCCGCCGCAGCAAGATCACGGCTTCGACGAGTCGCACGGTTACGGTCCTGGCCACGGTGGACCGAGCGGCCCGGGTGACGCGCCCGGCGACGCGACCGATCACGGCGCCACACCCAAGGTACCGACCGCCGAAGAAGACGAAGCTCTCCCGACGGAGGAGTAGGCGCGGCGCCCGAGCGTCCGCGTCCGTGCGTCCGAGCGCGCGCGTCCGAGGGTCAGCGTCCGAGCTTGGTCGTGAGCGTGACGTACTGCCAGGCGATGGGAGCATCGCCGTTCGGAGGTAGCGGCTTGCCACCGTCACTCGGCCCGGGCGAGCCGTGGAACGGCGCCGTGTAGCTTCCGGTCGACGCGAGGCGCGCAAAGATCGTGACGTCGCACCCGGCGGGGTCGCTGAGGTTCACCTTCGCGTAATCGACGCTCTGGCATCCGGTCGGCGTGCCCTTCGCGGTGGAAGTGAAGGTCGTCGTGCCGTACGTGCATAGGCCGTAGGTGCCGAGCTCGTTCGTGAAGTCGGGCAGAGCGTCCGTGTGCGCCGCTGCGTCCCAGCAGACTTCGACCTTGCCCCCGATCGCCACCGCGGTCGGCACGGGCGATGTGATCGTCAACGGTGAGGCGAGGCGCAGCTTTGCGACGCTCGCAGGGCCGCCACGCGCCGCTGCACGTCGAAGCTCGACGCTGATGTCGATGGGCTCCGTGGTCTTCACCGGCAACGCAGCCGAGTAGTAGACCCCCTCGCCGAGGCCGAGCGACAGATCGCGCAGCATTGGGCTCGCCTTGAACCGGCTCCCCGCGAACTGCGCGAATGTCTGGAGCGCGACAGTGTCACCACCAATCGTCGCCGCAATCGTGTCGTCGCCCGCGAGCGCAACGGACTTCAGCCCGCTGCGAAACCCGACGTAGACGGTGACGTTCTTGCCGTCGGACTCGGCAGACACCCAAGGGACGAGATCGGCCGTCGCGAAATCGGTCGAAGGCGCGGAGCGATCGGAGCCGTTCGATCCGCACGACGTTGCCGCAGCAGCGAAGAGCACCCCAACGACCCGCGGGATCTTCACGGGAGGCTGCGGCCGGTCTGCGCGGTCACGCGTCGTCCGAGCTCCTCGATCGCGCCCATGCCAGCGACGATCTCCTTGCGCGCGATCTCGTGGACGAGCTTGCGCGCCTCCGAATTGAACGGTGTTGCGATGCCATGAGCCTGCGCGCGGTCGACGACCTCGCCGT
Source organism: uncultured Polyangiaceae bacterium (assembly GCA_964236615.1). GTDB lineage: Bacteria > Myxococcota_A > Polyangia > Polyangiales > Polyangiaceae > CAXSGV01. The sequence continues at coordinate 3,614 of CAXSGV010000091.1, forward strand.
TGAGAAAGTCGACGGCGGGCATGCGGCCACGCTCGATCGCCGAGAGCATCGAAGAGCGCATGCGGCGGTAGCGCGCGCCCACGGCGAGCAGCATGGAGTGTTTCGCGAGCAGCCCCGGCGAGCCGACCTCCGCGATCTTCTCGGACTCGGTGAGCGCGATCCAGTCGAGGTCGAGCGTGCCCGACACCTTCTCGAGACGGATCTTCTCACGCCGCGCGACGAGCACGACCTCGGTCATGAGCTCGAGGCCGAGGCGCCGCACGATCCGATGAATCATGAGCGAGCCGAGCCTGCCGCCGCCGATGGTTCCGAGCGTCGAGATGCAGCAGTTGATGGCGAGCTTGCTCCAGCGCGCGCCCGCGAGGTTGTCCGAAATGTTCACGGGACCAATCGGCTCGAGCAGCAGGGCGAGGCGCGCAAGGCGATCGGCGTCCGCGGGCTGGGGCGCGCCCGTCATGCGACCGATCGTGAAGCCGCCCGCCGAGGTGCGCTCGTAAAGGCCAGGCTCCGGCATCGCGCCGCCCCAAGCGACGACGGCGCCGATGACGCGATCTTCGCCGGCGATCTTCGCGACGCGCGGCTCGCACAGACCATTCTGCAAGCACACCATCGAGCCCGACGGCGCGAGCCACGGCAGGACGCTCGCAGCGGCCTCTTCGACCTGTGGCGGCTGCACCGCGAGGATGACCCAATCGAACGGCGCGTCGTCCTTCGCCAGCGCAGTCTTCGCTTTGCCCGCGACCGTGCGCGCACCGTCGGTCCCACGGATCTGGAAGCCACGGGCGTTCACCGCTTCGGCGATGGACGCGTTCGTCGTCAATGTGACGACGTCGATCGAGCCTGCACCTTCGGGTGCGCTTTGCGCATGCTCGAGCAGCGATGCGGAGACGATCCCTCCGAGCCCGCCGGAGCCGACGACCAGCACGCGCGAGAGGCGCGCGAGGGAAGAGGGGGAAGACGACGTGCCCAATGATCCTTCGCTTGCCACGCCCCGGTCATACCTCACGCTCGTGAGCGTGCACGGGTGATCGCCGTGGCCGACGAGGCGCCTCGCGAGCCGGCGCGGCCCCGTGAGGCGACCCCCACCGGACTTTTCCGGGTGGATCGATGGACCCCCACGTTGCACTCGCCTACGTTCAGGACGTCGATGCGACGTGGACGAGGAGGTGTTCACAATTCCAACCTCTCGATTTCACGTGCTAAATTGGACTTCGGAAGAGGGTGCGACGTTTTTGACGTCCCTGTTTTTCCCGCAAAACAGCGCGGTATGGACGTTGCTGTACAACTCTACGTTCGCGCTGCCGCGAAGGAGGGAGCGACCCAATGATGAATCTGAGCTCGCGCAAAAGGATGCTGGCACTCGCCGCACCCGTGCTCGCTGTAGCCGTCGGCCTCGCCGCTGGTCAAAAGACCGCTTCGGGCGCAGGCGCCGAAGAGGACAAGGCTGCGCTCAACGAGCGCTGCGCAAGTCGGCTGTCGATTGCCTTCACTGGCAAGAGCGCCGTAGCCGCGGAGCTCGCGTCCGCGAACCCGCAGGCCGCGGTCGACGCCTACCTCGCGAGCCCCGATTTCCAGGAGCGCTTCGCGCGCTTCACGAACTCGAAGATGAACGACGACCCGGGGCAGGACGCAGAAGACGACGCGGCCTACCACCTGTCGAAGCACATCCTCGTGAACAACAAGCCGTGGAGCGACCTGTTCAACGGTCCGTACAACGTCGACCTCGACGCTGCGAAGACCAACGTCGTCGTGAAGGACGACCCCAACGGCCTCGGCTACTTCCGCAGCCGCCCGTGGATGGTTCGCTACGCCGGCAACGAGTTGGCCGGCATCAAGATCAGCACGGCGTACCGCATCGAGAACAACATCGTCGGCCTCACGCTCGTCGCTTCGACGAACGCCCCCGGCGCGGACATCTCGGCGACGGGCCGCAAGGGCCAGCCCTGCACCCAGTGCCACTACGACAACTGGTACGGCCTCGACAACGTCGCGAGCATCCTCTCGAAGCGCGTCGGCCTCGCGGACAAGATGACCTTCGGCCCGCAGTTCGCACCCGAAGCCGATCTCGGCGGCACCAAGATCCACAACGACAAGGAGCTGGTCGACGCGCTCGTCAACTCCGACGCGTTCAAGTTCCGCAGCTGCCGGCTCGCGTTCAACTTCCTCTACGGCCGTGACGAGAACAAGTGCGAAGGCACCATCTTCGACAAGTGCATGGACGAGTTCTCGAGCAAGAAGACGATCCAGTCAGCCATCGCGGCGGTCGCCAAAGACCCGTCGTTTTGCCAGTGAAGAAAGGAGGCAGAGACATGAAGACCAAGACGAAAATGAAGACCCTGTTTAATGCGATGTTCGGCTCAGCCGTCCTTTTCGGAGGGCTGGGCCTCGCGGCCTGCAGCTCCGACCCCGGTAGCCTCGGTGGCGGTGATGGCACTGACCCGGGAGCCGATCCCGGGACCGATCCCGGCACCGACCCCGGCACGACCCCTCCTGGTGGCGGCGGCGGCGCCTGCCCCACGGTCGGCAAGACGTACCTCGGCTTCGGGGGCACGCAGCTCGCTGCGACCCGCCTCGATGCCGTGTCCGGCGCCGATCGCGATCGCATGAAGCCCTTCAGCGCGCTGCAGACCGAGTACCAGCGCGTCCTCACCAACCAGCCCGCGAGCCTTCAGGGATCGGGTCCGACGTTCGGCCAGCCGGTCGCGCGTTGGTACAGCGAGCCGCAAGCAAGCGCGGTCAGCATCTACCAGGCGTTCACCGTCGCGTTCGACGGTTGCCTCGCGTACACCGCGACGCCCGCGCAGTACGCGGTGGCCCCCGACGCGACGTCGGCGGCGACCGAGTGCGCCGCGATGACGCGAAAGTTCTGGAGCCGCAACGCCACCCCCGACGAGATCGCAGCCTGCGTGAACGTCGCGACGGTCGATGCCGCAAAAGAAACCGATGCGAAACGTAAATGGGCATACACCTGCGCCGCGGTCATGACGTCCGCGGGCTTTGTGACCTACTGAGAGGATCGAGCCATGAAAGACTTTTCCCTCTCCCGTCGTGGGTTTCTCAAAGGCGCTGCCGCAGCTGCTGGAGTAGCAGCAGGCACGCGCTTCGCGGGTCGTGAGCTCATTGGCTCCGCCTACGCCGCGGGCACCAACCAGCCTGCGATTCTCGTCATACACCTGAGCGGCGGGTTCAACTCGCTGTTCGTCAGCGCCGACTCGCTCGTGGGCAAGTTCGGCGTCAACGCCGGCAACTTCACGAAGGTCGGAGGCGGCGCAGGCCCTGGCATCGACAACACTTGGGCGAACTCGATGTCGCCCTTCGTGAAGAACCACATCGCGACCATCGGCGTCCGGCACGGCATTTCGAGCCACGCTGCGGCGCAGACAGCGGACTGGACCTACCAGAATCGCAACTCCGGGCTCATCCTGGCGAACGCGCTCGGTGGCACCGGCTCGATCAAGGCCGCGGTCGTCGGCAACGGAATGCCGACCGGACCGAGGCCGCCCGAAGGGAGCGTCACGCTCCAGTCGATCAACGACATGAAGACCACGATCGACGCCCTCGGCGGCGGCACGAAGAATCCGCGCATCCCCGATCGCGAGGTCATGGCCGGCGCGCTCACGGACTCCGAGAAGATGTCGGCCGGTCGTCTGAAGGACAGCCCGGTCGGTCTCACTTCGCTCCGCGAGGGTTACGGCGCGACGATCGACACGCTCAAGCAGCCGGTGAAGCCTTTCAGCTTCCCCGACCTCGCCACTGCGTACGGCCTCAACCCCACCGCGACGAACGTCAACAGCTTCGCCGCAAAGATGGCCGCTGCCGAGCTCATGATCACGGCGGGCAGCAACGTCGTCATCGCAATCGACGGCGGTTGGGACACGCACGGCGACACGCAGGGGACCACCGTCCGCAACAAGATGACGTCGTACGTTCTGCCCGCGCTCAACGCGTTCATGAACCGCATGATCGTCGACGACACCGTCGCCGCGAACTCCGGGCTTCCGGGCTACAACCGCAACGTCGCCGTCTGCATCTTCGGCGACTTCGCGCGCAGCCTTCCGGGCTCCGACCACCAGCCGAACATGTCGGCCGCGGTCATGGGCAAGTTCGTCAAGTCGGGCACCACGGGTCGCACCGACGCCAACGTCGGCCTCGCCGCAGGCACTCCGTCGACCGCAGGCTGGTGGGCGTATCTCGCCGCAATCACGAAGGCACCCGGCACGCCCTTCGGAGCGAATCCCCACAACCTGGTCCTCTGAACGGTTCGCCGAGTAAGCTCGGCGCATGCGGGCATCCATCCGGACCCTCCTTGTCGTCGCGACGCTCTTCACGAGCGTCGCGAGCTGCAAAGGAAAGTCCGGAGAGGGTGCCCGTCCTCTTTCCATCCCCGACGCGCAGGTCCCGACGGACGCCCAGACTTCGACGACCCGGACAGCGAGCCCCAACGAGGCAGGCGTTGCGTTGCCGACCCTGCCGTGCACGCCGACCAAGGGTGGCAGCTTCGTGGTGCGGTTCGGCATCGACGACCGCAAGTTCCTCTCCGACGTCGCCGTCGATCGCTGCTCCAACATCCTGCTCGCGGGCTCTTTCAAGTCGCCCATCGATCTCGGCGGAGGGCCGCTGACGAGCGCCGGCGGCGAAGACATCTTCCTCGCGAAGCTCGGCACGACGGGCACGCACCTCTATTCGAAACGCTTCGGCGACGCCGGGCGCCAGCAAGTGCGCGCGATCGCGACGAACGCCGCGGGCGATGCCTACCTCACCGGCGCCTTCGATGGGACACTCGAGCTCGGCGGCGCTCCCCTTCAGCGCGGCGCGGAATTCCAGAGCGGCATCTACCTCACGCGGCTCGGGCCGACCGGTGCCCACGAGTTCTCGCGCGCGTTCTTCGACGCCGCGGCGGGCACCTACCCGACCGCGCTCGCCGTCGACGCCGACGGCAACGTCGCGATCGCAGGCATCCTCGCGAAGTCGATCGACCTCGGAGGCGGACCGCTCGGCGCCGACCTCGGCGGCATTTTCGTTGCAAAATACAACAAGTACGGCGCGCACCGTTGGTCGCGCGTCTACCCGGCGGACAAGTACCAGAACGCAGTCTTCGTCTCGTCGGTCGCGTTCGACGCGGGCGGCAACGTGCTCGTCGCAGGCTCGTTCGAGCAAGGCCTCGACTTCGGCACCGGCAAGATCACGTCGATGGCAAAGCCCGATGTGTTCGTTGCCAAGATCAACGTCGACGGCGAAGCCCAGTGGGCTCGTCGCCACGGCGACACCGACGCGAACGTGGCGAACGCGCTCGCCGCCGACGCGACTGGCAATGTCTACGTCGCCGCGACGACCGAGCGCAAGCCAGCGACTGGGCCCGACTGGAAGCGCACCAAGGTCGTCGACCTCCTCGCGTTCGACGCCGAAGGCAAAAAGCTCTGGCAGAAGACGTTCGGCGCCGCGCCCTCGCTCGACGGCGTCGACGACGTGATGCTTCGCGTCGCGCCGAGCGGCGAGCTCACGATGGTCTGCAGCATCACGGAGGACACGGCCTTCGGCGGCAAGGCGTTGTCCGTCGAGAAAGGCACGAAGAAGCTCGCCGTCGTGCGCTTCGACGCCACCGGAAAGCTTCTCGGCAACGAGGCGTTCGGAAACGAGGAGCTCCCCTTCCCGCGTGGCCTCGCCATCGACACACAGGGCGAGGTCGTGATCACCGGCGCCTCCGATCCGCGCGCCAATCCGCAGGCAAAGGCGCCGGCCGGCAAGCTTCCGTTCAACGTGCTGCTCCAAAAGCTCGCCGCGCCAGGAGCGCCAAGCCCCGCGCCCGCGCTCACGGCGAGCGACGCCGGCAGCGGCGGTTGACTACTTCTTGAGCACCGACCGGTTTCGACCCGAGCGCTTCGCTTCGTAGAGCGCCTCGTCGGCCGCACCGATCAGCTCGTCGACCGTCTTCGCGTCGGTATCGGGAAAGGTCGCAACGCCGAGGCTGATCGTGACCGGAATGTCGGCGCGCATGAAGTCGAACGTCTGCGCTTCGACGAGCACGCGCAAACGCTCGGCAAGCACGCCACTGTGCGCGAGCGGGATGCCGCGGCAGATCACGGTAAACTCTTCGCCGCCATAGCGACCGAGCACGTCCTCTGCGCGGAGGGCACCGTTGACGATCTTCGCGAGCTCCTTGAGCACATGATCGCCGGCGAGGTGACCGAAGGTGTCGTTCACCTTCTTGAAGTGATCGACGTCGAAGAGGATCACCGAGAGCAGGCTCTTGTGCCGAGCGGCGTACGCGAGCTCGGTGTTGAGGCGATCGACGATGTACTTCTTGTTGAAGCACTGTGTGAGACCGTCGCGCAGCGCCGCGTCGTACATCTGCTGCTGGAACTTCTCGTCGAGCGTGTCGTGGTACGCGAAGCGAAGCACGGTCGTCGAGCCGAGCCGCACCTTGTCGCCATCCTTGAGCGCGTGGCTCATGATGGGTTCGCCGTTCACGAACGTGCCGTTCGCGCTGCCGAGATCTTCGATGATGACTTGGTCTTTCACGAGGATGACGCGCGCGTGCTTGCGCGACACGCCATCGTCGTTGAAGCGCAGCGTCGTCTGCGTGCTGCGACCCATGGTCGTCTCGGGCTGCTCGATCGGGTAGGTCTCGCCGACGTTCGAGCCCGTGAGCACGATGAAGCACGGGCGCGCGTCGAGCTTCGTCGCGAGATCGCGCTGCAGCTCCGGCGCGACGGCGGTGATGTTCGTCGACTCTTCTTCGTCCTCCCAGTCCTGCACTTGAAGGGTGCGAATGTCGTCGGCGGAGGGCATCGCGAGATTCCGAGCGTCGCAGATTAGCGAGCGAGCCTCAAGGGGAGGCGTCCTTGTCGGAAATTCGAACTCGCGCGCGCGCGACCAAATGCGTCGTGACGCGCGGGTACCCGTCGTGGAGCCGAACTTCCCACGTGCCCGGCGTCGCGTACTTCATCGTGTGCGAGCTCGCTCCGCTCTTGAGATAGTCGTACGCGGCCCACGACGTTTCGGAGGCTTCCGGGGCGACGATCGTGATCCAGAAGTCCTCGTTGGGCGGTCCGGAGAGCGCGGGCTCGAAGCGCATCGTGATCGGCTCGCCCGGCGCGAAGCTCGCCTTCGAAAGGACGATCGTGGATCGTTGATTCGCGACAATCGGCGCGTTCGTGGCGGCGCTGCTCGTGGTGCCGGTCGTCGTCGTGGTGCCCGCCGTCACGCTCGGCGGCCGTCGCACGGTCGACGTGGGCGTTGCCGTTGGCTTGGCGGTATCCGTTGGCGTCGGCGCGGTGGTCGCGAGGGCGGTCGCCGTGGGCACGTTGACCGGACCTGCGTGGGGCTCGCTCGACGCCGAGCGAAGGTAGAAAAAGAGAACACCCACGACGAGCAAGACGACGAACACGAGGCCCGCGAGCCCAGCGCCAAGCGCCATCCATCCCGCGGACGACGATGACGACGATGACGATGCGGGTGCTTGCGGGTGGGCTGCCCAGCGGGTGCTCGGCTGCGACTGCGTGACGCTCGGGTGAGAGGGCGCGGGCGCCTGGTAAGCGCTCGGTGCCTGCGTCGCGGCTCCACGCAGCGCATCGAGCATCTCGGCCGCGCTCGTGAAACGCTCGTGCATCGGCCGGCGTGTTGCGCGTGCGATGACGTGATCGAGCGCCTCGGGAAGATCGGGCCGGCGCTGGCGCACCGAAACCACGTGGCTCGGGTTCACGGCTTGCGCGAGGATCTGACCGGCCGACGCGCCTGGGAACACGGGCTCGAGCGTGCAGGCCTCAGCGAGGATCAGCCCGAGCGAAAAGAGATCGCTCGCCGGCCCTGTCGTTCCGAAGCTCGTGTCCCACTGCTCGGGCGAGGCATAGCGCGGCGTGAAGCCGGTCGTGCCCATCGAGACCTCTTGACCGCCCGCGCGCGCGGTTCCGAAATCGAGGACCTTCGCCGTCCGCGCGCCGTTCGCACCTTGCACGAGCATCACGTTCGACGGCTTCAGATCGCGGTGAACCACGCCGCGCTGGTGCGCGAACGCGAGCCCTTCGAGCACGGGCTCGAAGACACCGGTGAGCTCGGCCATGGAGAACGGCGCGGCGCGCTCGCGACGACGCCGCGCGATCTCTTCGTCGAGCCCGACACCGGCGAGCAGCTCGAGCACGACGTAAGGCACGCTTCCGAGCCGCGTCTCGAGCTCGCCGACGTCGTACATGCGCACGATCGCCGGGTGGTTCAGCGAGAAGAGTACGCGCGCCTCGCGGAGAAATTGTTGTGTGGCTTGCGCCTCACCGGCGTACGCGCCGGCGATCGGCTTGAGCGCCACCGGGGCGCCGAGCAGCATCTGAAAACCTGCGTACACGACGCCGTAGCCGCCCTCACCGAGGACGCGATCAACCCGGTATTTCTCCGCGATCGTGGTGCCGACGATCTGGAACGGATCGCTCACTTCCCGAAGAGTACAGGACCCTCAGGGGCGATGCGCGGGCGGAGGAAGCGCGCCGCCGTTGCGCACGAAGTCGACAACCGCGCTCGACAGTGCGGACTCGGCCTTCGTGCAGCGCTCGACGTTGCCGTCGCAGGCTTTGCCGAGGAGCGCGTAGCTGTTCTTCACCGCAGGTGCGGCGAGGAGCGCGGTCCTCGTCGCGTCGTCGAGGTGGCGCCACGGAATCGCCGCGCGTTTCGGCTGCGGCGGGCGAGCGAGCGTGATCTCTTCGGCCATCACCGACACGCACGAGCCGTCCCAGCGAAGCACGTCGTAGCTGCCGCTCTCGCCGTTGGCGCCGACCATCACGATGCCGCCCGACTGCGCCTTGCGGTACTGGACGACCATCACCTCTTCGTCGAAGAGCACCTTTGCGCGGTGCGTGCGGCCGCCGGTTGCGTTCCAGGCATCGACGTCACGGGTCATGTACGAGCGCGTGAATGGGGTGCCTTTGCCCATCAGTGCGAGGGCGACGTCGGGGTACTCGCCGCCGCAAAGGCGCTTCGCGAAGTCGGCGTCCGGCGTGCAGAGCTTCTTGCCCGACGGCGTCGTCATGGGCGTGCAGGTCGTCGGCAGCGGCGGGATCGCGTCCGGCGCGGGGGTCGAGACGGCCACGAGGGCACGTGCGCCGTTGTTTCCCGCCTCGTTCGGCTCGGCCAGGGCATTGCTCGCCATGGCAAAGAACCCCACTACACCCAACGAAATCGTCAACTTACGCATCGCAGCCTGCTCCCTGGAACGGGACTCGAAAAGGTACGCCCATGGCGTCCCGAGGCTTACGTCATCCTACCTGTACGTGCCAGTGAAAAGACCGCGTCAGGCGGCGCGGGTGGCGGCTTCGCCGAGGAGGTCGAGGCAGGCCACGAGCGAGTCGGTCGTGTTCAAACGCTGGCGCATGGCCGCGGCGCCCGGAAGGCCGTGCAGGTAGCCACTCAGGTGCCGGCGCGTGACCCTTACACCGTAAGGTTCGCCGCGCGCTTCGACGTTGGCGCGCAGGTGATCGGCGCACATCGCGAGCCGCTCTCCGGGCGTCGGCGGGGCGAGCGTCTCCCCGCGGAAGCTGGCTTCGATCTCGCGAAACACCCACGGGTGCTCGATCGCGCGCCGCCCGACCATGACGCCCGCGCAGCCGGTCTCGGCGAGAGCGCGCACGGCGTCGGGCCCGCTCTTCACGTCGCCGTTCACGATGACCGGGATTTTCACGACGGCCTGCGCCTTTGCGGCCCATGACCAGTCCGCCGCACCCGAGTGCCCCATCGAGGCGGTGCGGCAGTGGATCGTGAGCGCGGCGATGCCCGTGTCCTCGAGCCGGCGCGCCAGATCCACGATGGGCATGTGCGACTCCGGGCCGTAGCCGATGCGCGTCTTCACCGTGACGGGGATCGAGACGCGGTCGACGACCATCTTGACCATCTTCACCATCGCGTCCGGATCGCGCAGCCAGCCGGCGCCGGCACCGCGGCCTGCGATCTTCGGCACCCAGCACCCGCAGTTGATGTCGATCCACAGTGGATCGGCGCTCTCGGCGAAGGTCGCGGCCTCGGCCAGGCGCTCGGGGTCCGAGCCGTAAATCTGGATCGCGGTGAGGTCGTCGTCGTCCGCGAGCTTGATTTTGCGCTTGGCGTTGCGGCAGCCGCGAAGGAGCCCTTCGACGTTCACGAACTCGGTGACCGTCAGTTTCGCGCCGTGCGCACGGCAAAGCCGCCGAAAAACCACGTCCGACACATCCTCGAGAGGCGCAAGGAGGACGGGCCGCTCTCGAAGAAGCTCCCGCGCAGATGACAGCCTGGATCGCACGACGGGGCGGTTTAGCATAAGATCAGTCAATCGCCGTGGAGGGTCCGAGCTCGTCTTCGCGTATTCGGCTCGGCCAGTACGAGCTCCTCCTCGAGCTTGCCGCTGGCGGGATGGCGACCGTCTACGTCGCGCGGCAGATTGGGGCAGCAGGCTTCGAGCGCCTCGTCGTCGTGAAGCGCGTGCACCGGCACCTGCTCGAGAACGCGTCGTTCACCGACATGTTTCTCGACGAGGCGCGCGTCGCTTCGATGATTCATCACCCGAACGTGGTGCCGGTCGTCGACGTCGTCGAGGCCGAGGGCGAGCTGTTCCTCGTCATGAATTACATCGACTCGGCGACGGTCGCGAAGCTGCGGCACGCTGCCGGAAAGGCGAAGCAACGGATCCCGCCAGCCATCGCGGCGCGGATCGTTGGCGACGCGCTGGCGGGTCTGCACGCCGCGCACGAGGCCGTCGACATGCAGGGCGCGCCGCTCGACGTCGTGCACCGCGACGTGAGCCCGCAGAACATCATCGTCGGTGCCGATGGCGTCGGTCGTCTCATCGACTTCGGCATCGCGAAGGCGCAGCGCCGCATCACCGAGACACAGACCGGGAGCCTGAAGGGCAAATACGGGTACATGTCCCCCGAGCAGTCGCAGGGGAAAGATCTCGATCGCCGCTCCGACGTCTTCGCCATGGGCGTCGTCCTCTACGAGATGCTCACGAACGAGCGGCTCTTCGCGAGCGACAACGAGTTCGAGACCATCCGTCGCATCCACGAAGCGCCGATCACGAACCCGTCGATCAAGGTGAGCACGGTGCCGGCCGCGCTCGACGCCGTGGTGCAGAAGGCTCTCTCGCGTCCGGTCGATCAGCGCTACGCGAACGCGGCCGAGTTTCTCGACGCGCTCACCGCCGCCATCACGCCAGCGTCGCACCGCGAGGTCGCGGCGTTCATGACGACGTACGTCGGTGCCCAGCTCAAGGAGCGGCGCGAGACGTTACGCGCGCTGCTCGCGGGCGAGCTCGAGCCCCTTGGTGCAGTGATGCCCGGCGCTCTCAGCTCGGAGCGGCCGTCGAAGTATGCGTCGTTCTCCAGCGCGGCGAGCTCGCGGCGCGGCCTGGAATTCACGCCCGCGCCTTCCTCCAAAACAGGCGGCGGGTCGACCGCCGATCACACACTCTACGTGTCGCCGACCAAGCGGCGCGCCACGATGGCAATCGTGCTCGGCCTGCTCATTGCGTCGATCGCGGCTGCGGCGTTCATGGTTCGACGCAACGCCGAGACGACGCTCGCCAGCGGTCGCGCGACGAGTGACGGCGTCGTGAGCGCTTCGGTGCCCGTCACCGCTCCGTCGACGACGACGACGACCAGCGCGGCAGTGAGCACCGACGTCGAGCTGCTCGTGCTCTCCGATCGGAGGATCGACACCGTGCGAGCGACTGGATTGCATCGCGTCGAGATCGATGGGACCCGAGCGAAAATTTCGGTCACGCCGTGGTCGGGCCCGCTCGCGATCACCGCGCAGCTCGAAGGCAACAAGACCGCGCACGCGACCGCGACCGAAGGCGGGCCGCGCGAGGTCGTTCTTGCTCTCGATGCACGTCCGACGACCCCTACCCCGACCGCGCGCCACACTGGCACTGGGCCGGCGCACACCGGTCTCGACATCAACACCGCGCGCTGAGGCGCGCTGCTCGCGCGTGAAACGTCTCGGTGCTCGCGCGTTGAGAGACGTCGCGCTGTTCCGCTATTGGCCGCGTATCGCGCGCTCTTCTTCGCCGAGCACGCGGATGGCGTCGAGCGCGCGTTCACTCACCTGCTTGTAGACGCGCGGGCTCGGGGTGTCGGTGAGGAGGGTGCCGAAGTCGACCGGCTTGCCGAACACGACGTTGACGCGCTCGCCGGCCTTCATCGCGTTCGTGGAAAACTGCTTCACGATGTCGTTCGTCAGACCGTGGATGAACACCGGCAGCACCGTCACGCCCGCGCGGTGGATGATGCGACCGACGCCGCTCTGCGCGGGGAGGAACGTGTACGGATCGTCGTCCTTCTTGCGCGCGCCCTCGGGGTGCAAGCCGACGAAGACGCCGCCGCGCCGCAGAAGCCACGCGACCTCTTCGATACCCGCAAGGTTCAGCGCCGCGCGCTTGCGATCGCGAAACACGGGCGGGTACATGGCGAAGAAGCTCATCGCCCCGTTGACGAAGAACCCGAGCGGGTTGTCGTAGAAGAAGTTCGCGCGCACGGGAAAGAGGATCCGGTGCGGAAGGCCGCGCTTCACGAGGTAGGCCGTGATCACGTAGAGATCGAAGAAGCTGCGGTGGTTCGACACCACGATGAAGCTCTTCTTCCCGTCGAGCTCGGGAAGCCGGTCGGTGCCGTGTACGTGACGCAGGTTCTTGACCGACTGCTCGATCCAGTTCGCGCCAATCTTTCGCTGAAGCCAGCGCAGCGAGCCGTCGAACATGGGTGTGTCGAGGCTCTTACGGACGAAACGGATCTGGAACCGCTCGAGCGGCGTCAACAGTCCCGCGCCATCCTCGAGAAGATCCAGCCTTCGGTCGGCGCCGCCCGCTTTGCTCACGAGCCAACGATCAGTAGACCTCGATGATCCTCTCGTCCAGCAGCTTGACGAGCTGCGCAGGGTGTCGAGGCGGCGTCTAGGGCGCGCCTTCGCCGGCTTTTCGAGGCAGGAGGAGCGAGGGGGGGACGCAACAGGCGCCGGCCTTGTCGACAGCGACCTGAAGCACCGCCATCTTGGCCGCAATTGGCAAGCGCTCCGGACCCTTCTTCGGGGCGTTCTCGAGCTTCTCGCGCAGGCGATTGAGCTCGGTCTTCCACTGGGTGACGACGGTCGCAGGGACAGCGCCGGCCTCGCGCGTCTCGCTCGCCTTCGCCACGATGTCCGCCGCGTTGCGGATCACGGCGCCCATGTTCTGCAGGTACATCTCGAGCTCGGGGCGGTGCATCACCTGGATGACGGCCATCACGCGGCGCACGCCTTTGTGCTTCTTCATGGCCTCCGCGGCGTTGTGCTGGATCCAGGCCTGCCGCTTCTCCCAGAGGGCGTTGCCGCCGAGGTAGCGCGCGCGGGCGTTGAGCGCGACGAGGATCCTCTCCGAGGTCTCGCGGCTGTTGGCCTGCTCGAACGTCATCGGCTCGTAGGTGTCGAGCCACCCGGCGTCGCGCTTGTAGGCCTCGACCTCGGTCGACTCGGGGCTCGGTAGCGGGATCCCGAGCTCGATCTCGCGGAACCAGTCGATGGGCTCCATGTCGATACCGCGTGAGCCGACGATGTCGTTCACGTACGTCTGCTCGATTGGCGCATCTTCGAGCCGGTTGTCTTTTGCGGCGTCGGGTCGCACTTGCACGAGCACGAGGTCCGGCTTGAACGCGTCGAACGCATCCCCGATCTTCGAAAACGGGCAGCCCTGCGTCGTCAG